>NZ_KB906240.1:0-1348 GCF_000381225.1 Thioalkalivibrio sp. ALMg3 | reverse complement strand
TCGAAAGCTGGCCCGCGTCGCCTTCGCCCTGATGAAAAATCAGACCGATTACCAACCTAAGATCCCTTGTGGAGAGACATAGAATCTCCTACAGTCAAAGGCCACCTGCGCCAACGCCCTTCGCTACACGTCATGCCGACCATCGTCGCGGCGAGTGTGAACAATCAGTCTGTGCCGTTTTGCTCTCTTACACGCCCGTCCCATTGCCATGCGACCGGCCGATATGCTCTACTTTCGCCCTTCGTTCACCCGGTGAACGCACAGTCAGCAGCTTCCCCCAGGGCGGGCCCGCGAATAATCCGGGTGCACCGTCCCGGCGGTAGCGTGCCCAAACGCTGCCCACCGAATCGATAACCTATTGATTGAAGACGACCTTCATCTGGAAGTGCTCCGCCTGCTGGAGCGCGAGCCGGACATGAGCCAGCGCCAGCTCGCGCGGGCTCTGGGCCTGTCGGTGGGCAAGACGCACTACGCGCTCAAGGCCGTGCTCGACCGTGGCTGGGTCAAGGCGCAGAACTTCCGCCGCTCGGATAACCGCTCGGCCTACCTGTACAAGCTCACGCCAAGCGGCCTGCAGGAAAAGGCCCGCCTGGCGTACGGCCTGTTGCAGCGCAAACGCGCCGAGCACCAAGCCCTGATGACCGAAATCGAACAACTCCGCGCCGAGGTGCAAGACGCCAAACCCGCGGATGAGCCACCCACCCCGTAGGAGCCGCCTTGGCGGCGAAGCCCCCGCCAGAGCCGGCCACCCCACATGCCCACGACCCGTCCGGCACACCCTCCCGGTCATCCCGGCCGTACGTCTTCCCACCCCGTCATCCCGGCCGTAGCGAAGCGAAGAGCCGGGATCTCCACCGGTGGGGCCGCCCGAACGTGGGAGATCCCGGATAACCGCTCCGCGGTTTCCGGGATGACGGTGGGGTGGCGCAGTTTCCGGGATGGCGGAGGGGCAGCGCGGCTCCCGGGAAGCCAAAGAACACACCCCCGTCACTGCGAGGAGCGCAGCGACGCGGCAGTCTCCGGGAACGCCGCAGACGTTGATTCGTCACCACGACGAAAGCGCCGAAAATCCTCGGCTCCAAAAGCACATGTCGGAGCGGGTCCGCCCGCGAACAACCCATCAATCAACAAACACCAACACAAAGAAAAGAATGAAAGTACTCATAACCGGCTCGGCCGGCTTCATCGGCAGCGCCCTGAGCCTGCGCCTGCTGGAGCGTGGCGACCAGGTGGTCGGCGTCGACAACCTGAACGACTACTACGACGTCTCGCTGAAGGAGGCGCGCCTGGCGCGCACCCAGGACCACCCGAACTTCACCGAGGTGCGCGAGGACATCGCCGATCGCGC
>NZ_KB906239.1:0-1682 GCF_000381225.1 Thioalkalivibrio sp. ALMg3 | reverse complement strand
CCAGCATCGCTCCCTCCCGTGTCCTTCCTGGCTCCACGCGAGACTACGATGCCCTTCAGCGGTCGAACACCTCCCCGGTATCCTTCGATGAACCAAAGGTCATGGGTGCCCTCTTCTTCATGGGAAGCCAATCATTCCTGCGCCAGATCCAGGCACAGCTGGATATCCGCGCCGTCGATCACTCCGTACGCACCGACTCGGACGCTTCACACCTCGCCGAAGACCCCGCACGTTACAGCCCCACTCATGGCCGAAAATGGCCACTCCAAGGCCCAAACCCTTTGCCGATCAGGGCGCAACCTGTTCATTACACCCTACGCCTGGAGGTCCGACCCGGTCACTCCGGATATAGACTTAGGGTACCGGCGGGACTGGTACCGCTCATCTGACAGGAGAATCGCATGCTGCGCATCGCTGCTGTGTTGCTGGGTCTCTTGCTGCTTGCCGGCTGCATCAGCACCCAAAGCTGGGAGGCGACGCGCGTGCTCCAGGACATCGAGGCCGGCGCGGGACCGAGCACGCTGAAGGACCGCACCCCCGAGCCCACGCGCCAAACGCTTACCCTCGAGACGGACGAAGGTGACATCGCGGCCGACCTCTATCATCCCCAGCAGAATGTGGGGGCCCGCATCGTCCTCGTGCCGGGCTTCACGCCGCAGGGCAAGGACGACCGGCGGCTGGTGCAACTCGCCAATACGTTGGCGCGGGCGCGCTTCCTGGTGCTGGTGCCCGACCTGCAGGGCTCGAAAGACCTCAGCGTGCGTCCCGAGGAGGCCGCTGCCATCGGTGATGCCGCGGCCCTTCTGTCCCGTCTGGATGTGGAGCGCGCAGCGGATGAACAATACGTGGGGGTCGCGGCGATCTCTTATGCCGTGGGCCTGGCCGTCCTGGCGACGCTGACGCCGCAGGGGGAAGCGGCCATCGACTTCCTGGTCGGGATCGGCGGCTACTACGACACGAAGAACGTCATCACCTTCTCCACCACAGGGGCCTTCCAGGAGCCCGGATCGGACCACTGGCAGACGCGGACGCCTGACCCGTTGGCGAAGTGGCTATTCCTGCGCGGCAATCTGCACATGCTGGATAACCGCGAAGACCGCAGGATTCTCGAAGAAATCGCGCGCCGGCGCATGGGCGACCCCAAGGCCCCCATCGACGACGTGACAGATGATCTCGGGGATGAGGGGCGGACCCTCTTGGCGTTAATCCTGAACGATGACCAGGAGCGCGTGCCGGAGCTCCTGAATGATCTGCCGGCCAGCGCGCGGGAGGCCATCGAAATGCTGTCCCTCACCAACCGCGACCTCTCGCATCTTTCCAACGGTGCCATCCTGATCCACGGTCGGGCCGACACCATGATCCCGCACACCGAAAGCGCGCGCCTCGCCCGTGCAATCGGCGAGGTCGACCTCCACCTGATCGATGGCTTTTCCCACATCGATCCGCAAGGCGTGGGGCTTATCGGCCAGTGGCAACTCATCCGCGCGGTGATGGACCTGATCGCGCGGCGCTCGAATTGACCCTGTGGATGGTAACGAGGTCCGACCTCGTCATGCGGAATAGAAATTCTCGCCACACAGGAACGCACGGCGAACACAGCGACAAATGCAGTGGTAATACGGCGTCGCCTCGATCGAGACGAGCTCCTTCCTGGCTCGCGTCATCAGGACCCTCCTTGGTCC
>NZ_KB906238.1:0-1815 GCF_000381225.1 Thioalkalivibrio sp. ALMg3 | reverse complement strand
CAGCAGGGACAGGCCCATCAGCGCCAGGGTGCCCGGTTCCGGCACTGCGAAGCGCAGGCTGCCATCGTGGGTGGACTGGGTTTCGCTGAACAGGGTCTGGCCGTCGCGGGTGTCGCCGTACACGTTGTTGGCATCGTCACCGAAGAAGGTCTCCGGCGGCGGTTCCTGGATGGTGCCGGCGCTGGCGAAGGCCGTGACCTGGAAGGTCGGGGCGCCTTCCTCGTCCGCGATCAGGTCGGCGAAGTCGATGCCGTCGCTGGTGAACCAGAAGCCCGGCAGTACCATGTCCACCTGGAATTCGAAGGTGAAGGTCCCTTCGATGAAGGCCCCGCCCTGGCTGTCGAATTCCAGGATGCTGTTGCCGGATTTCAGGCCCATCTCCATGACCAGTTCGCCGTCGGTGTAGTGTGCCCTTGCCCCTTCATAGTCCTGACCGAAACCGGGGGTCGGTTCGGCCATGAACAGCGAAAAGCAGCAACCGACCCCGGTGTAGTCAGCGGTGACGACGTAATTGCCGCCGACTGTATCGGTGCCGGTTACCACGCCGCGGAGTTCGTCCCAGAGGAGCCCCATGGAGTAGTCGTTGCCAAGGATGTCGCCGGTCTGGGGCGCGGCCGCGTTGGTGACGGTCCGGTAGGACGTGGCATCACCGTACCCGCGGTCATAGAACACATCGCCGACCTGAACCGGGTTGTTCGGGTCCTGAATGTACTGGAAGGTCTGGGTGTTCAGGTCGAATTGGATCCGGCGGACGTTTTCGACCGATCCGCTGTAGTTCGCGGTGGCGTCGAGGTTCATGTCGAAGTCGATCGTCTCCGCCGTCGCGGTACTCGCACCTGCGGCGAAAATGCCGACGCAGAGCGAAGCAAGAAGTGCTTTTTTCGCGTTCATGGATTTCTCCTGATGCTCAATTTGAAGCGATTTAACCATCGCCGGGGCTTGGCCTGATGGCCAATTCAGTTGCTGCCGAGTTGTTATAGGCAGACAACGTGCCAAGTTTCACTTCGAGGAGTGATCGTTCGTAAGGCTTTGTTATGTAGGGGGAAAGTTTGATGTTTTCCCGGCGGGTATTGGATTGTTGGCAGCGTGCGGGCGATAGGCCCCAGTTCTGGGACGGAACTGTAAAGGCGGTCGACGGAGGCTGGCGTGGCTTGCGGGCGTCAGGCCGCCGGGTAGGGGGTGCATGGAGAACAAATAAAATAAAATCAGGAAGTTGAGGGTATTTTTTTGGTTGTAAGGCGTATCGACAGGGGGCGTTACAAGAGGTCCCGGGTAATGGCAAAGGATCGGGGCGACGGGCCGATTGGGAGGGGGCGTGATGTGCGGGGGAGCGCGGCTACCGAAGGACCGGTCGCGCCTCGCGAGGAGCCATGGGGTCAGGCCGTGCGCGCCCGCGACAGTCGATGCGCGACGACCAGCATGGCGGGAAGTACCAGCAGGTCGAACAGCAGGCCCGCGATCAGCCCGAACACAACCTCAATCGTTATGTTCAGGAGAGCCCCGGGTTGCTGCAGGGTATTCGTACGCTGACGGCGGTCTATCTGGAACAGGGTCGCGTGGAGGATGCCCTGCAGTTCGTGGAGCGGGCAAGCCGTGACTACACCGGCGAGCCGGCCGACATGGCCGAGCTGCGCGGGCGACTGCTGCTGGTTGCCGGCGATTCCGAAGCCGGCATCGATGCGTTGCGCGACGCGGCTGCGTCGAGCCCGGGTTCGCAGGATCTCCAGGAATTGCTGGCGGTGGCGCTGCTCCGGGGCGGGGAGACGGAAGAAGGTCTGGATGCGCTGCGCGCCGCCGGAGGCGGCGAGGCCTCGG
>NZ_KB906237.1:0-12229 GCF_000381225.1 Thioalkalivibrio sp. ALMg3 | reverse complement strand
TTCTCCTACCGTCTGTGCCACAGGCCAGATGCCGGCCTCGTCCCTCCACCCCGACAGACCCTTTCTAGGCCTGCCGGGGTTAAACATACAAGCCGCCTTGGCGGCGAAGCCCCTGCCAGCCTCAACGTAGCCACCAGCGCCTGATATCCTCGAACACGAAACGGAATACCGAAGGAGATCCCATGCCACGGAAGGCACAAGGGCATCGCCTGCGAAGCGGCCGGTTCAGCGAGCCGGGGCGCATCTACCTCGTCACAACGGTGTGCGCGCGCCGGCGGCGATGGTTCGCAGATTTTTCCCGGGCTCGTTGCTGTGTACAGTCGTTGCGAGAGGTTGAAGATCTCGTCACGACTTTATGTTTCGTGGTCATGCCGGACCACCTGCACTGGCTGTTGCAACTGGACCACGGCGAACTCCCGGTGGCGGTACAAAAGGTCAAGGCAAACACCACTCGCCGCATTGGACGCCTCGAGGGCACGCGATGCCACATCTGGCAGAAGGGCTTCCACGACCGCGCATTACGCCGGGAAGAGGTCGCCCGCTATGTGGTCGCCAACCCGCTAAGAGCGGGACTGGTTCACAACCTGGGTGATCATCCGCTGTGGGATGCCATCTGGCTGGATTGAGTGGGTGAATCAGCCCTGGCAGGGGCTTCGCCGCCAAGGCGGCTGCTACGGGCCACCCCTGTGCACGAACACCGCCCCTGTAGGAGCCTGCTGGCAGGCGAACGCCCTTGCCAGCATGGAATGATGACAACCCCTTCAGCGATGAGTGCATTTTCATCACGGCTTGCTTATGCTGCGCACGCCGCGATGGAGAGCGGCGGCGAGCGGGTGCGTACACTTGCTGTAGTGTAATCCGGGTAGTTTTTGTGGACGGGGGAGTCGGGCGAGACATGCCGGAACGGTGTTGCAGATCATGCTGAGAAAGGGCCTGGAAAGCTTGTTCAAGCTGCCGCGCTCGAAGAAGCGCTGGCTCATGGTGATGGCGGATACCGTCATGCTGCCGCTGGCGTTGTGGTCCGGCTTTGCGATCCGCCTGGCCGAGCCGTTCCCGCCGATCATGCTGGAGACCTGGTGGCTGTTCCCGCTGGTGGTGCTGATTGGTATCCCGCTGTTCGTGAGGCTGGGGCTTTATCGGGCCGTTGTGCGATTCATGGGGGCGCGCACCATCTGGGCTGTGGGTTCCGGGGTGGTGATCCTGGCACTGGTGCTGTGGGCTTCTGCAACCCTGGCGCAAGTCGAAGGCTTCCCGCGGTCGGCGCCGATCAATTTCGCGATCGTGGCCTTCATCTATGTCGGCGGCAGCCGGTTCCTGGTGCGCACGTGGTATCGCTCCATCATCGAGGCGGCCGCGGGTGCGGAGCCGGTGGTGGTGTTCGGGGCGGGTGAGGCCGGCGTGCAGCTCCTGTCGGGGCTCAAGGCCGGGGGCCGCTTTCGAGTGGTCGCCTTCGTGGACGAGGATCGCAGCCTGCAGGGGAGTTCGATCGACGGGATTCCCGTCCACAGCCCGGAGCGCCTGGAGCGCCTTGTGTCGCGTTTCCGGGTCAGGCGGATGCTCCTGGCCATTCCGTCCGCGACGCGCCAGGAACGCCGGCGCATCCTGGAACAGCTGGAACCGCTCCCGGTGTACGTGCAGACGGTTCCGTCGATGGAGTCGGTGGTCTCCGGGCATGCGAGCCTGGAACAGCTGGAAGACGTGGACATCGCCGATCTGCTCGGGCGCGACCCGGTGCCCCCGGACCCCGAGCTGCTGACCTGTAGCGTGCACGGGCGGGTGGTGATGGTGACCGGCGCGGGCGGTTCCATTGGCTCCGAGCTGTGCCGGCGCATCATTCGTCTGGAGCCGGCGGCGCTGATCCTGTTCGAGCGCAACGAGTTCGCGCTCTACAGCATCGAGCGCGAGCTGCAGGAGTACTCAGCGCAACTGGAGCAGTGCCCGGCCATCCACGCGGTGCTGGGCTCGGTGGCCAATGCGCGGCGTGTGGCCTCCGTGCTGGCGGAATACGGCGTACAAACGCTGTACCACGCCGCGGCCTACAAGCATGTTCCGATCGTCGAGGCCAACCTGATCGAGGGCGTGCGCAACAATGTCTTCGGTACCGCCGTGCTCGCGGAGGCAGCGCTCAATGCCGGCGTGGACCGCTTCATCCTGATCTCCACCGACAAGGCCGTGCGCCCCACCAACGTCATGGGCGCCACCAAGCGCCTGGCCGAGATGGTCCTGCAGGATCGCGCCCGAGAGCAGCGCGGGACCATCTTCAGCATGGTGCGCTTCGGCAACGTGCTGGGCTCGTCCGGCTCCGTGGTGCCGCTGTTCCACCAGCAGATCCGCGATGGCGGCCCGGTGACGGTGACCCATCCGGAGATCACGCGCTACTTCATGTCCATCCCCGAGGCGGCGGAGCTGGTCATCCAGGCCGGCGCCATGGCCGAGGGCGGCGAGGTCTACGTGCTCGACATGGGCGAGCCGGTGCGCATCGTGGATCTGGCGCGGCGCATGATCCACCTGCATGGGCGCCAGGTGAAGGAAGACGGCGTGCCCGAAGATGGTGTGGAGGTCGTGTTCACCGGCCTGCGTCCGGGCGAGAAGCTCTACGAGGAGCTGTTGATCGGCGACAACGTCCAGGCCACAGGCCATCCGCGGATCATGCGCGCACGCGAGGACTGCGTATCGGCGCAGGACCTGCACGCAGCCCTCAATCAGCTGGACCAGGCCGACCGCGACATGGACACCGAGCGGGCCTGCCGCACCATCCGCGCTGTAGTACACGAGTACGCCCCGGCCAATCACCCACCGCAGGAACGCGTGGCTGGGTAAGGCGGGCGTTAACCTTTCGTGCCCCCGATCGCATTATTGTTCATGGCGCCCCAGTATCCTCGGGCGCTGGGCAAACGTGCCAACGCCCCTGTAGGAGCCTGCTCGCAGGCGAAGCCCCTGCCCGCGCCGGACTTCGGCAGGGGCTTCGCCGCCAAGGCGGCTCCTACGGGGCTCGGACGCAAGGCCGACGAACTTGGCTACACTAATTGCAACAGGAAGGAAACCAGGAATGAAAATCGCAGTCGCCGGAACCGGCTACGTCGGGCTCTCCAACGCCGTCCTGCTCGCGCAGCACCATGAGGTCGTCGCGCTCGACGTGGTGCCGGAGAAGGTCGAGCAGATCAACCGCAAGCACTCCCCGATCATCGATGTCGAGATCCAGGACTTCCTGGAAAACCATGCGCTGAACCTCAAGGCCACGCTGGACAAGCAGGAGGCCTACGCGGACGCGGACTTCGTGATCATCGCCACCCCCACGGACTACGACCCGCAGACCAACTACTTCAACACCTCGACGGTGGAGTCGGTCATCCGCGATGTGCTGGCGATCAATCCGCATGCGGTGATGGTCATCAAGTCCACCGTGCCGGTCGGCTACACGCGCGAAATCAAGGCGCAGCTGGAGACCGACAACATCCTGTTCTCGCCGGAGTTCCTGCGCGAGGGCCGGGCGCTGTACGACAACCTGCACCCCTCGCGGATCATCGTCGGCGAGCAGTCCGACCGCGCCGAGACCTTCGCCGGTCTGCTGGCCGAGGGGGCGATGGATGACGACATCCCCATCCTGTTCACCAACTCCACCGAGGCCGAGGCGATCAAGCTGTTCGCCAATACCTACCTGGCCATGCGCGTCGCCTATTTCAACGAGCTGGACAGCTACGCCGAGATCCACGGTCTGGACACGCGCCAGATCATCGACGGCGTCTGCCTGGATCCGCGCATCGGTAGCCACTACAACAACCCGTCGTTTGGCTACGGGGGCTACTGTCTCCCGAAGGACACCAAGCAGCTGCTGGCCAACTACGACGAGATCCCGAACAACATCATCGGCGCCATCGTCGATGCCAACCGCACTCGCAAGGACTTCGTCGCCGACGCCGTCATCCGGCGCAACCCCAAGGTCGTCGGGATCTACCGGCTCGTGATGAAGAGCGGCTCCGACAACTTCCGCGCCTCCGCCATCCAGGGCGTGATGAAGCGCATCAAGGCCAAGGGCATCGAAGTGGTCGTCTACGAGCCGGAATTGCCCGACGACGAGTTCTACCGCTCCCGCGTCATCCGCGACCTGGACGAGTTCAAGCGCGTGTCCGACGTCATCGTCGCCAACCGCATCACCGACGACCTCCGCGACCAGACCGACAAGATCTACACCCGCGACCTCTTCAACAACGACTGACCCTTGCCCCTGTCCTGCCCACGCGCAGGAGGTGCATGTGGGAGCGAGCCCGCCCGCTCCCACAATTCAAGGACGAGCCTGACCGGCACTTAACCCGACCTCGTGATCCCCGCCGAAGGCCACCGGCCTCTCTCGTCATCCCGGCCGGACCGAAGCCACCATGCCCGTCATCCCGGCCGCAGCGAAGCGTAGAGCCGGGATCTCCAGCGGTGGGGGCACCCGAACGTGTGAGATCCCGGATAACCGCTGCGCGGTTTCCGGGATGACGGTGGGGTGTGTGGTTTCCGGGATGACGAGGGGGCGCATGATCGCGCGTGCTGCCGTGTGTTTTTGGTCCGGAGGTGATCGTGCCGTACAATGCTTCGATCTCTGCCATACAGTCCTGGGAGGCAGGTCGCATGGAACACGAAACGACCAAGGTCACCGTCCGCTTGCCCAAGCAGGACGTTGAGTTCGCGAAGTCCTATGCCAAAGCGCATGGGATCACCATGACCGAAGTGATCGACCGTCACCTGCGCCGTCTTCGGGCGCTCGAGCGCCATGCACCCAGTGCAGAGCTGGACGCGATTACCGGGCTTCTCCCTCCTGACCTGGACGCGGAACAGGCGTACCGCGACCATCTGCTGGAAAAGCACCGCTCGTGATCATGCTCGACCTCAATGTCCTGCTGGACGTGCTGCAAAAGCGGGAGCCGCACTACCGAGTATCGGCAGCGGTACTGGAGCAGGTGATTCACGGTGAAGGGCCAGGAGCGCTGAGTGCTCATGCGGCCACCACCATCTATTATCTGGTGGGGCGGTATGTCGGCCGCGACGCCGCCGAACGGGCACTGGGGTGGCTTCTCAAGAATCTTCACGTGTGTTCGGTGGGGCGCGACGAGCTCGAACGGGCGCGTTCTCTCGGTTGGGCGGATTTCGAAGACGCGGTGTTGGCAGCTGCCGCTGAACGTGCCGCCTGCTCCTGCATCGTCACGCGCAACGTCAAAGATTTCGCAGCCTCGCCCGTGCCTGCTCTCACGCCACAAGAGTTCCTCCTGCGCTAAACATCGTCCCGGCTGTACGCTACCCCGGACCGTCATCCCGGCCGTAGCTCACCCACCACTCCCGTCATCCCGGCCGTAGCTCAGCCACCACTCCCGTCATCCCGGCCGCTGCGAAGCGTAGAGCCGGGATCTCCAGCGGCGGGGGCGCCCGAACGTGGGAGATCCCGGATAACCGCTGCGCGGTTTCCGGGATGACGAGGGGTGGTGCGGTTTCCGGGATGACGAGGGGTGGTGCGGCTTACGGGATGACGAGGGGGTGGTGCGGTTTCCGGGATGACGGTGGGATGGGTGCGGTTTCCGGGGTGGCGGTGGTTGGGACAGTTTTGCGGGATGGCGGAACTCGGGGGCGTGTGGTGCTTGGAGTGACGAGTCCGGGCAACGGTCGCGGGGTCGGCCAGGGGCTGGACGCACGCGCAACCCGGACCACCCTGTGGGAGCGGGCCTGCCCGCGAATGCCCCGCCAAAGCCGGACGAGGCCGAGTTCGGCGGCGGCTGGATGGGGGCTCAACGAGGTGTTTGGCGCCCTTTAATGCGCCTCCGTCGCCCGCGCGCCCGCCAGGAACTCGCGGAAGAACGCCCCGAACACCCCCAGCATCAGGCCGAGAATGATGGAAAGTACCGTGATCAGGCTCTTGCCCGGGCCTTCCGGAGTGCGCGACATCAACGCAACCGGCCCGCGGGCCTCGATGTCGCGAACATTCTCCAGTTGGCGGTTCAGCGTGGCCAGTTGCAGTTCGTGGCGCTGCTGCTCGCGTTCGATATCGGTCTGAAGGTCTGCTTTTTCGTCTTCCAGTCGTGCGAGTGTCTGCTCAAAACGGCGTTCGGCACGGCTGCGTTCCGCCTGCAGGTCTTCCAACTCGGCGTTGATGCGTGCGACCGCCTGTTCGTGGGAGCGGGCGGCCCTTTCGCGTTCGGACTCCAGTGTCTCCAGACGGAACTCGGCCTGTGTGCGGGCCTGGCGGATTTGATGGATCTGCGTGGGCACGTCAATTACCCGGTCTCGCTCGGTTTCCCGGCGCATGTTCAGCAGCGAGGTCATCGGTTCTGCGGCCAGGGCCATGGCCCAGGGCTCATCCGGCGTCATCTCGCCGTTTTGCAGGCGCACCTCCAGTTCTTGCACAGCACGGATCTGTTCTTCGAGGAGGGAGTCCTGTTCTTCCAGCAAGGCCATGCGCAGCTCGTGCCCGTTGTGTTCCAGCTCTTTGCTGCGGATGGAGGCTTGCAGGTGCATCTGTTGCTCCTCGAAACTCAGCTCGCGGGCGGCCAGATCCTGCTGCTTCGCGCGCAGGGCGGTGTCCAGCTGTTGCCGGCGTTCCTCGTATGCCAGTTCGTGACGTGCGACCTCCATCCGCTTGCCGCGCAGGCCTGAGCGCAGCTGTTCCATGCGCTCCTGCTGTTCCAGGCGCTGACGCTGGATGCGGTCCTCAAGCCCGTCTCGTGCACGCTCGACTTGGTCGGAAAACTCGGCCTGGACCTTGGCCACTACCCTGCTGTGCAACTCATTCACCCGGTCGGCCTGTGCCTCGGCCGCGGACGACGTCAGGCGCACGATGTCGGAGGTTTCCAGGGCACGTGCTCGAGCCCTGGGTGCCGTGGTGTCCGGATCGCCGTTCTCCAGCGCGTTGCGCGCGGCGGGAATCAAGACCTCGTTGAACAGTTCTTCCTGCCGCTCGCCGGAGACGATCGACCCGCCATCGGGACCCTGTGCCGTATGGACAATGGTCTGGAAGCCAAACACCGGCGCCTTCAGCATCGCGTAGGCCAGCCCCAGAAAGACCACGGCGGCTGCGGTGATGACCATGAACCATTTCCGGCGGACCAGCACGGACCATAGGTCGATCAGGCTGATTTCGTCGCTATGTGGCGCGGGGTTGGGGCCTGCGGTTGGCTTGTGCGTCCAGGATTGGTTCGGAGGCGGATTCGGGTTGTTGGAGGGCATTCAGTATCTCTGGCCAGGTGGTTCTCGGGGTAAGTGCGAACAAGGGGATGGCTCCGTATGTGCGTTTCCGCACAGAAGCTGGTGCAACGATTGTCGTAATCTTATGTTTTATTTTTTCTGGGGGTCGAGGAACATCCGAGCGGGACTCTATACGGAACCTGGGAAAATGTGAACAACAGCACGTAAATGTGGCGCCGCGATCCGGGTCGGCGTGTGATGGCCTCTGAGGAAAATCGGTGCGAGGAGCCCCGTCACGCAGTTCCACACGGGCCGCTCGGGCCGGGCGTGTCCCGTTCCCCAGGTTGTCGTCTCGGTGCTCAGAAGGGCAGTGCGTCATGGCTCCGCTGCGGCGGGCTTCTTTGTGGGCCAGTGCCCGCGCCTCGGGTTCGAGAGCTCGTCCTGTCTGGTTCGGTTCTGGATGGTTGAGAATCGATGGTGCTGCGAGCACGCGGGTGCCGGCAATTGGTTTTTGAATACAACGGAATAGACCCATGAACGATCCCGCTGGGAACCCGCAAGCGCGCCTCTACGACGCCCGCCCGTACGACGACGAAATCAGCCTGTACGAGCTGTGGGATGTGCTGGTGCGCCGTTTGCCGGTCTTGCTGGGTGTTGCGGTACTCACCGTCGTTCTGGGTGTCGTGTATGCCTTGATGCAGTCGGTGGAGTACGAATACCGCTCGGGTGTGGATCTACCGCGGGTCTATTCCGGTGGTCTCGCAAACGTCGTATCCCAGGATATGGCGATCGCTCGGCTCGAGGACGTGCTGATCCCGCAGGAACGCGATCAGCTCTTCGGCGACGAGGAGCGGGGGCCTCGCGTTCGCGTGAGTGCCCACGGCTCGGAGTACAGCCTGATCCTGGAGTCCACCAGTACGCGCGAGGCCGCCGAGCATGTGGCGGACCTCCACGAGGGGGTGATCGCGGCTATGGCCGAGTGGCTGAGGCCACGGTTTGAACAAAGCCTGGCCAGCCATCTGAGGCCCTTGAACAGCCGCATCGAGGTGCTGGATGATCAGATCGCGCTGCTGCAGGAGGACCTCAACGCGCTCTACGGGCGGCTGGGCGAGGGTGATGACATCGCCGGCTTGATCGTGGCCCAGCAAATTGGCGATATCCGCCGAGAGCTGTCCAGGCTGCGTTCGTCCCGCACGGATGCGGCATCCAGTGCCGAAACGGTTGTAGCAATGAGTCGCGACACCGAACAAACCTTCCTCGCCGGGGAGTCGGACGATCCGGCCGGCGCGGGCCGGTCGCTCATCGTCGCCCTGTCCGTTGTCCTTGGGGGCATGCTCGGATTGTTTGCGGCGTTCTTCTGGGAGTTCGTCAGCAACGCCCGAAGCCGCCGCCCCGAACAAGGCTAGCTACGGACCCTTGTAGCGTTCCCCGCCGAAGCTTCTGGAGGGGAGGACTTCTTCAAAGCATGGTCATGTTTGCGCGCGGGCCCGACCGGACCCGCGAATAATCCGGGTGCACCGTCCCGGCGGTAGCGTGCCCAAACGCTGCCCACCGAATCGATAACCTATTGATTGAAGAAGATCTTCATCTGGAAGTGCTCCGCCTGCTGGAACGCGAGCCGGACATGAGCCAGCGTCAGCTCGCGCGGGCGCTGGGCCTGTCAGTGGGCAAGACGCACTACGCACTCAGGGCCGTGCTCGATCGTGGCTGGGTCAAGGCGCAGAACTTCCGCCGCTCGGACAACCGCTCGGCCTACCTGTACAAGCTCACACCGAACGGCCTGCAGGAAAAGGCCCACCTGGCGTACGGCCTGCTCCAGCGCAAACGCGCCGAGCACGCAGCCCTGATGACCGAAATCGAACAACTCCGCGCCGAGGTGCAAGACGCCAAACCCGCGGATGAGCCACCCACCGTGTAGGAGCCGCCTTGGCGGCGAAGCCCCCACCAGAGCCGGCCGCAAGCCCTGGGCCACTCCACATACCAACGACCCGTCCGGCACACCTTCCCGGTCATCCCGGCGGCAGCGAAGCGAAGAGCGGGGATCTCCACCAGCGGGGGCAGCCCGGACGCACGAGATCCCGGATAACCGCTCCGCGGTTTCCGGGATGACGGCGGGGTGGCGCGGTTTCCGGGATGACGAAGGGGCAGGGCGGTATCCAGGATGGCGGGCCTTGGGGCTCCGCGGTTTCCGGGACGACGAAGAACACACCCCGTCACCCGGCGCAGTGCTACCCCACCCCGTCATCCCGGCCGTACGTCTTCCCACCCCGTCATCCCGGCCGTAGCGAAGCGAAGAGCCGGGATCTCCGCCGGTGGGGCCGCCCGGCCGTACGAGGTCCCGGATGATCCCTCAGCGGATCCCGGGATGAGGGCGGTTGGTGTGGGGCCCGGGGCGACCGGATAGGCCGATGTGTTTGACTCACGTGCGTGTGCAGCGCGTTGCCTGTCGAGGCATCATGTAGATCATGTTATGAGCAGGAGGTCGGTTCGTGCATCCACTGATTCACCAGAACCGAGAGGCGATTGAATCCATTTGCCGACGTTATGGTGTCCGGCGCTTGGAGGTGTTTGGGTCCGCTGCACGAGCTGTCGATTTTGATCCCGTCCGATCGGATGTCGATTTCCTGGTCGAGTTTGCGCCGGAAAGCGAAGCGGCCACGTCCCTCGAGCCGTTTCTGGCGTTTCGAAGCGCTCTGAGCCGCGTCCTGGGGCGCCCGGTCGATCTAATTACCCCCGAGACTTTGGCCAACCCCTATGTGCAGGCCGAGGTCGACAGGCATCGGGAATCGGTCCATGCGGCGTGATCCTCGAGCCTATCTGTGGGATGCCCGTGAAGCCGCCCGCCGCGTCGCGGACTTCATCGGCGATGCCAATGAGGATGCATATCTTCATAATGCGTTGATGCGCTCGGCTGTCGAGCGTCAGCTGGAGATCCTGGGTGAAGCGCTCGGCCAGTTGGATAAGCTCGATCCGGAGATTGCGAAGCAAGTGCCGCAGCTACGAGCAGCGGTCGATCTACGAAACCTTCTTATTCATGGCTATGCGAAGGTTGATGACCGTATTGTGTGGAACACAGCGTGCAACGATGTACCTGTCATGGCCAACGCGCTCGATCGTCTTTTGAATCGCCTGGATTCATGAATGCCCGAGGGCTGCGGGGAACCCGGGGCGGTTCGGCCAGAGAAAAAACCGTTTCCCGTTTTCTAAGCTCCACATAACCACGGATTCTGCCCTGCAGGGGCACGCACCGCGCTTGTGCGATCGGGCCTAACCAATGCCCCATCGCCGAGAAGCTCGGCTCCTACAATTCAACTGCCCACGGCCCTTGCGGCCCTGCGCCACACGGCCTCGGTCGGAGGGCGCCCCCTGGCTCATCATCCCGGCCGTAGCGCTACCCCACCTCGTCATCCCGGCCGCAGCGAAGCGAAGAGCCGGGATCTCCACCGGCGGGGGCCAGCCCGGGCGCACGAGATCCCGGATACCCGCTCCGCGGTTTCCGGGATGACGAAGGGGCAGGGCGGTTTCCAGGATGGCGGGCCCCGGGCTTCGCGGCTCCCGGGATGACGAAGAACACGCCCCGTCACCCGGCGCAGCGCTACCCCACCTCGTCATCCCGGCCGTAGCGAAGCGAAGAGCCGGGATCTCCACCAGCGGGGGGCGCCCGGACGCACGAGATCCCGGATAACCGCTCCGCGGTTTCCGGGATGACGGAAGGCCGCGCTGGTTGTATGAGCCGAACCCACTGAGCGATGAGGCCTGGAAACACGCCGCTGGCTGGGATATGCTTTAGGCATATGCAGCCATTTTGGGGCTAGATAATGAAGCGACGCACGGCGAGTTTGTTTCGGAATGGGCGCAGTCAGGCCGTACGGCTGCCGAAGGGATTTACGTTCGATACCGATGAGGTGGTCATCGAAAAGCGCGGGGACGCATTGATCCTGCGGGCCAAGCCGCGGTCCTGGGATGATTATTTCCTGGGTCCTGCCGAGACCCTGCCCGACGACTTTCCCGATTCGATCGAGGATCGAATGGCCCAGGATCGCGAGGCGTTGTGATCCATGCGCTATATGCTGGACACGAACATCTGTATCTACATCATGAAACGCCGGCCGCCCGAGGTGCACGAACGGTTACGCCACGTGCCGGTGGGGGAGGTCGGCCTATCCGCCGTCGTCCTGGCGGAATTGCGTTACGGCGTGTGCCGGTCGAATCAGAAAGAGCGTAGCGAGGCCGCATTGGAGCGTTTTCTGGCTTTCACGCAGGTGTGCGACTGGCCGGAAGAAGCAGCCGACCATTACGGAGACATCCGGGCTGAGCTGGAACACGCTGGCGCCCCCATTGGCGCAAACGACCTTCTGATAGCGGCACACGCGCGGGCAACAGAAACCGTGCTAGTGACGAACAATGGGCGCGAGTTTGAGCGTGTGCCCGGGCTGCAGGTGCAAAACTGGGTGTCTGCACATTGACCGCGCGCCGGTATCCCCGCGCCGACACGCGGCAGCGTTAGTCCGCGGCCGGAACGCTACACCCACCCCGTCATTCCGACCGTAACCGCACGCCCGCCTCCTCATCCCGGCCGTAACCCCACCCCGTCATCCCGGCCGTAGCGAAGCGAAGAGCCGGGATCTCCACCGCTGGGGGCCGCCCGGACGCACGAGATCCCGGATAACCGCTACGCGGTTTCCGGGATGACGGGGTGAGAGGCGCGGTTGCCAGGAAGAAACATACAAGCCCAGCCCCCTGGGTGTTGGGGCCCAACCAATGCCCCAATCGCCGAGAGGGCTCGGCTTGTATGTTTAACCCCGGCAGGCCTAGAAAGGGTCTGTCGGGGTGGAGGGACGAGGCCGGCATCTGGCCTGTGGCACAGACGGTAGGAGAATTCGTCCCACCCCTCACCTTAAACGCCGATAAGGAATCGATCGGCACGGGACCGACGATAGATGGCAAGCCAGCGTTCGGTGAGGCCCCGACAGACAACTCCAAGCTAGCTCGGGAGGTGTGATGATGGCAACGCATCGGATCGGGGTCGATGTCGGCAAGGCCGAGTTGTGGATCAGCATCGACGGTGAAACCG
>NZ_KB906236.1:0-13325 GCF_000381225.1 Thioalkalivibrio sp. ALMg3 | reverse complement strand
CCCGCCAGGATCTTCTTGGTGAACATGAACAGCGCCATGTCCGGGCGGCCCCAGGGGCCGTAGACGGTGAAGAAGCGCAGTCCGGTCACCGGCAGGTCGTAGAGATGGCTGTAGGTATGCGCCATCAGCTCGTTGGCCTTCTTGCTGGCGGCGTACAGGCTCAGCGGGTGATCGACGTTGTCGTGCACCGAGAACGGCATGGTGGTGTTGGCGCCGTAGACCGAGCTCGAGCTGGCATAGACCAGGTGCTCGACGCCGTTATGGCGGCAGCCTTCCAGGATGTTGCCGAAACCGACCAGGTTGGTGTCGACATAGGCCGCCGGGTTCTCCAGTGAATAGCGCACGCCGGCCTGGGCCGCCAGGTTCACCACCCGCTGCGGGCGGTGTTCGCGGAACACCCGCTCCATCGCGGCGCGATCGGCGATGTCCTCGCGCACCTCGGTGAAGTTCGGGTGGTCCTGGGTGCGCGCCAGGCGCGCCTCCTTCAGCGAGACGTCGTAGTAGTCATTCAGATTGTCGACGCCGACCACCTGGTCGCCACGCTCCAGCAGGCGCAGGCTCAGGGCGCTGCCGATGAAGCCGGCCGAGCCGGTCACAAGAACTTTCATCGCGTTAGTCCTGGTCGTCCGGCAGGGTAATGTTCAGCTCGAGGACCTCGCAGTCCCCTTCGCGGTCCACGTTCATCTGCACGGCCTCGTCGTCTACCTGAACGTATTTGCGGATCACCTGCAGCAGCTCCTGCTGCATGGCCGGGAGGTAGTCGGGCCCGGAGCGCGCCGCACGCTCGCGCGCCACGATGATCTGCAGGCGCTCTTTGGCAACGCTGGCGCTCTTCTGCCGCGGCTGACGGAAGTAATCGAAAATCCCCATGATCAACCCTTGAACAGGCGCCCGAAGAAGCCCTTCTTCGGTACATCGACAAAGCGCAGCGGGCGTTCCTCGCCCAGGAACCGGTCCACCGCGTCCTGGTAGGCCTGCCCGGCGTCGGATTCCTCGTCCAGCACCACCGGCTGTCCGGCGTTCGAGGCATTCAGCACCGCCTGGGATTCCGGGATCACGCCCAGGAGTTCGATCGCCAGGATCTCGCCGACATCCTCGATGCTCAGCATCTCGCCGCGTTCGGCGCGCTCGGCGGAGTAACGCGTCAGCAGCAGCTTGCCCTCGATCGGCTCACCGCCTTGCTCCACCTTGCGCGTCTTGCTCGCCAGGATGCCGAGGATGCGGTCGGAGTCGCGCACCGAGGAAACCTCGGGGTTGGTCACCACGATCGCCTCGTCGGCAAAGTAGGCGGCCATCAGTGCGCCGCGCTCGATCCCGGCCGGGCTGTCGCAGACGATAAAGTCAAAGTCGCCGGACAATTCGTTCAGCACGCGCTCCACGCCATCCTGGCTCAGGGCGTCCTTGTCGCGGGTCTGCGAGGCGGGAAGGATGTAGAGGTTGTCCACACGCTTGTCGCGGATCAGGGCCTGCTTCAGGTTCGCATCGCCGTTGATCACGTTGACGAAGTCGTACACCACGCGCCGCTCGCAGCCCATGATCAGATCGAGGTTGCGCAGACCGACGTCGAAATCGATCACGACGGTCTTGTGACCGCGCTGGGCCAGGCCAGTGGCAATCGCGGCCGAGGTGGTGGTCTTGCCCACCCCGCCCTTGCCGGAGGTAATCACTACGATACGTGCCATGTTGGCGGTAGCTCCTTGTCGTCTTGCACGCGCCCGGTGTTCCCGGGGCGTGCGGACGGGTTCCTGTCATTCGTGACCGGCAGGTGGCCGGTCAGATCTCCGCGATCTTGAGGCTTTCGTCGTCCAGTGTCACCAGCCGATTCTCGCCGCGTTCGGCTTCCGTGATGTCTTCGGCGATCCGGTAGTGTCCGGCGATGGACAACAGCTCGGCGTCCAGGCGCCGACAGAAGATACGCGCGGTCACCAGACCGCGCACCCCGGCCAGCGCACGCCCACGTAACGGACCCAGCACATGGATATGCCCGTCCGCCAGCAGTTCGGCGCCCGGCGAGACTGCGCCGGTCACGATCAGGTCCCCCCCGCGGGCGTAGATCTGCTGCCCGGAACGCACCGGTTGATCGACGATACGAGTCGCGCTGTGGACCGCCGCCACGGCGGTCGGCGGGCGTTCCTGCTCGGGCTCGACGGCCTTGTCCTGCGCCGGGGGCTCGTCTTCCAGCGGCACCTCGCCGGAGGGTGCGCCGCCACGCCCGCCCAGTTGCAGCACCGGCAGGACGTCGAACAGTTCGGCATAGCTCTGCAGGCGCTCGGCGGCGGCGCCTGCCTGCAGGCCGATCAGCTTGAAGCCCTCGGCGCGTACGCGCTCGATGGTTGCCTGCAGGTCGGACTCCGGGCTCTCGGCCACTGCCTCCAAATCGAGCACGATGGGCATGTCGCGCATCAGATCCGGGGCCTGGTCGCGCCGCGCGGCCAGCACCTCGCCCAGAACCTGCGGATCGGTCTGGTACACGCGCAGCACAGAGACCAGCATCATGCGGCCTTTCAATTCAATGGCCTGGACAGAACTCGGGGACGCGCTCATCGGATCGGCTGGCTCGCTGGCGGTGACGTGCACAAAAAAGGCGGCGTCCGCAATCTGGGGCGCCGGACAGGACGTGCGCTTTATAGCGCGGACGGGGAAAGCACAGCAAGGGTGCGGGATCACTCCTGCCGCCACATCAGCTGCGCGGCGGGCCCGGGATCAGCGTGTTGGTGCGGCGCACGTAGTCGGCATAACCGGGGCGGGATTCATGCAGACGACTTTCCAGCAACGTGACACCGGACACACGCAGGATCAGCAGGATCATCAGCACCGCCGAGGGAACGGCCCACCAGCCGCCCGCCGCCAGGGCGAGCAGGCCGAACCCGACCCAGACCACAATCTCCCCGAAATAGTTGGGGTGACGGCTGTAGCGCCACAGGCCACGATCCATCACCTGCCCGCGATTGCCCGGATCGGCGCGAAAACGTGCCATCTGCGCATCCGCCACCGTCTCGAAAAAAAGTCCCACCGCCCAGAACAGCAACCCGGCGACGGCCAGCGGCCACCACACCACCTCGGCCCGCACCACGGCCAGCATGGGCAGACCGATCACCGCCACCAGTGCGCCCTGCAACCAGAAGATCGTGACCAAACTGCGCGCGGCAAAGGCACCCTCGCTTCGGCCCGCACGCATGTCCGTGTAACGCCCGTCCTCGCCGTGGTCCCAATTGCGCCAGGTAATAAAGGCGGACAGCCGCAGCCCCCACAACAGCACCGGGATCACGATCCACAGCCCCAGCAGAGGCCACCCGGCCAGCCCCCACCACACCAGCGTGACCAGGACGAAACCCAGACCCCAGTAGCGGTCCACCAGGCTCGCGTCGCGCCGCAGCACGCTCGTCGCCCAGACCCCCGTCATCAGGGCCAGCGCCGCGCCGAACCCGACCAGGAACATCACCCAACCGGCCATCCGCTAGGCCTCGGGCCGGCGAAACAGGATATGCGACACGAACCACTCGTTCCCGCCGCGATAATCGAACAATTCGGCGCAGGCCATGTAGAACATGCGCCAGCGCTGGAACCACAGCGCGGCATCCTGTGCGCCGTAGGTCTGTTCGAACAATGGCATCAGCTCGTCCCGCGCGGCGTCCTGGCGCGCCAGCCAGGCGTTCAGGGTGCGCGCGTAGTGGTGGCCGTTCACCCGCCACTGGCGCACCACGCGCAGATCCTCCTGAAAATGCCGCGCCAGATCATCCGATGGCATCAACCCGTCGCGGAAGAAGTACTGCCCCATCCAGTCGTGTTTGCCCTCGCTCTCGAAGAAGTAGGCGAACTCGCGATGGGCGAAGACATGCATGAACAACTGCCCGCCCGGACGCAACCAGGTCGCCACGCGCCGCAACAGCTCGGGCCAGTTGCGCATGTGCTCGAACATCTCCACCGACACCACGCGGTCGAACCCGGTCTGCTCCGGCGCAAAGGTGTTCATGTCCGCGGTCATGATCGTCAGGTTTTCCAGCCCGCGCGCATCCCGCCGGGCCTCGATCGAGGCCCGCTGGGTCGCCGAGTTGGACACCGAGACGATGCGCGACCGCGGGTATTGCTCCGCCATCCAGAGCGACAGCGAACCCCAGCCACAGCCCAACTCCAGGACCTGCTGCCCATTCTCGAGGCCTGCCCGTTCGCAGGTCAGCTGCAGCATGGCCGCCTCCGCCCCGCGCAGGTCATCCACGCCCTCTGGCCACCAGGCGCAGGAGTATTTCAGCCACGGCCCGAGGCAACGCTCGAAATATTCGGTCGGAACCTCGTAGTGCTGCTCGTTCGCCACCTCGGTGGACAACGCCACGGGCGCGGCGCGCATCGCCTCGATCAACGCATAGCGCCGCTCCATCGCCTCTTCGGCCGGGGCACCACTCGCGCGCAGCCGCTCGGCCAGCAGCCGACGAATCCCCGCCCGCACGAGCGGGTCCGGCACCCGTCCCTGTTCCGCCCATTCGATCATCCGCTGCATCTGTCGGCCTCTGTTGCAATATTCAGGGAGACACTGACCCGTTCGCACTTTGGCGTTCGAGTCGGCCTTGCGTGCTAGCTCCGGCACCCGCCGCGCCGGGGCTTGTAGAAAGATAGAAGGATCAACGCCAACGTGCGAATGAATCAACATCAACCTCGTTGACCCGGGGCCCAACATGCGTTTCCCCGTCAAGCCAGGGACACGTCGCGGGTGACTGACACCTTTGCTTGCCGGGGTGCTAGATTGGCAACCTTGATCTCAGCTACTGAACCGACATGGCGCAACCCCAACGGATCCCGGCCCGCACCCTCCACCGCATCTGGGCACCTTTTTTCAAGGCGGTCCAGGAGCGACACGACGCCTTTCTGAATGACCTCGACGACCGCCTGATGGAGGCCTCCGAACGGGCCATCGATTCGCAGCGGGCGGCCCAGAATTTCGCCCTGTCGCGACAGGTTCGAATGGGGAGCTCGACGATCAGGCAACACTTCCGCGAGCGACTACACGCGGCCCTGATCTCTGTTGACGAAACAGAGGGCGCAGGCGACCTCACCGGTGACGGCCTGGAATTGTCCCTGATGGATGACGCCGACACCGAACGTGAAGTTGCCCTGCGCAAGCTCGTCACCAGCGCGCGCTCCAGCCTGTCCGAGGAGATCGACGCGCTGGAGACGGTCACTCGGGATTATGACCTGGCCACGCCGCCCGAAGCCGCGCCCTGGCACCCCCACGCACTGGGCGAGGCGTTCCTCGAGGCTATGGAGGCCGTCCCGCTGTCCGCCGACGAATGCCTGCTGCTCCTGCACTGGTTCGATCGTGACATGCTCCGGGAAATGCAGCCCGAAATGCAGGCGCTGCTGCAGGACTTCCGCGAGGCCGGCTTCACGGTTCCCCAGGTGCGCCAGACGACACGCAGGCCGGCCGGTCGCAGCGACCCCAACGCGGGACAAACCGCCCCCACCGGCGCCCCGCCGGGGACCGACTTGTGCGGGACCGGCACCGCATCGGGCCACTGGGGCCAGTTCGGGTACCAGGTACCGCTCGCCGGCCAGGTAATGACTGCAACCGGACAGGTGCCCGCCGGCAGCCCGGTCGAGGCCATCACGACCGTGTTGAACACATCCCCGGCCAGCACGCTGGAACCGTTCATCATGGATCTGCTGCAGGGTCTGTTCGACCTGATCCTGAAACGGGACGACCTCAACCCGGCCCTGCGCGAACCGCTTGCCGACCTGCAGCTGCCACTGGTGCGTATCGCGATGCGCGAAACCCACTTCTTCCGCGATCGCACACACCCGGCGCGCCAGATAACCGGCCTGCTACTGAACATCGCGCTGCGCATCGACCCCGACCTGCCCCTGGACGAGGCCCGACAGCTGCCGCTCACCCGCCTGGTGTTCGAGAACGTGGAGCGCGTGCGCAACGGTGGTCTTAGCGACAGCGCTGCCTTTGACGAGGCCCTGAACCGACTGCGGGACGAACTCGCGACAGCCGAGGAGCAGATCGTTCACCAGGCAGCAAGCGAGCAGGCCGAGGCACAGCAGGAAGAGCGCACGCTGGAGATCCGTTACAGCGTCGAATCCACGGTGGAGCGCACCGTGATCTCCATGGGCCAGGACATCCCCGACGAGGCGCGCGAGCAGCTGATGGATGCCTGGGTACCCCTGATGACGGCCCAGAAGACCGCAGACGCCGAGACTTCGGCGTCCTCTGATGCCCCCGCGGACCCGGCGAACCCGGACAACGATGGGATGGCTCTGCTGCACGAACTGCTGGCGCTGATGCAGAAGGAGCCGGACTTCCAGTCCTCCGCCCCGCTCCTGGCCCGCATCCGCGCCTTCCTCGATCGCGCCCCGCTGTCGAAGGAAGAGCGCGCCCGCATCAAGCAGGACCTGGTCAGTGCCCACCTGGTCGCCGCCGGGAAACGCCGTTCCGCCACCGCCGATCGGCAGTCGCCAGCCGAACAGGCGCCGACTGGGCCAACCGGCGAGTCTGGCACCAGCGAAGAACGGTCCGAGCAGCCGGCGCGCAAGCGAGCCAGCGCCCGCCCGGGTTCCATCTTCGGCAGTTCACCGCGCCATCCGGACGACGACCCGTCCCTGATGCGCGACCATGACGACGAGCATGTCGAGCATGCCGACAACCTGATCTCCGGCACCTGGATCCAGTTCACCTCCCCCGCCGGCACCAAGGTCACGCGCATGAAGCTGGTCTGGCGCGGCAGTCACGCCGGACGCCTGCTGTTCACCGATGCCGCGGGACGGGCCAAGCGCCAGCACAGCATTCAGGGTCTGGCGCACGAATTCCGCAGCGGGCGCGCCCAGATCATTCCGGAAGAATCGCTGTTCGATCACCTGATGGACCAGCGCCTCGGCCAGACCGCCTGAGTGCCCGCCGGCCCAACCGGTGGATCCACACGGACCTTTCCCGCGCCGCGGCGGTCCATCTTCCGGGACCATACGGAAGACACCGATGACGCGCTCACTAGCGGCCCTGTTCGCGGGCCTGGTACTGGGGATCCTGATGACCGGATGCAGCAGCCCGCAGAAGATGCCGACCGTGGACCACGTCGACCTCGATCGCTACATGGGCGACTGGTACGTGATCGCGAATATCCCCACCTTCCTCGAGCGCGATGCCTACAACGCGCTGGAGCAGTACGCGCTGAACGACGACGGGACCATCGCCACCACCTTCTCGTTCAACAAGGGCGGCTTTGACGGGCCGCGCCGCGAGTACAACCCGACGGGCTTCGTGCAGAGCGAGGACAACGCCGAATGGGGCATGCGGTTCCTGTGGCCGTTCAAGGCCGAGTTTCTGATCATCTATCTCGACGAGGCCTACAGCCAGACGGTGATTGGCCGCAGCAAGCGCGACTACGTCTGGATCATGGCGCGCGAGCCGGAGATGCCCGAGGACGACTACCAGGCCATCCTCGCCTACCTCGACGAACTCGGCTACGACACCGACGAGATCCAGCGCGTACCCCAGCGCTGGGACGACTGACGCCCCCGTGCTGCGGCGGGCCTAATCCCTGACGCGCCCGTAGCCGCCGCCGCCCGGAGTCCGGATCTCCACCGCATCCCCCGGCGCCACCGACTGGCGATCACAGCCTGCCATCGGCTCGCGCGTGCCATCCGCGCGCAGGATGGCATCCTCGCCCAGCGCCCCCGGCTCGCCATCCGCCAGCCCGAATGGAGGAACGCGGCGGCGATTGGCTAGTAGCACTACCTCCATCGCCGCATCAAAACCCAACCGCCGGATCACGCCGTCACCCCCCCGGCGCTGCCCCCGGCCGCCGGAGCCCCGGCGATAGCCGAACTGTTCTACCCGTACCGGGAAACGACTCTCCAAGACCTCCGGGTCGGTCAGGCGCGAGTTGGTCATGTGCGTCTGCACCGCACTCGCCCCGTCATAGCCGGGCCCGGCCCCGGCGCCACCGGCGATGGTCTCATAGTACTGCCGCTCGGCATCGCCGAAGGTCAGGTTGTTCATCGTGCCCTGGGCCGCGGCCTGCACCCCGAGGGCGCCGAACAGCGCGTCGGTCACGACCTGCGAGGTCTCGACGTTGCCCGCCACCACGGCAGCGGGTGGGGCCGGGTTCAGCAGGCACCCCTCCGGGATCGCCAGGTCCACCGGCGCCAGGCAGCCATCGTTCAGGGGAATCTCGTCCTCCAGCCGCGTGCGCAGCACGTACAGCACCGCCGCACGGACGATGGAGCCCGGGGCGTTGAAGTTGTCCTCGCGGGCCGGCGAGGTCCCCGCGAAATCGATCCGCAGGCGGCGCGCTCCCGGATCGGGTGTCACGGCCACCCGGATCTCGGCCCCGTTGTCCAGCGCATAGGTGAACGTGCCACCCTCCAGGCCCACGATCAGCCGTTGTACCGCCTCGGTGGCGTTGTCCTGCACATGCCGCATGTAGGCCGCCACCGTGGCCGCGCCATATTCGTCCAGCAGCCGGCCCAGCTCTTCGAGCCCCTTGCGGTTGGCCGCCACCTGGGCCTCCAGATCGGCCAGATTCTGCTCCGGATTGCGCGCCGGCCAATCGCCCGATCCCAGTAGCGTCCGCATCTCCCCGGTCGCGAAGCACCCGTCGCGCACGAGAAGGGTCGGTGGGATCAGCACCCCCTCTTCTTCCAGACGACGGGAAAAGGCCGGCATCGAACCCGGCGTGATGCCGCCGACATCGGCATGGTGGCCGCGCGAGGCCACGAAAAACGCCGGTTGCGCGATCTCGGCCTGCGGATCCTCCGTCACTGCATCCCCGGGGCCCACGAAGACCGGTGTGACCACGGTGATGTCCGGCAGATGGGTGCCGCCGTTGTAGGGATCGTTCAGCACCCAGGCGTCTCCCGGACGCAGATCACCCTCCGCCGCCGCGATCACCGCGCGCACGCTGGCGCCCATCGAGCCCAGATGCACCGGCATGTGGGGAGCATTGGCGACCAGGTTCCCGCTGGCATCGAACAGCGCACAGGAGAAATCCAGGCGCTCCTTGATGTTCACCGAATGGGCGGTATTGCGCAGGGTGAACCCCATCTGGTCGGCGATTGCCATGAAGCGATTATTGAAGACCTCCAGCAGGATGGGGTCGCGGGGGATCGCGTCCGCATCGGTGGTTTCGGCTGCCACCCGCCGAGCAGCGCCCGTCTCGCGCTCCAGGCGCAACGTGCCTTCGTGCTCGATCCGGCCCCACCAGCCCGGCTCCAGCACCAGCGTGGCGGTAGCCTCGATCACCAGTGCCGGCCCTGCCAGCGTCATCCCGGGGCCCAGGGCCTCGCGCCGGTACAGGGGTACTTCGCGCATCTCGCCCGCCACGACCATCGCGACCGTATCCGCCTCCGGTGCGGGACGCTCGACCAGCGATTCCGGTACCCGGTCCGGCGGCAACTCGGTCCCGGCGGCGATGGCCTCGCCCGCTGCGACCGCCACCACCAGATCGCGATCCGGCGGGGCAAAGCCGTAGCGCCCGCGATAAGCCGCAGCGAAGGCCTCCATCAGAGAATGAGTGGGGCCGGCCGGGACCTCCAGCGCCGTATCCGAGCCGGCTAGCCGCAGATGCAGCCGCCGCTCGATGCGCATGCCCCCAGGTTCCACCCCCTGTTCCGCCAGGGCCACGGCCGCCGCCATGGCCTGATCGTCCAGCGCGGCCTCGATCGCTGCGACATGCTCCTCGTCCAGGGGCCACTCCAGGCTGCGCTCGCGCAGAGCCCGCAGTTCCCCCAGCCCCATCCCGTAGGCGGACAGCACGCCTCCCAGCGGATGGAACAGGATGTGGCGCATGCCCAATTGCTCCGCGACCCGGCAGGCATGCTGCCCACCCGCCCCGCCAAAGCAGACCAGGGCATAGCGCGACACGTCATGGCCCCGCTGCACCGAGATGGTCTTGATCGCCTGGGCCATGTGCTCCACCGCGATCTGCAACAACCCCTCGGCCAGCCCCTCCGGCGTCACCCGTTCAGCCGTCATCGACATGACCTGAACCGCCAGCTCATCGAACTGCTGCCGGACCGGCTCCGGGTCCAGAGGACGGTCGCGCTCGGGGCCGAACACGGCCGGGAAATACTCCGGTCGCAAGCGCCCCAGCAGCACATTGCAATCGGTCACCGTCAACGGCCCACCCTGGCCGTAACAGGCCGGGCCGGGCTGCGCGCCGGCGGACTCCGGCCCGACCCGTAAGCGGATACCGTCGAAGCGGCAGACCGACCCACCGCCAGCGGCCACGGTATGGATATCCAGCATCGGCACGCGCAGACGCGCACCCGCCACCTCGCTCTCCTGGCGGCGTTCCAGCTCCCCGGCCAGGTGTGCGACATCGGTGGAGGTCCCGCCCATGTCGAACGTGATCAGGCGCTCGAAGCCGAGTGGCGCGGCGGTCTTCAGCGCGCCGACGATGCCGCCGGCCGGCCCGGACAGGATCGCGTCGCGGCCGCGAAAGTGTGCCGCGTCCACCAGCCCGCCATGCGACTGCATGAAGCGCAGCGGCACATCCCCCAGTTCGCCGGCCACCTGATCGACATAGCGGCGCAGCACAGGCGACAGGTAGGCATCCACCACCGTGGTCTCGCCACGCGGCACCAGCTTGATCAGCGGGCTGGTCGCGTGGCTGGTCGCCACCTCGGCAAAGCCCATCTCCCGCGCGAGCGCCGCGATGGCCTGCTCATGCGCCGGATAGCGATAGCCGTGGATGCAGACGATCGCCACCGAACGAATGCCCTCATCCAGCGCCGCCTGCAGGCGCGGACGCAGCTCATCAAGATCCATCGGCTGGAGGACCTCCCCGTCCGCGTTCACCCGTTCGCGCACCGGTGCAACCCGCGCATAGATCGGCTGCGGCAGGCGGATGATGCGCGCAAACAGGTCCGGACGCGCCTGGTGCCCGATCGCCAGTGCGTCCTCCAACCCCGCGGTAATCACCAGCAGGGTCGGCTCGCCCTTGCGCTCCAGTAGCGCGTTGGTCGCCACCGTGGTGCCCATGCGCAGCTCGTGGATCACCCCGGCGGGTATCGCGGCGCCGGCGGCCAGCCCGAGGAGGTCGCGGACGCCCTGCACCGCGGCGTCGGCATACGCCTGCGGGTTGTCCGACAGCAGCTTGCGGGTATGCAGGCGGCCTTCCGGGTCGCGTGCGACCAGGTCGGTGAAGGTGCCGCCGCGATCCACCCAGAACTGCCATTGGTTGTCGGTTCGGGCTTGAGTCATGTTTGCCGCTCTGGTCTGATCCCGTGAACTCGGGCGCCGCGCGCCAGTCGCAAGCGCGTCACCTAATAGGAAATGCTCCCGCATGGATCCCGTCACCCAAGCCAGCCTGGGCGCCGTTGTCGGCGGCCTGACCCTCGGATCACGCCTGGGCCGCAAGGCCATCCTGCTGGGCGCTGTAGTGGCCATTATCCCGGACCTGGACGTACTCATAGCCTACGGGGATGACGTCTCCGATTTCATCCATCACCGCGGCTTCAGCCACTCCCTGCTGCTGCATCTACTGGTCGCGACGGGCATAGCGGGCCTGCTCGCACGCATCCCGACCACGCGCGATATCGGCTTCGGACGCTGGTGGTGGTTCCTGTTCCTGGTGCTGTCCACGCATGTGCTGCTGGATGCGCTCACCACCTACGGCACCCAACTCCTGTGGCCCTTCGCCGGACCTGTGGGGACAGCCTCGATCTTCGTGATCGACCCGCTCTACACCCTGCCCCTGCTGGTCGCCGCGATCGGCGCGCTGTTCTACCGCTTCGCGCCGCGGCTGCTGGTGGCCGGACTGGTCCTTTCCACCGCCTATGCGGGCTCGGGCCTGGCGCTGAAGGCCTGGATCGACCACCGCATCCAGCCCGCGCTGATCGCGATGGACCTGCAGGACCAGCCGCGCATGGTGCAGCCTACCCCGTTCAACCTGCTGCTGTGGCGCGTCACCGTCGTGGATAATGAACGCTTTCTGGAGGCATGGGTGGGCATCCTCGACCAGCCGATCCGCCCGGACTTCGAGGCCTTCGAGCGCGGCGCGCACCTGCAGGACGAGGCCCTGGCCCTGGAGGACGGCCAGCGTCTGCAATGGTTCGCCGGCGACTTCCTGCGCTTCCACCGTGCCGAGCAGGACGAAGCACCCGACCGGCTGGTGGTCACCGATCTGCGCCTCGGCGCGCCAGGCTACTTCCCCTTCGGCTTCGAGATCGCCGAGGAACACGACGGCGAGTGGCAGCCCATCAACAGCCGCCAGGTCCGCGAGACCGGCCCGCGCCAGGACGCAATCCGCGCCATCGGCACGCGCATCAGCGACCCGGAAGGCGCCCCCTGCCTGATGGATCTGGCAGAGCCCGACTACGCCATCACCCAGCCGCCCCCGCGCTGCCGCCTGCAGATGCCGTGATCGGATCCGACGAGCCTGAACCGGGACCCGCGGCCGCCTGCAAACTGTGTGGCCGCGAGATGGACGCGCTGACCCGCCACCACCTGATCCCGCGCAAGCAGCACCGGCGCAAGCGCATCCGCCGGCGATTCAGCCGCGCCGAACGCGAGGCCCGCATCCTGTGGGTCTGCCGCCCCTGCCATGACCACATCCATAAACACTTCGACGAACAAGCCCTGGCGGAACGCCTGAACACGCGCGAGGCGCTCCTCGCCGAACCGGTCGTCCACGACTTCGTCACCTGGATCGCCCGCCACCCACCCGGCTTCAAGCCCCGCGGCTAGCCCCCGGGGGACACAGGACGGCCACTTCCCAAGCCCCGACCTCTTTTGCCTGCGCCGGCGGTGTCGGCGGCTGGTCCTGGTTCGTCCTCCGGTGTTTACGTGCCTCCGTCCGGCCGCCTGCCGTGCGCTGACTCGCCAGCGCACCCCGAGGCACTTTCTTGCTTGCCCAAGAAAGTGCCCAAAGAAGGGCACCCGGATTCCGCCCGGGAACCTTGCTCCAGGGCCCTCGGACCGGCGGCGCTGAACTCGCTGCGCTGCGCTTCGCTCAAACATCCAGCGCCTTCTCCCGGCCCGAGAACCCTTCCGCAAGGGGCTCCATACGGGAGGCGAAGGTCAAAACAGACGGTGTTCCGTCCCCCGGACATAACAATAGGCAATGCCGTCCGAAGGCCCCGGCGCCCGCTTTGCGGGCGCGGCACGCAACGGCCAAAGGCCGAGCGTGCCGAAGATGCTCGAAGACCTAGCCATCATCCATTACCAATATCGTCGGAACGGCCGTTGTCTTGACCTTCCTCCCCGTTGTCGTCGCGCCGAGTGGAGAGGCTTTTCGCGGGAGAAAAGGCGCTGGATGTCTGAGCGAAGCGCAGCGTAGCGAGTTCAGCGCCGCCCGCGAAAAGCCTCGGAGCGAGGGAAACCCCGGCCCGCT
>NZ_KB906235.1:0-15715 GCF_000381225.1 Thioalkalivibrio sp. ALMg3 | reverse complement strand
GACGACGTCCAGCGTGGTCAGGTGCTGTGCAAGCCGGGTTCGATTACCCCGCACACGCACTTCGAGGCCGAGGTGTACATCCTGGGCAAGGAAGAGGGCGGTCGTCACACGCCGTTCTTCAACGGGTACCGTCCGCAGTTCTACTTCCGCACGACGGACGTGACGGGCTCGGTGGAGCTTCCGGAAGGCACCGAGATGGTGATGCCGGGTGACAACGTGAAGATGACGGTGTCCCTGATCAATCCGATCGCGATGGAAGACGGTCTGCGCTTTGCGATCCGCGAAGGCGGCCGCACTGTGGGCGCCGGCGTCGTCTCCAAGATCATCGAGTGATACAGTAGACAAGTTGACAGACTGACCGCGAGAGGCGGCGCCGTGTGCGTCGTCTCTCGCGTTTGTTTCTTGTCGATTCGATTTCTAGGCCAGTAGCTCAATTGGCAGAGCAGCGGTCTCCAAAACCGCAGGTTGGGGGTTCGAGTCCCTCCTGGCCTGCCATCTTCGAGATGGCGGCAGCACCGGGTGATACGTATTCATGAGTGAACAATCGGAACAGACCGGCGTGCTTGATACCGTCAAGCTCGCGGTGGCCGTGGCGCTGCTGATTGCCGGCGTCATGGGCTTCTATTGGTTCCAGGACGAATCCACTCTGATTCGCGTCCTCGGGCTGCTTGCCGTCGTGGGGGTCGCCATCGGGATCGCGATGACGACCGCCAAGGGCAGCCAGCTCGCCGGCTTTATGGGCAACGCGCGCACCGAGGTGCGCAAGATGGTGTGGCCCACCCGCGTAGAGACGACCCAGACCACGCTGATCGTCATTGCCGTCGTGATCCTGGTGGGGATCATGCTCTGGCTCCTGGACATGTTCCTGGGCTGGGGCATCAGTCGGTTCATCGGATAAGCAGCAGGATTTTCCCCATGGCACTACGCTGGTACGTCGTACAGGCATTCTCGGGTTTCGAGGCACAGGTGAAGCGGTCCCTGGAGGAGCGCATCGAGCGTTTCGGCATGCAGGACCACTTTGGCGAAATCCTGGTGCCCACCGAGGAGGTCGTCGAGATGAAGGACGGCCAGAAGCGCAAGAGTGAGCGCAAGTTCTTCCCCGGCTATGTCCTGGTTCAGATGGACCTCAACGACGAGGCCTGGCATCTGGTCAAGGCCGTGCCGCGCGTGCTCGGCTTCATCGGTGGCACCGCGGACCGTCCGGCGCCGATCAGCGACAAGGAAGCCGACGCGATTCTGCAGCGCATGCAGGAAGGCGCCGAAAAGCCGCGTCCGAAGGTGCTGTTCGAGGTGGGCGAGATGGTCCGCGTAATCGACGGCCCGTTCAACGATTTCAATGGCGTGGTCGAAGAAGTCAACTACGACAAGAGTCGTCTGCTAGTGGCGGTGCAGATTTTCGGGCGGTCGACGCCCGTGGAACTCGAGTTCCACCAAGTCGAGAAAACCTGAGACGCGCAAGCGTCATCACCTGTTAATCGGGGAGCCGCAAGGCGTTCGCACCCGAGGGAGTCCTCATGGCAAAGAAAATCGAAGCGTATATCAAGCTTCAGGTGGCGGCTGGCAAGGCCAACCCGAGCCCGCCCGTGGGCCCGGCGCTGGGTCAGCGCGGCGTGAACATCATGGAGTTCTGCAAGGCGTTCAACGCCCAGACCCAGGAGATGGAACCCGGTCTGCCGATTCCAGTGGTGATCACCGTGTATGCGGATCGCAGCTTCACGTTCATTACCAAGACGCCCCCGGCGGCGGTCCTGCTGAAGAAGGCGGCCGGCATTCAGTCCGGTTCCGGTCAGCCGAACACCAACAAGGTCGGCACCGTGACGCGCGCCCAGCTGGAAGAAATTGCGAAGACCAAGGAACCGGATATGACCGCGGCTGATCTCGATGCCGCCGTGCGTACCATCGCCGGCAGTGCCCGCAGTATGGGCCTCGAAGTGGAGGGTCTCTGACATGGCGAAGCTTTCCAAGCGTATGCAGGCCTATCGCGAGAAGGTGGAGCCGGGTCACCTGTATCCGGTCACCGAAGCCTTTGATCTCCTGCGTGACCTGCCCAAGGCCAAGTTCCGCGAGTCGGTGGACGTTGCCGTGAACCTCGGCGTGGACCCGCGCAAATCCGACCAGGTGGTGCGCGGTTCCACCGTGTTGCCGCATGGCAATGGCAAGACTGTGCGCGTGGCCGTGTTCACCCAGGGTGCGAACGCCGATGCCGCCAAGGAAGCCGGGGCCGATGTCGTCGGCATGGACGACCTCGCCGAACAGGTGAAGGCCGGCCAGATGGACTTCGACGTGGTGATCGCCTCCCCGGATGCGATGCGCGTCGTCGGCCAGCTCGGCCAGATTCTCGGCCCGCGCGGCCTGATGCCGAACCCGAAGGTCGGCACCGTGACCCCGGATGTGGCCACCGCGGTGACCAATGCCAAGGGTGGTCAGGTGCGCTACCGCACCGACAAGGGTGGCATCGTCCACTGCACTATTGGCGCGGCCGATTTCGACACGAATTCGCTTACCGACAATCTGAACGCCCTGCTGGCCGACCTGCTGAAGATGAAGCCGGCGACCTCCAAGGGGCAGTACGTCAAGGCCGTGGTCGTCTCGACGACCATGGGTCCGGGCGTCAAGGTCGATCAGGGCTCGTTGGAGCTCTAAGCAAGAAAATACGGTTTTTGGTCGGCTGTCGCGCAAGCGGCACGCCATCCAAGACCGCAGGCGCCGAGCTCCAGGGCCCGGCTTAATACACCAGCCTGCGCAGATGGTGTCACCCGATTCAGGAAGTACCTGCGACGGGAGCACCGAAGTGCCGGGTTCGCCCGGTTTCACGATCACCTCCGGGTGGTCTTACTAGAGGAGAGTCAACGTGGCTTTGAATCTCGACGACAAGAAGGCGATTGTCTCGGAGCTGGCTACGGTTGCTGCCTCGGCGCATTCCGCGGTCGCCGCGGAGTACCGGGGTCTCTCGGTCGCGCAGATGACCGACCTTCGTCGGCAGGCCCGCACTACCGGGGTCTATCTGCGGGTGGTGAAGAACAACCTCGCCAAGCGTGCCATTGAGGGTACGGATTTCGCGTGCATGCAGCCCGAGCTGCAGGGTCCGCTGATCCTTGCCTTCAGTGAAGAGGAGCCTGGCTCCGCGGCACGCCTGGTGAAGAACTTCGCCAAGGAAAACGATCAGCTGAAGGTCCGGCTGGTGTCCTTTGGTGGGCAGCTCATGGGGGCGAACGATCTCGATCGCCTCGCGAGCCTGCCGACCCGTGACGAGGCGCTCTCGCAGCTGCTCGCCACGATGAAGGCACCGCTCGACAAGTTCGCCCGTACGGTGAACGAAGTCCCGGGCAAGCTTGTGCGTACCGTTGCAGCAATCCGTGATCAGAAGCAGGCAGCCTGAAGAACCCTTCAAGCCTGCTTCTGCAGCATGTACTGAATGAATTCGGGCTCGACCCGTTAGGAGATTAAGAAATGGCCGTTTCGAAAGAAGATATCCTGGAAGCCATCGGCAACATGACGGTCCTGGAGATTGTGGACCTGATCAGCGAGATGGAAGAGAAGTTCGGCGTGTCCGCCGCTGCCGCTGTTGCGGCCGCCCCGGCTGCCGCTGGTGGCGAAGCCGCTGCCGCTGAAGTCAAGGACGAGTTCGACGTCGTGATGTCGAGCTTCGGCGAGAACAAGGTCGGCGTCATCAAGGTCGTCCGCGGCCTGACCGGTCTGGGTCTGAAGGAAGCCAAGGAAATGGTCGAAGGCGTGCCGGCGACCGTGAAGGAAGGCGCTCCGAAGGACGAGGCCGAGAAGATGAAGGCGGAGCTGGAAGGCGCGGGCGCCACCGTCGAACTGAAGTAAGAAGGCGCTTGCGCCTGTTGTTTTCGTGTACATCACGAAGCCCTGAGGCTGGCGGCCGTTTGGTCGCCAGCCTCAGCCCGTGGTGGCGCGTGTTTTGTCGCGCGTTGTTCAGCTAGCCTCCGAGGTAAGCCATGGCCCTCAGTTATACCGAAAAGAAACGTATCCGCAAGGACTTCGGGAAGCGTCCCCAGATCCTCGAAGTCCCGTACCTGCTGGAAACCCAGCTGACCTCCTATCGGGATTTCCTGCAGGCGGACCGAGCGTCCGACGGGCGGGATCCGATGGGCCTGCATGCGGCGTTTCAGTCGGTTTTCCCCATCGTCAGTTATTCCGGTCATGTCCAGCTCGAGTATGTGAGCTATCGCCTGGGCGAACCGATGTTCGACGTGAAGGAATGCCAGATCCGTGGCGTGACCTATGCGGCCCCGCTGCGAGTCCTCTTGCGCCTGGTGATCCACGACAAGGAAGCCCCGGCGGGTTCCACCGTGGTCAAGGAGGTCAAGGAGCAGGAAGTCTACATGGGCGAAATGCCGCTCATGACCGAGAACGGCACCTTTGTCATCAACGGTACCGAACGCGTAATCGTGTCGCAGTTGCACCGCTCGCCGGGCGTGTTCTTCGACAGCGACAAGGGCAAGACCCAGGGCAGTGCACAGAAACTGCTTTATAACGCCCGCATTATTCCGTACCGCGGCTCCTGGCTCGACTTCGAGTTTGACGCCAAGGACGGGGTCTTCGTGCGCATCGACCGTCGCCGCAAGCTGCCGGCGTCGATCCTGCTACGCGCACTGGGTATGGATACCGAAGAGATCCTCACCACCTTTTTCGAATTCAATCAGCTCACCCTCGACGATGACGGCGGCGAGCTGGACCTGATCCCCGAGCGCATGCGCGGCGAGACTGCCGTGATCGACATTACCGATGGCGAAACCGTCATTGTCGAGGCCGGTCGGCGTATTACGCCGCGCCATATCCGGGAGATCGAGAAGGCCGGCATCAACACCCTGCGGGTGCCGGACGAATACCTGCTGGGTCGGGTGCTGGCCAAGGGCGTGGTGGATGAATCCACCGGGGAATTGATCGCCAATGCCAATGACGCCCTGACCCAGGAGATGCTCGACAAGCTGCGCGCCGAGGGCGTGAAGTCGCTGGAGACCATCTACACCAACGACTACGACCACGGTCCGTACATGTCGGATACGCTGCGTCTGGATCCGACCAAGAGCCAGCTGGAGGCCCAGGTCGAGATCTACCGCGTGATGCGCCCGGGCGAGCCGCCGACCAAGGACGCGGCGGAGAACCTGTTCTCCAACCTGTTCTTCTCGGAAGATCGCTACGACCTGTCCGCCGTGGGCCGGATGAAGTTCAACCGCCGCGTGGGTCGCGATACCGACGAGGGCGCGGGCGTGCTGTCGCCGGAAGACATCCTGGATGTCCTCAAGGTGCTGATTGACCTGCGTAACGGCAACGGCCGTACCGATGACATCGACCACCTGGGCAACCGTCGCATCCGCAGCGTGGGCGAGATGGCGGAAAACCAGTTCCGCCTTGGCCTGGTGCGTGTCGAACGCGCGGTCAAGGAGCGTCTCACCGTCGCCGAGAGCGAAGGCCTGATGCCGCAGGAACTGATCAACGCCAAGCCGGTGGCCGCCGCGGTCAAGGAATTCTTCGGGTCCAGCCAGCTGTCGCAGTTCATGGACCAGAACAACCCGCTGTCCGAGGTGACGCACAAGCGGCGTATCTCGGCCCTGGGTCCGGGCGGACTTACCCGCGAACGTGCTGGCTTCGAAGTGCGCGACGTGCACCCGACGCATTACGGTCGCGTGTGCCCGATCGAGACTCCGGAAGGCCCGAACATCGGTCTGATCAACTCGCTGGCCGTGTATGCCCGCACGAACCGCTACGGCTTCCTGGAGACGCCGTATCGCAAGGTCGAAGAGGGCAAGGTGACCGAGGAGATCGTCTACCTCTCCGCGATCGAAGAAAGCCAGTACGTGATCGCCCAGGCGAACGCGGCGATGGACGAGGAAGGTCGCCTGAGCGATGACCTCGTGTCCTGCCGTCACCAGGAGGAGTTCACGATCTCGTCTCCGGACAAGATCCAGTACATGGACGTCTCGCCGAAGCAGATCGTGTCCGTGGCCGCCGCGTTGCTGCCATTCCTGGAGCATGACGATGCCAACCGCGCGCTGATGGGCGCGAACATGCAGCGTCAGGCCGTGCCGTGCCTGCGGGCCGACAAGCCGCTGGTGGGTACCGGTATCGAGCGCGCCGTCGCCATCGACTCCGGCTCCGCGATCGTCGCCAAGCGCGGCGGTACGGTGGACTCGGTGGACGCGGGTCGTGTGGTGGTCCGTGTGAACGACGACGAAACCGTCGCCGGCGAGCCGGGCGTGGATATCTACAACCTCACCAAGTACTCGCGGTCCAACCAGAACACCTCCATCAACCAGCGTCCTCTGGTTGCGGTGGGCGACGAAATCGCCCGCGGTGACGCGATTGCCGATGGCTCGTCCACGGATCTGGGCGAGCTCGCGCTGGGGCAGAACATGATGGTCGCGTTCATGCCTTGGAATGGCTACAACTTCGAAGACTCGATTCTGATCTCGGAGCGCGTGGTGCAGGAGGATCGTTACACCACGATCCACATCGAGGAGCTCAACTGTGTCGCTCGTGACACCAAGCTGGGCCAGGAAGAGATCACCGCGGATATCCCGAACGTCTCCGAGTCGTTGCTGAACAAGCTGGACGAGTCCGGCGTGGTCTACGTCGGGGCCGAGGTGAACCCGGGCGACATCCTGGTCGGCAAGGTCACGCCGAAGGGCGAGACCCAGCTGACGCCGGAAGAGAAGCTCCTGAGGGCGATCTTTGGCGAGAAGGCCTCGGACGTGAAGGACACCTCCCTGCGTGTGCCGTCCGGCATCGAGGGGACGGTGATCGACGTGCGTGTTTTCACCCGCGACGGTGTGGAGAAAGACGCCCGCGCCCGGTCGATCGAGGCCGACGATCTCGCCGCTGTGCAGAAGGACCTGAAGGACCAGCTGCGCATCTACGAGGATGACATCTACGCCCGCGTCGAAAGGCTGCTGGTCAACAAGACCGCCGCCGGTGGCCCGGATGGGCTGGGTGATGGCTCCAAGGTGACCAAGAAGTATTTGCAGGGGCTGTCCCGCGACAAGTGGTTCGAGGTCCGCCTGCAGGACGATGCGGTCAACAGCCAGCTGGAAGACCTGGGTCGCCAGATCAAGGATCAGCACGAGGCGTTCGAGAAGAAGTTCGAGCACCAGAAGGCCAAGCTGGCCGCGGGCGACGACCTGCCGCCAGGCGTGCAGAAGATGGTCAAGGTCTACGTGGCCGTGAAACGCCGCCTGCAGCCGGGCGACAAGATGGCCGGTCGCCACGGGAACAAGGGCGTGATCTCGATGATCGTGCCGGAAGAGGACATGCCGTTCCTCGAGGACGGTACCCCGGTCGACGTGGTGCTGAACCCGTTGGGCGTGCCCTCGCGCATGAACGTCGGCCAGGTGCTGGAAGTGCACCTGGGTTGGGCGGCCCGAGGTCTCGGCCACAAGATCAACCGCATGCTCGAGGCGCAAGCCGAGATCGCCAAGCTGCGCGAGTTCCTCGACAAGATCTACAACAACCGCGAACGCAAGGTGGACCTCGACTCCATGTCGGACCCCGAGATCATCACCCTGTGCCGCAATCTGCGCGGTGGCGTGCCGATGGCGACGCCGGTGTTCGACGGCGCCGAAGAGGCCGAGATCAAGGAGATGCTGCGTCTGGCGGACCTGCCGGAAACGGGGCAGGCCCAGTTGTACGACGGGCGTACCGGGGACGGCTTCGACCGCCCGGTCACCGTGGGCTACATGCACATGCTGAAGCTGAACCATCTGGTCGACGACAAGATGCATGCACGTTCCACCGGCCCGTACTCGCTGGTCACCCAGCAGCCGCTGGGCGGCAAGGCGCAGTTCGGTGGTCAGCGCTTCGGCGAAATGGAGGTCTGGGCACTGGAGGCCTACGGCGCCGCCTATACGCTGCAGGAAATGCTGACGGTGAAGGCGGACGACGTGCAGGGCCGCAACAAGATGTACAAGAACATCGTTGACGGTGAGCACCACATGGAGGCCAACGTCCCCGAGTCGTTCAACGTGCTCATGAAGGAGATCAAGGCGCTCGGCATCAACATCGAGCTCGAGCAGGACTGATCTTCTCCGATCCGATTGTGATCCGACGGGGCGCAGTGCGCCCCTCGAAACCAAGTTTGTGAGGCAAGCGAATGAAAGACCTCCTGAATCTGTTCAAGCAACAGACCCAGCCGGAAGAGTTCGATGCGATCCGCATCGGTCTTGCGTCCCCGGACCAGATCCGTTCCTGGTCCTTTGGCGAGGTGAAGAAGCCGGAAACCATCAATTACCGGACGTTCAAGCCGGAACGTGATGGCTTGTTCTGCGCGAAGATCTTCGGGCCGGTGAAGGACTACGAGTGCCTGTGCGGCAAGTACAAGCGCCTGAAGCATCGTGGCGTGGTGTGCGAGAAGTGCGGCGTCGAAGTGACCCAGACCAAGGTGCGGCGCGAACGCATGGGCCATATCGACCTGGCCTCGCCGGTTGCCCACATCTGGTACCTGAAGAGCTTGCCGTCCCGTATTGGCCTGCTGCTCGACATGACCCTGAAGGACATCGAGAAGGTCCTGTACTTCGAGTCCTTCATCGTCACCGATCCGGGCTTCACCACGCTGGAGAAGCGCCAGCTCCTGACCGACGAGGAATACCTCGAGGCGATGGAAGAGCACGGTGACGACTTCACCGCGCTGATGGGCGCGGAGGCCGTGCTGAGCCTGTTGAAGGAAATGGATCTGCCGGCCGAAGCGACGAAGCTGCGCCAGGACCTGACCGAGACCGGTTCCGAGACCAAGATCAAGCGCTTCGGCAAGCGGCTCAAGCTGGTCGAGGCCTTCCTCGATTCCGGCAACAAGCCGGAGTGGATGATCATGAAGGTGCTGCCGGTACTGCCGCCGGACCTGCGTCCGCTGGTGCCGCTGGATGGCGGCCGGTTTGCGACGTCCGACCTGAATGATCTGTACCGCCGGGTGATCAACCGCAACAACCGTCTGCGTCGCTTGCTGGAGCTGAATGCCCCGGACATCATCGTGCGCAACGAAAAGCGCATGCTGCAGGAGTCCGTGGACGCGCTGCTGGACAACGGCCGTCGCGGCCGTGCCATCACCGGTACCAACAAGCGCCCGCTGAAGTCCCTGGCCGACATGATCAAGGGCAAGCAGGGCCGCTTCCGCCAGAACCTGCTGGGCAAGCGTGTCGACTACTCCGGTCGCTCGGTGATCGTGGTGGGCCCGACTCTGCGCCTGCACCAGTGCGGTCTGCCCAAGCGCATGGCGCTGGAGCTGTTCAAGCCGTTCATCTTCGGCAAGCTGCAGCGCCGTGGTCTCGCGACCACCATCAAGGCCGCCAAGAAGGCGGTGGAAAAGGAAGGTCCCGAGGTCTGGGATATCCTGGAAGAGGTGATCCGCGAGCACCCGGTCATGCTGAACCGCGCGCCGACCCTGCACCGCCTGGGTATCCAGGCGTTCGAACCGGTATTGATCGAAGGCAAGGCGATCCAGCTGCACCCGCTGGTTTGCGCCGCGTTCAACGCGGACTTCGACGGTGACCAGATGGCCGTGCACGTGCCGCTGTCGCTGGAGGCCCAGCTGGAGGCGCGCACGCTGATGCTGTCCTCCAACAACGTGCTGTCCCCGGCCAATGGCGAGCCGATCATCGTGCCGTCGCAGGATATTGTCCTGGGGCTCTACTACCTGTCGCGCGAGAAGGTGAACGCGAAGGGCGAAGGCATGACGTTCGCCGACGTGGATGAAGTCCACCGCGCCTACGAGCACAAGCTGGTGGATCTGCACGCGCGCGTTACCGTGCGGATTGGCGACACCATGGCCGAGGTCAGCGAGGGCGAGAGCCTGCCGTACCTGCGCCTGGAGACCACCGTGGGTCGCGCGATTCTGTCGCGCATCATGCCCAAGGGTCTGCCGTTCGAGCTGATCGACCGCGAGCTGAACAAGAAGGCGATCTCCGGCCTGATCAACCAGTGCTATCGCCGCCTGGGTCTGAAGGATACGGTGGTGTTCGCGGACCAGTTGATGTACGCGGGCTTCTATTACTCCACCCGTGCCGGCGTCTCCTTCTGCGCCGACGACATGGTGATCCCGGACGAGAAGCAGCCGATCCTGCAGGGCGCCGAAGAACAGGTTAAGGAGATCGAGAACCAGTACGCCTCGGGTCTCGTGACCAAGGGCGAACGTTACAACAAGGTCGTGGATATCTGGTCTCACTGTAATGACCAGGTCGCCAAGGCCATGATGGAGCGGCTCGGCAAGGAGAAGGTCGTCAACAAGGATGGCGAGACGGTCGAGCAGAACTCGTTCAACTCGATCTTCATGATGGCCGACTCCGGTGCGCGTGGCTCCGCCGCGCAGATCCGTCAGCTGGCCGGCATGCGTGGCCTGATGGCCAAGCCGGACGGCTCGATCATCGAGACGCCGATCACGGCGAACTTCCGCGAAGGTCTGAACGTCTTGCAGTACTTCATCTCCACCCACGGCGCCCGTAAGGGGCTGGCCGATACGGCGTTGAAGACCGCAAACTCGGGCTACCTGACCCGCCGCCTGGTGGATGTCTCGCAAGACGTCGTGGTAACCCAGCCGGACTGCGGGACCCAGCAGGGTCTGCTGATGAAGCCCATCATTGAAGGCGGTGACGTGGTCGAGCCATTGCGCGATCGCGTGCTCGGGCGGACCACTGCGGTCGACGTGCTGCGCCCGGGTGCGGATGAGGTATTGATCCCCGCCGGCACGCTGCTCGATGAAGCGATGGTGGACTCCCTGGATGCCGCTTCGGTCGACGAAGTGCTGGTGCGTTCCGCGATTACCTGCGAGACCCGCCAGGGCATTTGTGCCAAGTGCTATGGGCGTGATCTGGCGCGTGGCCACGAGGTCAACGCCGGCGAGGCCGTGGGCGTCATCGCCGCGCAGTCGATCGGCGAGCCGGGTACCCAGCTGACGATGCGTACCTTCCATATTGGCGGGGCCGCGAGCCGGGCCGTGACGGTTAGTGCGATCCAGGTGAAGAGCTCCGGTTCTGTCCGTCTGCATAACCTGAAGACGGTCACCAACAAGGCCGGCAACCTGGTCGCGGTCTCGCGCTCCGGCGAGCTGGGTGTGATCGACGATCAGGGTCGCGAACGGGAGCGCTACAAGATTCCCTATGGCGCGCTTATCACGGTCCACGACAGCGATGCCGTGGAAGCTGGGCAGGAAGTCGCGAGCTGGGATCCGCATACCCATCCGATCGTCACCGAGGTGGCCGGTAACCTGCGTCTCGCGGACTTCGTGGAGAACGTGACGGTCACCAAGGAGACCGATGAGTTCACCGGCCTGTCGTCCAACGTGGTCCTGGATCCGAAGAGCCGCTCTACGGCGGGCAAGGATCTGCGCCCGACGGTCAAGCTGCTGGACGACGACGGCAACGAGGTGTACATCCCGGGGACCGACATGCCCGCGCAGTACATGCTGCCGGCCAATGCGATCTTCAACCTGGAGGACAACGCCCGGGTCGAGGTGGGTGACGTCATTGCCCGCCTGCCGCAGGAATCCTCCAAGACGCGTGACATCACCGGTGGTCTGCCGCGTGTGGCCGACTTGTTCGAGGCGCGGCGTCCCAAGGAGCCGGCGGTGCTGGCCGAGATCTCGGGTACCGTGTCCTTCGGCAAGGAGACCAAGGGCAAGCAGCGTCTCGTGATCACCCCGGACAAGGGTGACCCGGTCGAGATGATGATTCCCAAGCTGCGTACCGTGAACGTGTTCGAAGGCGAGCGTGTCGAGCGTGGCGAGGTCGTGGTGGACGGTGAGCTGGATCCGCATGACATCATCCGTCTGCGCGGTGTCACCACCCTGGCCGAGTACCAGGTCCAGGAGATCCAGGACGTTTACCGTCTCCAGGGTGTGAAGATCAACGACAAGCACATCGAGGTGATCGTCCGCCAGATGATGCGCAAGGTGAACATCGAGGACGCCGGCGACACCAAGTTCCTCGCCGGGGACCAGGTGGATCGCATTCGGGTGCTGGAGGAGAACGAGCAGCTGGGTGCCGACAAGCAGCCGGCAACCTACGAGCGCGTGCTCCTGGGTATCACCAAGGCGTCGCTGGTGACCGAGTCGTTCATCTCTGCGGCCTCCTTCCAGGAGACCACCCGCGTGCTCACCGAGGCCTCGACCCGCGGTGCGCGTGATGATCTGCGCGGCCTGAAGGAAAACGTGATTGTCGGACGCCTGATCCCCGCGGGGACGGGCCTCGCCTATCACAAGGAGCGTCGCCGCAAGCGCGCACTGGAAATGCCCGAGTTCGAGACGGTCGCGGAGGCGCCGGCGGTGATCGCCGACTCCGAACCGGCTACGACCGACCCGGGTACCACGGAAGACGGGTCCGAGTGACCCGTCCCACCTTGACACTCACGGGGGCGGCGATTAGACTTCCGCTCCCTCGACAGTCCGGTCTCGGCGCCGGCCTGTCGTTATTTTTAGGCTAGGAGAAAGGGTTTCATGGCCACGATCAACCAGTTGGTACGCAAGCCCCGCAAGCGCCCCGTCGAAAAGAGCGACGTGCCGGCGCTGCAGGGTTCCCCGCAGAAGCGCGGGGTCTGCACCCGTGTCTACACGACCACCCCGAAGAAGCCGAACTCCGCGCTGCGCAAGGTTGCGCGCGTACGGCTGACCAACGGCTACGAAGTCAGTAGCTACATCGGTGGGGAAGGCCACAACCTGCAGGAGCACTCGGTGGTCCTGATTCGTGGCGGCCGTGTTAAGGATCTCCCGGGTGTGCGTTACCACACGGTGCGCGGCAGCCTGGACACCCAGGGTGTGCAGAAGCGCATGCAGGGCCGATCCAAGTACGGCACCAAGCGTCCCAAATCCTAACCGTGATCCATGATCCAGTCCGGGAACTGAAACATGTCTAGAAGAGCAGCAGCCCCCAAGCGTCACATCCTCCCCGACCCGAAGTTCGGAAGCGAGCGCCTGGCCAAGTTCATCAACACGGTGATGCGTGACGGCAAGAAGTCCGTCGCCGAACAGGTCGTGTATGGCGCCCTGGATCAGATCGAGTCCAAGCAGGGCGACGGGATGGGTGCGCTGGAACGCGCCCTGGATAACATTCGCCCGCGTGTCGAGGTGAAGTCCCGCCGCGTTGGTGGTGCGACCTACCAGGTTCCGGTGGAAGTGCGCTCGGTGCGTCAGGATGCGCTGGCCATGCGCTGGGTGGTCGAGGCCGCCCGCAAGCGGGGCGAGCGCACCATGGCCCTGAAGCTGGCCGGCGAACTGATGGACGCCTCGGACAGCAAGGGTTCGGCCGTCAAGAAGCGCGAAGACACTCACCGCATGGCGGAAGCGAACAAGGCGTTCGCTCACTTCCGCTGGTAAACCAGATTTAGAGAGGCTCACCGTGGCACGCAAGACACCACTGAAGCGCTACCGGAATATCGGGATCAGCGCGCACATCGACGCCGGCAAGACGACGACGACCGAGCGCATCCTGTTCTATACCGGTCTGTCGCACAAGATCGGCGAGGTGCATGACGGCGCCGCCACGATGGACTGGATGGAGCAGGAGCAGGAGCGCGGGATCACCATTACCTCCGCGGCGACCACCAGCTTCTGGTCCGGCATGGCCAAGCAGTTCGACGAGCATCGAGTGAACATCATCGATACGCCCGGGCACGTGGACTTCACCATCGAGGTCGAACGTTCCATGCGCGTGCTCGACGGGGCGGTCATGGTGTATTGCGCCGTGGGCGGTGTGCAGCCGCAGTCCGAGACGGTCTGGCGTCAGGCGACCAAGTACGCCGTGCCGCGTCTCGCGTTCGTCAACAAGATGGACCGCGCCGGCGCCGACTTCCTGCGCGTCTACGAGCAGATGAGGGAGCGCCTGCAGGCCAACCCGGTGCCGATCCAGCTGCCGATTGGCGCCGAGGACCAGTTCAAGGGTGTGATCGACCTGGTCAAGATGCAGGCGATCTACTGGGACGAAGAGAACTTCGGTATCAGCTTCGAGTACAAGGACATCCCCGATGACCTGAAGGCCGAAGCCGACAAGTGGCGCGAGAACATGCTCGAGGCCGCCGCCGAGGCGAACGAAGAGCTGATGGATAAGTACCTCAACGAGGGTGACCTCAGCGAGGAAGAGGTCAAGTCGGCCCTGCGTCAACGGACCCTGGCGCTCGAGATTGTCCCGATGCTGTGCGGTTCCGCCTTCAAGAACAAGGGCGTCCAGGCAATGCTGGATGCGGTTGTCGAGTACCTGCCCTCTCCGGAGGAGGTCAAGGCGATCAAGGGCGTGAAAGCAGGCACCGAAGAGCCGGTGGCCAAGCACGCGTCGGACGACGAGCCCTTCGCGGCTTTGGCGTTCAAGATCATGACCGACCCCTATGTGGGTTCCCTGACCTTCGTCCGCGTTTATTCGGGCGTGCTGTCGGCCGGGGACTCGGTGCTGAATACGCAAAACAACCGCCGCGAGCGGATTGGGCGTATCCTGCAGATGCACTCCAACTCCCGCGAGGAGATCAAGGAGCTGCGTGCAGGCGACATCGGCGCGGTAGTGGGCCTGAAGGATCTCTACACGGGTACGACGCTGTGCGATCCGAATGACCCGGTCGAACTCGAACGCATGGAGTTCCCGGAGCCGGTGATCTCCATCGCGGTCGAACCGAAGACCAAGACCGACCAGGAAAAGATGGGTATCGCGCTGAACAAGCTGGCGCAGGAAGATCCGTCCTTCAAGGTGCATACCGACGAAGAGTCCGGTCAGACCATCATCTCGGGTATGGGCGAGCTCCATCTCGAGGTGCTGGTGGACCGCATGAAGCGCGAGTTCAAGGTCGAGGCCAACGTTGGGCAGCCCCAGGTGGCCTACCGCGAGACCATTCGCAAGACGGTCGAGCAGGAAGGCAAGTTTGTGCGGCAGTCGGGTGGTCGCGGCCAGTATGGCCACGTGTGGCTGCGCCTCGAGCCGCTGGAACCCGGTAGCGGGTACCAGTTCGAGAACGCCATCGTGGGCGGTGTGGTGCCCAAGGACTACATCCCGGCGGTCAACAAGGGTGTGGCCGAGCAGATGTCCAATGGTGTGCTCGCCGGCTATCCGGTCGAGGACGTGAAGGTCACGCTGTTCGATGGCTCCTACCATGACGTTGACTCCAACGAGATGGCGTTCAAGGTTGCGGGCTCCATGGCCTTCAAGGAAGGCGCGCTGAAGGCCGGCGCCGTGCTTCTTGAGCCGATGATGAAGGTCGAGGTGGAAACACCCGAAGAGTACATGGGCGACGTGATGGGCGACCTCAATCGCCGTCGTGGCCTGGTGAAGGGCATGGAAGACGTCGCCGGGCAGAAGCTGCTGCGGGCCGAGGTTCCCCTGTCCGAGATGTTCGGCTACTCGACCCAGTTGCGCTCGATGAGTCAGGGTCGCGCGACCTACTCGATGGAATTCGAGAAGTACGCCGAGGCCCCCGCGCAGATCGCCGAGGCGGTAGCCGCCAAAGCGTCCTGATCCCGAATTCGCGTTATTTGAAAGAACTGTAAAGAGGTTTGAGCTGTGTCCAAGGAAAAGTTCGAGCGTAAGAAGCCGCATGTGAATGTGGGTACGATTGGTCATGTGGACCATGGGAAAACGACGCTGACGGCGGCGATGACGGCGGTGCTGGGCAAGAAGTACGGTAGTGAAGCCCGTGCATTTGACCAGATCGACAACGCGCCGGAAGAGAAGGCGCGCGGTATTACGATTGCGACCGCGCACGTCGAGTACGAATCCGACCTTCGTCACTATGCGCA
>NZ_KB906234.1:0-78523 GCF_000381225.1 Thioalkalivibrio sp. ALMg3 | reverse complement strand
GCCATAGAACACGGCCACGGCCTGGATACTGGCCGAACGCAACAACTGACTGCAGGCATCCGCCAACCGGTTGGTCAGCCGCTGATAGCGCCCCAGCCAGCTCAGCCGCTCCAACTGGGGACCGCCGCAGTGCTCGCACCACACGCGGCGACGCGGCACCACCAGCACCACCCGGTACTCGAACAGGGGAAGATCCCGGACCCGCCGCAGCGTCGTCTCGTGCACCTGCCGGGTCCGATGACCGCAGCGTTCGCAGTGCATCCACTGCCGCGTCGGCTTCAGGTGCAACTCCAGCGTGCCGCCGGCCTCCTCCGGCCAAACCGCACGCTCCAGCCGATAGCCTTCCCAGCCGCCCAGCTTCTGCAACGTCTTCTTGTCCAGCATCGCTCCCTCCCGTGTCCTTCCTGGCTCCACGCGAGACTACGATGCCCTTCAGCGGTCGAACACCTCCCCGGTATCCTTCGATGAACCTTTTTTGTGTCCGGTCATCGGGTGTCTGTGGTCAGCGTCTCTCTGGCGTGGACTACACTCCAGAAAGGTCCATGCCGAGCGCACCGCCATGTCCCCGGATATCCCCGCGCCCCGTGAAGCCGATCCGGCCCTGCGCCCGGCGCTGCTCCTCGAGCCCCACCAGCCCCTGTGGCAACGCCTGCCCCGGCGCGACGCCGAAGGCCGCCGGCTGGCGGACTTCATGATGCTGATCCCCGGGCTGCGCCAGCGTCCGCGCTCCGAACTCCATGCCCGGGCGCGCGCCATCGAGCGCGTGCTGAACGGCTATGGGGACGATATCGCGTTCGTGGAGCTGAACCTGAAGCTGAACACCCTGTGGGTCTCGTTGACCGCGCGGCCCGGGCTTTGCACTGAAGTGCCGGGGGCGATCCAGGCGGTGGTGCCCGAGGCGTTACTGGTGGGGCCGAAGCTGACCTCCGGCATGTAGTCGTCGAAGGGGTGAGGCCGCTGTCCGCCCCGACGCTGTTCTACCGTGAATAGGCCCGTGTTTCCCTGTGTCATACCGGGCGACGGCCAGCCTTGCTACACTGACCTTTTACCGTGCCCGAACCGGAACATGACTGAACGTACTGCATCTGTCCGCCGCGACACCCTGGAGACCCGGATTGCCGTCGAGCTGAACCTCGACGGCACCGGCCAAAGCCATCTCGAGACCGGCATCCCGTTCCTCGACCACATGCTGGACCAGGTGGCCCGTCACGGCCTGGTGGATCTCGACGTGCGCGCCGAGGGCGATCTGCATATCGATGCCCATCACACGGTGGAGGACGTCGGGATCACCCTGGGGCAGGCGCTGGCCAAGGCCCTGGGGGACAAGAAGGGTATCCGCCGCTATGGCCATGCCTATGTCCCGCTGGACGAGGCCCTTTCACGGGTGGTCATCGACTTCTCCGGGCGTCCGGGGCTGGAGATGCACGCGGATTTCCGCCGTTCGCACATCGGCGAATTCGATGTGGACTTGTTCCACGAGTTCTTCCAGGGCCTGGTCAACCACAGCTGGATGACCCTGCACATCGACTGCCTGCGTGGCGACAACGCGCATCATGTCGCCGAGACCATCTTCAAGGCCTTCGGGCGCGCCCTGCGTGTGGCGGCGGAGTTCGATCCGCGCTCCGCGGGGATCACGCCGTCCACCAAGGGCAGTCTGTAACGGACCAACGGACGAGACCCGGCCATGGAAACTGTTGCCGTCATCGATTACGGCATGGGGAATCTGCACTCGGTCGTGCGTGCACTGGAGCACGAGGCCGCGGGCGACCAGCGCGTACTGTTGACCGACGACCCCGAGACGTTGCGCGAGGCCGACCGGTTGGTGTTTCCCGGCCAGGGCGCGGCCGGGGATGCCATGCAGGCGCTGTCGAATCGCGGGCTCGACCGGCTGCTGCCGGAGCTGGCGGCCGACCGCCCGTTCCTGGGCCTGTGCCTGGGCCAGCAGATCCTGATGGACGCCAGCGAGGAGAGCGGCGGCGTCGACCTGCTGGGCATCCTGCCGGGCCGGGTCGCGCGCTTTCCCGCCATGCAGGGCCCGGATGGCCGGCGCCTGAAGATCCCGCACATGGGCTGGAACCGCGTGCTGCCGGCGCAGGAGCATCCCCTGTGGCACGGCCTGCCGGAGACCCCGTGGTTTTATTTCGTCCATAGTTACCGGGTGCAGCCCGAGCGCGAGGCCGATGTCGCCGGGCGCACCGATTATGGCGAGACCTTTGCCTCGGCACTGGCGCGGGGCTCGTTGTTCACCATGCAGTGCCATCCGGAGAAGAGCGCCGCCTGCGGGCTGCGTCTGCTGCATAACTTTCTGCGCTGGGACGGTGACGGTCCCGGGGCGTCGTGAGGAGTCGAAGATGCTGGTCATTCCCGCAATCGATCTGAAGGAAGGCAAGTGCGTTCGCCTGCGCCAGGGGAACATGGACGATTCCACCGTGTTCGGCGAGGACCCGGTGGAGATGGCGAAGCGCTGGGTCGATGCCGGGGCCGAGCGGTTGCATATCGTGGATCTCGACGGCGCATTTGCCGGTCAGCCGCGCAATGCCAAGGCGGTGCACGCGATCGCCAAGGCCTTCCCCGACCTGCCGATCCAGATCGGCGGCGGCGTGCGCGACGAGGACACGGTGCAGGCCTATCTGGATGCCGGGGTCGAATACGTGATCATCGGTACCCGCGCGGTCAGCGCGCCGCACTTCGTGAACGACCTGTGTCTGGAATTCCCCGGCCGTATCATCGTCGGGCTGGATGCCAAGGACGGCAAGCTGGCGGTGGATGGCTGGTCCAAGCTGTCGCACCACGACGTGATCGACCTGGCCCAGCACTTCGAGGCGGACGGCGTGGTGGCCTTCGTCTACACCGACATCGCCCGCGACGGGATGATGAAGGGCCCCAACGTGGAGGCTACCGCGCGCCTGGCGAGCAACGTGCGCGTGCCGGTGATCGCCTCCGGCGGCATCAGCTCGCTGGACGACCTGCGCAACCTCGCCGCCCGCGAGGACGAGGGCATTACCGGCGCCATCGTCGGCCGGGCCTTGTACGACGGCGCCTTCACCCTGGAGGAGGCCCGCAAGGCCCTCGCAACCTGAGATGCTCGCCAAGCGCATCATTCCCTGTCTGGATGTCGACGCCGGCCGCGTCGTCAAGGGTGTCAACTTCGTCGGCATCCGCGATGCCGGGGACCCGGTGGAGATCGCCCGGCGCTACAACACCCAGGGTGCGGACGAGATCACCTTCCTCGACATTACCGCCTCCAGCGACGACCGCGAGACCATCGTGCACGTGGTCGAGGCCGTCGCGCGCGAGGTGTTCATCCCGCTGACTGTGGGTGGTGGCGTGCGCGCGGTCGAAGACATCCGCCGCCTGCTGAACGCCGGGGCCGACAAGGTCTCCATCAACACCGCCGCGGTGCACCGGCCCGAGCTGGTGCGCGAGGCCGCCGACTGGGTCGGCAGCCAGTGCATCGTGGTCGCGATTGACGCCAAGCAGGTCAGCACGGGGAATGAACCACCGCGCTGGGAGGTCTTTACCCACGGAGGCCGCCGCGAGACCGGGCTGGACGTGGTCGAGTGGGCGCAGCGCATGGAGTCCCTGGGGGCCGGCGAGATCCTGCTGACGAGCATGGATCGTGACGGCACCCGTATCGGCTTCGACCTGCCCCTGACCCGCGCGGTCAGCGATGCGGTCGGCGTGCCGGTGATTGCTTCGGGCGGGGTCGGTGAGCTGCAGCACCTGGTGGAGGGCGTGACCGAGGGCCATGCCGATGCCGTGCTGGCGGCCAGTATCTTTCACTTTGGTCAGCACACGGTGGGCGAGGCCAAGGACGCAATGGCGGCGGCCGGTGTGCCGGTGCGGCCGAACGATGCCGAGGTGGCCGCGCAATGACCGATTCGACTCCCGCTCGTCCGGGTGGTGCCGAGGTGCTTTCCGCGCTCGCCGAGGTGATCGAGCAGCGTCGCCAGGCCGACCCGGAGCAGTCCTACGTGGCGAAGCTTCACGCGCGCGGGCTGGACGAGATGCTCAAGAAACTGGGCGAGGAATCGGCGGAGACGCTGATTGCCGCCAAGAACGACGACACCGACGCCCTTGTGTCGGAAATGGCCGACCTGTGGTTTCATGCCCTGGTGGTGCTCGCGGCCCGCGGACGGCACCCGGACGATGTCCTCGATGAACTGGGCCGGCGTTTCGGTCTGTCGGGCGTCGCCGAGAAGGCCGCGCGCGAAATCAGTGGTCGCCGGTCCGACCACTCGTAGCGTGTACATTGATCGGTCTTTCCCCGGGGGCCGCATTGAGTCGCCGGCTGTAAAGCGTTCGTTCATGTGGCGCGGCTACACTGCAATCACCGCGCGCCTGTCCGCGAAGAAACAGCGACTCCAGCACGAACGCCCACAGTGGCCGGTGTGCCCCAGAGTTGATTATGGGCCTGGCGCCGTTCAGGCTAACCTCAAAGTTGTATGACTGGAGAACAGAGTCCATGGGTATTGGTGGTATCAGCATTTGGCAGCTCCTCATCGTCCTGCTCATCGTCGTGCTGCTGTTCGGCACGAAGAAGCTGCGCAACATGGGTGGGGATATCGGCTCGGCGATGAAAAACTTCCGCCAGGCGGTCAAGGATCCCGACGCCGAGAAGAAGGAAGGCGAAGAAGACGAAGAGCCGCGCGAGGTCGAGAACCAGACCGACAGCGAAGGCCGGGTGGTCGACGCCGAGGTGAAGAAGAGCAGCGAAAAGGATTCCGACGCCTCGCAATCGGACAAGAAGTCCTGAGCCTCGCGCCCTGCGCGGTGGCCAGGCTCGAGCGATAGCCCATGTTCGACATCGGCTTCTGGGAAATCATCATCATCGTGCTGGTGGCGCTTCTGGTCGTGGGGCCGGAGCGTCTGCCCGGGCTTGCGCGCGAAATCGGACGCTGGGTCGGCAAGACCCGGCGTTTCGTCCATAGCGTGCGATCGGACTTCGAGCAGGAGCTGCAGACCGACGAACTGCGCAACATGCTGAAGAGCCAGGATCGCGAGATCCGCCAGCTCAAGAACATGATGGACGAGACCGAGACCAGTCTGCGCGAGGATATCGAGGATACCGAGCGGGACCTGCGCGAAGATATCGAGGGCAAGCCGAAGACCCGCAAGGATCTCTCCGGCAAGGAGCAAAAGGCCCTGGCCGAGAACAAGGCCAAGCCCGCGGTGCGGGACAAGCCATCCATGCGCAGCCCGGATGCGTCGGCGCGTGCTTCGGACCCGGGTGCGCCGGAGGCAGCCGACGACGCGGATGCGCCCGAGGTTCGGCGTGTGCCCACCCAGGGCGATCTGGATGGCAACTTGATGACCGACGACCCGGCGCTGGCCGCCGAGCAAAAGGCGCGCGCCTCCGATGGCCCGCGTCCGGAGCGGACGAAACCGGCGGTGCGCGAACGGCGTACCCCGGACCCTGCCGAGTCACGGGGGGGCGAGGCCTCTGATCCCGAAGCGGATACCACCCACAACGACCAGACCCCTGACAAGCACTCATGAGCAAGACCAAACCGGGGGTCGAGCCGAGTCCGGAAGCGACCGAGACCCTGCTCACGCACCTGATCGAGCTGCGCGACCGCATCCTCAGGATGTTCATTGCCATCCTGGTGATGTTCCTGATCCTGTTCCCGTTCGCCAACCCGATCTACACCTGGCTGGCCGGCCCGCTGATGCAGCACCTGCCGGAAGGCACCAGCATGATCGCGATCGACGTGGCCGCGCCGTTCCTGATCCCGTTCAAGCTGACCCTGCTGCTGGCGGTGGTGCTCAGCATCCCCTACCTGCTGTATCAGGTCTGGTCCTTCGTGGCGCCTGGGCTTTACTCGCACGAAAAGAGCATGGCGCTGCCGCTGGTGGCGTCGTCCACCGCGCTGTTCTATCTGGGGATGGCGTTCGCCTACTTCGTGGTCTTCCCGCTGATTTTCGCGTTCTTCACGGCCACGGCGCCCGAGGGCGTGGCCGTGATGACCGATATCTCGCGCTATCTGTCGTTCGTCATCATGCTGTTCATCGCCTTCGGCATTGCCTTCGAGGTGCCGGTGGCAACGATCCTGCTGGTCTCCATGGGGGCCACGACCCCGGCCAAGCTGTCGCAGAAGCGCCCCTATGTGATCGTCGGCGTGTTTCTGGTCGGCATGGTGCTGACCCCGCCGGACATCATCTCGCAGACCCTGCTGGCGCTACCGATGTGGCTGTTGTTCGAGATTGGCCTGATCCTGTCGCGCATCATGGAGCGCAAGAAGGCGCAACGCCGCGCGACTGCGGGCGGTGACGATGCGGCCGACGCCGATGATGGTCCGGACGACGATGGACCGGGTGGCGGCGGTGGTACGCCGCGCGGTGGCCCGGGTGGTTCGGGCAAGGCGTCCGGCACCACGCGGGCCGCTTCGTCCACGGCGGCCGCATCCGCCGCTGGGGGCGCCAGCGCCGCCGCGCGCACCGGGTACACGCCGTTGACCGACGACGAGATGGACGCCGAGCTCGACCGCATCGAGGAAGAGCAGGCCGAACTGCGTCGCCAGCGCGGGTCCGCGAGCACACTCGCCACGGACGCCCCCGCCGATCCGGCGCCCGAGGCGGACGAAAGCCAGAGTGGCGAGCGCCCGGCTGACGACGGCCAGCCCGACGCGGCCGCATCGCAGGAGGATGGCAATACGGGGCGCGATCGCTGAGTCACCGCGCCGGCGGCCGTATTTGTGCAGGCCTGCGCCCCCGCCAAGCATCGGAAGTTGCTAAAATACCCGGGTAACCCATTGACCCAGGTAATGATCCCGCGATGGCACACCCGCGTCCCACCCCCCGCCGCCCTGTCCTGCTGATCATCATGGACGGGGTGGGCGTGAACCCGTCCAAGCTGAACAATGCCTACGCCGAGGCCGATACGCCGCGCCTCGACGAGTACCTCTCCACTCATACCCACACGACACTGGACGCCTGTGGTCGCGCCGTCGGGCTGCCGGATGGGCAGATGGGCAACTCCGAGGTCGGGCATCTGACCCTGGGTGCGGGCACCGTGATCAACCAGGACCTGGTGCGTATCGACGACTCGATCACCGATGGCAGCTTCTACGAGAACGACGCCCTGGTCAGTGCTGCGCGCGCCGCGGCCGCGAAGGACCAGCCGTTGCATCTGATCGGTCTGGTGTCCGATGGTGGTGTGCACTCGCATATCCGCCACCTGCGCGCCCTGGTGGAGATCTGCCAGCGCGAGGGCGCGCGCCCGATGGTGCACATGATCACCGACGGCCGCGATACCGCACCCCGTTCCGCGCTCCACTACCTCGATCCGCTGGAGGAAGAGCTGGCGAACGCTGGCGGCGCCATCGCCACCGTGTGCGGGCGTTACTACGCGATGGACCGTGACAAGCGCTGGAAGCGCACGGAAAAGGCCTTCCGCGCGATGGCCTACGCCGAGGGGGAGGCCGCCGGTTCCGCGCGCGAGGCGATCGAGGCGGCCTATGCGGCGGGCGAGGACGACGAGTTCATCAACCCGCGCATCATCAACGGTGGCGAGCCGCTGGGGCAGGATGCGGTCTGCGTGCTGTTCAATTTCCGTAATGACCGTCCGCGTCAGCTGACCGCGGCCCTGGGCATGGACGACTTCGACGGCTTCGACCGCGGTGACTTTCACCCGGTCTCCGAGACCTGCCTGACCGAGTACGACCCGCGCTTCCTGTCGCCGATCGCGTTCCCGCCGGAACGCCCGTCGACGACTCTGGGCAGCACCATCGCCTCCGCCGGCATCCCGCAGTTCCACTGTGCGGAGACCGAGAAGTACGCCCACGTGACCTTCTTTTTCAACGGCGGCAAGGAAGAGCCCTACGCCGGCGAACAGCGCGTGATGGTCCCCTCGCCGTCGGTGGATACCTACGACGAGCAGCCGGAGATGAGCGCGGTCGAGGTCGCCGACCAGACCATCCAGGCGATGGAGAGCGGGCGCTACGGGTTCGTCCTGGTCAACTTCGCCAATGGCGACATGGTGGGTCATACGGCCAAGCGCGAGGCCCTGATCGAGGCCGTCCAGGTCCTGGATCGTGAGGTCGGGCGGGTGCTGGATGCGGCGAAGAAGCTCGAATATTCGGCGATCGTCACCGCGGACCATGGCAACTGCGACGAATACGTGGATCCGGTGACCGGGGCCCCGCACACCCAGCACACCATCTATCCGGTGATGTGCATGATTACCGACTCGCAGCGCTGGCGTCTGCGCACCGGCGGCGGCCTGGCCGATGTGGCCCCGACCGTGCTGGAGCTGATGGGCGTGCCCAAGCCCTCTGCAATGGGCGGGCGCAGCCTCCTGTTCGAGGAAGTGCCGGCCTCGGCCTGAGGGAGCGCGCCATGCACACACGCTACAGCGACACACCGGCCTACGACACGAAGGACGGCTCCGAGATTCGCGAGCTGATGCACCCTGACGTGCACGGCAATGCGGCCCAGAGCCTGGCCGAGGCGGTGGTCGAGCCGGGTGCTGTCACGCGCCTGCATCGCCATGCCCGCACCGAGGAGATCTATCACGTGACCCGCGGGCAGGGCGAGATGCGTCTGGGTGAGGAGACCTTCCCGGTGGCCGTGGGTGACACCGTCTGTATCCATCCCGGCACGCCGCACAACATCCTCAATACTGGCACGGAGCCGCTGCACATCCTCTGCAGCTGCTCCCCGGCCTACTCGCACGACGATACCGAACTGCTGTAGCGCCGATCGGCGCACATGCCGCCACCCCGCGTAAACCCCTGCCCCCGTCATTGCGAGGAGGCGTAGCCGACGAAGCAACCCCCGTCCGGAACCGCCCGATCCCGGCCCGGCCCCTGCCAGCTCCGGGAGGTTGCTCGCTTCGATCGCCCTGCGGGCCGGCCTGCGGCCGTTCAACGCAGCTTCGCTGCTTTTGTGCTTCGTCGCTTCGCTCCTCGCAATGACGGGGGGCGATGCCGCGGTACGCGCCCCCTAAACGCCGTACTCGGCGCGGTACGCGCGCAGGGCCTCCAGGTGTTCGGGCGCGCGGCCCGTATCCTCCAGCATGGTCACGAGATCGGTCAGCCGCGCGACGCGGATGACCTGCAGGCCCAGGTCGGCTTCGACCTCCTGGATCGCCGAGCGCTCGCCGCGGCCGCGCTCCTCGCGGTCCAGGGCGATCGCCACGCCCACTGGCGTCGCCCCGGCTGCGCGGATCAGGTCCACCGATTCGCGGATGGCGGTGCCGGCGGTGATCACGTCGTCCACGATCAGCACCCGGCCCTGCAGCGGCGCACCGACGATGTTCCCGCCCTCGCCGTGGTCCTTCGCCTCCTTGCGGTTGAAGGCCCAGGGGCGGTCCATGCCGTGGTCGCGGAACAGCGCTTCGGTGACCGCCGCCGCCAGCGGGATGCCCTTGTAGGCGGGGCCGAACACCAGGTCGAATTCGATGCCGGAGTCCACGATCGCACGGGCGTAGAACTCGCCCAGGCGGGCCAGGTCGGAGCCGCGGTTGAACAGGCCCGCGTTGAAGAAGTACGGACTGGTTCGCCCGGACTTCAGCGTGAACTCGCCAAAGCGCAGGACGTCGCGTTGCAGGGCGTATTCCAGGAAGGCGTGGGCGGTCATCGGGGTGCTCCGGTCGTAAAACGCCGTATTCTGACACAGGGACACGCGGATTCCGCAGCCAGGCCCTTTCCTGCGCGTGCGCGCGCCGGTATCGTTCCCCGCCATGCGCATACTCTCGATGAACGCCAACGGCATCCGTGCCGCCGCCCGCAAGGGTTTTTTCGACTGGCTCCCGGGGACCGAGGCCGACGTGGTCTGCATCCAGGAGACCAAGGCCCAGATTCATCAGATCCAGGGCGAGCCCTTCCATCCACCCGGTTACCACAGTGTCTATGTCGATGCGGTGAAGCCCGGCTACAGCGGTGTGGCCCTGTACAGCCGCCGCCAGCCGGACGAGGTCGTGACCCGCATCGGCTTCGAGGAGGCGGACAACGAGGGCCGCTATGCCGAGATGCGCTTCGGCAACCTGTCGGTGGTCTCGCTGTACCTGCCCTCGGGTTCCTCCGGCGACCATCGCCAGGATTCCAAGTGGCGTTTCCTGGAGTTCTTCCGGCCCTGGCTGACCGAGCGCATGCAGGACGGGCGCGAATGGGTCATCTGCGGCGACTGGAACATCGCCCACCGCGAGATTGACCTGACCAACTACAAGTCCAACCGAAAGAATTCGGGCTTCCTGCCGGAAGAGCGGGCCTGGCTGGACCACCTGTTCGACGAGATTGGCATGGTGGACGTGTTCCGCCGGCTGGACGAACGCCCGGAGCAGTACACCTGGTGGTCCAACCGCGGCCAGGCCTGGGCCAAGAACGTGGGCTGGCGCATCGACTATCAGATCGCCACGCCGGGCATCGCGGCCACCGCGCATGACCCGTACATCCATACCGACGATCGCTTCTCCGACCACGCGCCGTTCTGGATCGACTATGACTACCAGCCCTGATCGGGGCATGTTCCTCGCATTCGGTAACGTCGGCGCATGACCGGAGTCGCTGAAGCGCAGCGTCCCGCGAGCCGCGACTGGCGCGCGGCCCTGGCGGTCTACCGCCACCCACGGGTCATCGGGATGCTGTTCCTCGGCTTCGCCGCGGGGCTGCCGTTGCTGCTGACCGGCGGCACCTTCACCGCCTGGCTGCGCGATCTCGGGGTGGAGCTGGCCTCCATCGGCTTCCTGTCCTGGGTCGGCATGGCCTACAGCATCAAGGTGTTCTGGGCGCCGGTGGTCGACCGCCTGGCCCTGCCGCTCCTGACCCGGATATTCGGGCGCCGCCGTGCGTGGATGCTGTTCGCCCAGGCCGTGATCATCCTCGGGCTGGTCGGCATCGCCTTGACCGACCCGGTCGAACAGCTCTGGCTGGTTGCGGTCCTGGCCGTGCTCACCGCCTTTGGCGCCGCCACCCAGGACATCGCCATCGACGCCTATCGCATCGAGGCCGTCAGCCAGGAGCGCCAGGGCGCCATGGCGGCGGCCTACGTGTTCGGTTATCGCGTCGCACTGCTGACCGCGGGGGCCGGGGCGCTGCACATCGCCGCCGTCGGTAGCTGGAGCCTGTCCTATGCCGCCATGGCCGCGCTGATGCTGGTAGGTGTCGTCTGCACGTTGATCGTGCGCGAGCCCGAGGTCGCGAAACGCGATGCCGCCACGGCCCGGCTCGAGGATCGCGTGGTCCATTACCTCAACAACACCTCGGATACCGGCTGGTGGCGGGACCTCAAGGCCTGGGTCATCGGCGCGGTGGTCTGCCCCTTTGTCGAGTTCTGGCAGCGTTTCGGCCGCATCGCCCTCGTTGTTATCGCGTTTATCGCGGTCTTTCGCATCAGCGACATCTTCATGGGGGTGATGGCCAACCCGTTCTATCTGGACATCGGATTCACCAAGGAAGAGATCGCCAATATTGCGGCCGCCTTCGGCCTGGCCATGACCCTGACCGGTGCGGCCCTGGGCGGATTGCTGGTGGTGCGCTTCGGCATCATGCGCATGCTGATCGCGACCGCGATCCTGGCGCCGCTGACCAACCTCACCTTCTCCTGGCTGGCGACGCTCGGGCCCGAGACCTATGGGCTGGTGTTCGCGATCATGGCCGACAATCTATCGGGTGGTATGGCGATTTCGGTGTTCATCGCCTATCTCTCCAGTCTGACCAACAGCGCCTACACCGCCACCCAGTACGCCCTGTTCAGCTCCATCATGACCCTGCCGGGGCAATTCCTCGCCGGCTTCACCGGCGTGCTGGCCGAACACATCGGCTGGGTCTGGTTCTTCGCCAGCTCCGCCCTGATCGGCATCCCCACCATCCTGCTCGCCTTCGCCCTGATGCGCTGGGCCAACCCCGACCGTATGCCCCAGCCCGGCCGACCAGACACCTCGCCGGCGTCCGCTCGCGAGTAGCCGCACCGCACCTGATCCAAGTGGCTTTCGGCGGCCACAAAAAAGCCCGCACCATTCGGTGCGGGCTCGGCTTCGCCCGAAGGCCGTCCGGCGACGACCTTCCGCGACCGCCCTTAGAAGTAATACCCGAAGTTGATGTTGATACGGGTTTCCCAGTCGTCGGTGGTATTGGCACCAAGCTGTTCGCCGTAAGGGGTATCACCGCCAACAAAGCCGTTGCCGTTGGAGTAAGCGAGGTCGGTGTAGATGTACCAGTTCCCCCGAGCCCAAGCGGCACCTAGAACCAGCAGGTCGCTGTTGTTGAAGTCGCTCTCGCGCTTCACTACGGAGCTGTATTCTGCGTACGGGATCACGTAGTCCAGCCACGGAATATTTGGAGTCTCGTGGTAGTAACTGGCCGAGACCGCTGGAATCCAGGCTTCTGCCGCTACTTCATTCCAGTAGTCGTAGGCCCCAAACTGCACTAGCTTGTCACTTCGGAAGACCTCCCCGCCTACATCGAGAAGATCATGCTCTTCTACGTCGTACTTGTAGTACGACAGTTGACTGGCAAGGGTCCAGTTGCCAAAGCGGTTAACTGCGTGTCCTGAGACCGCGAACATGTCGCCGTCGCTTTGAGGACCATTGCTCTTCAGCTCGCCATATTGTGCCGAGAAACCGACCTCGTGTTCAGTATTGGGGATGTTGTAAATCCCGCGGAAATTGACTTGGTTTCGTTCCTCGAAGCCTGTTCCGGTTTCGTCGACTACGTCGTAAGAGTATCGCGCACTGTCATCAGAGTTGTTGCCAGAGTAAGAGCCGGCATCCGAGTAGAAGTAGCCAACGTCCCACGTCCAGTCACCCATCGGCATGGTGTACTTGACGCCGAGGTTCATATTGTCGGAAAGACCAACGTAGTAATGCTGGTCGAAGAACCAGCTCTGGGAGACGCCGTACGCACCCGGCCCAAACGGTGCTCGGGTTACGCCCACCTCGAGCTGGTTCTCGTTTTCGAACCTATAACCTACCCAGCCAGTGTGCAGCATATTGTAGGAACTGGCGGCATCGTTGTACCAACGGTATTCCATCTTGCCGAGCCAGGGCCCATTCTCGTAGTCAAGGTTGATCCGGGCAGTATCGAGAAGGAAGTCGCCGCCCTTGTCCCAATCGCGTCGGTCTCCTTCATAGTCACCCACGGTGTAGTTCGCGCGCAGGGCGCCGCCGATCGCCAGGTTGCCGACCTGGATGCTGTCGTATTCCGCGGCAGCGACATTCGGGCCCAAAAACAGGGCCAGGGCAACGGCACCGGAAAGGGGTGCCAGGGTCCAGCTCATCGTCTTCTTCATTGCGATCCTCTCTGGTCGGGCGGTTCGGGTGTCGCCAGAGGCCATCCTGGGCGGACACGGAATGTGCGTCTGTGCGTCTTGATCGTAGCCGGCAACGTTTATAAGCAGTTTCTAATGCGTTGTAAACAAGATACGCGAGCTCGGCGCACTGTGGTGTGACCACCACACCCGCCCCCGTGTTCCTCCTTGTGGCCCCGAGGGTTCGGGGCCCTTCGGTCGCGCGTCTCGGACCCGGCGGGGAGGCGGGTTTCTCGCCGGGGCAGGTACCCCAACTCACTTGTTTAGAGCCCGTGGCGCGATTTCGCCAGTTCGACCTCGAGTTGCAATAAAACTATTTTTGTACAAAAATAAATAGACGAATGATTTATTGCGAGAAGTTTTCATGACCTCCACCCAAGCCGTGCACCAGGCACCCCAGGATGAATCCGGCACCCCTGCCGGTGCGCCGGCCGAGCCGGATGTCGCGCGGTCGGTAATCCGCCAGCTGCGCGTGATCATCCGCGCCCTGCAGGGGCATTCGCGGTCGGTGGAGCGCGCCTGCGGCATCAGCGCCTCGCAGCTGTGGGCATTGTGGGAGTTGCAGCGCACGCCGGGACTGAACGTCAGCGACCTGTCGCGCCGGTTATCAGTGCATGCCTCCACCACGTCCAATCTTCTGGACAAGCTGGAACACCGGGGTCTGATCGAGCGCCGGCGCCCGGAAAAGGACCAGCGCATCGTCCGGCTCTACGTCACCGATGCCGGGCTGGAACTGCTGGAGAGGGCACCGGCCGCCCCGCAGGGCGAACTGAACCGCGCCCTGCAGTCGTTGCCGAAGGGACGTCTCGTGGAGCTGGACCAGGGCCTGGACCTGCTGGTCGAGGCGATGAACACCACCGAGCCCAAGGCCGGCCTGCAGCCGTTCGACGGCAAGTCCTGAACCGTCTGCCGCGGAGGCCCTGATGCGATTGTTTCGCGTGCTGCTGCCGTTTCTTCTCTGCCTTCCACTGGCGGCGGGTGCGCAGCCCACGTTTGATGCGCCACCCGAGCGCTCAACGGATGGCGGCTTCACCCTGGCGTGGGAGGCAGATGGGCCCGTGGTACTGGAGCAGGCCCCGGGTCCCGACCACGCGGATGCGCGCATCCTCTATCAGGGCGGCGATACCAGCACGGTCATCAGCGGCCTGCCCGATGGTGACTACCGGTTTCGCCTGCGCGCCGCGGATGCCGATCCGGACACCTGGGCCGATCAAGCCATGGTGTCGGTGGAGCATCACAGCCTGGCCCGAGCCTTCGGTTTTTTTGCCGTGGGCGCAGTCGTCTTTCTGGTCCTGATCGGGGCCATCCTGCGCGGGCGTCCGCGCAGCTGATTCACTTGGTCCAGCCCTGCCGATCCGTGTCGAGCTAACGTTCTCGCGTGATCCGGGGTGGGCCCGCTTTCGGAGGTATCCATGACGGATCTCAAGATCAACATGCAGCGCCTGCAGCAGGACATCAACGATCTCGCGCAGATCGGCCGCGATGCCGACCGGGGCCTGCATCGTCGCGCATTCAGCGACGGCGACCGCGCCGGGCGCGAGTGGTTTCGCGGGCGCCTCGAGGCCGCCGGCCTGGATGTCTGGCAGGACGGTGCCGCCAACCTGCACGGGCGCCTCGACTACGACGGCAAGCGGCCTGTAGTGGCCATGGGCTCGCATCTGGATACTGTGCCCGGTGGGGGGCCGCTGGATGGGGCACTGGGCGTGCTGATCGGGCTGGAGGTGCTGCGCACCGCCAAGGAGAACGCGGTCGACCTCGAGTACCCGCTCGAGGTGATCGACTTCACCGACGAGGAGGGCCGCTTCGGCGGCATGTTCGGCTCGCAGGCGATGGCCGGCAAGCTCACCCCGGAGAGCATCAGCCATGCGCGTGATCTCGAAGGCGTGACCCTGGTCGAGGCCATGGCCAACTGGGGGCTGAACGCCGACGACGCGCTGGCCGCGCGGCGCGATCCGCACAGCCTGCATGCCTTCATCGAGACCCACATCGAGCAGGGCCCGGTGCTGGACCGGCGCGGCCTCAGTGTCGGGGTGGTCGAGGCAATCACCGGCTTGTTCAAGTGGGAGGTGCGCCTGAAGGGCCAGCCCAACCACGCCGGCACCACGCCGATGGACATGCGTATCGATCCCTTCCAGGGTCTGGCGGAGTTCGGCGGCGAGATCAATCGCCTGATCGAGGAGCACGGCAGTCCGAACTCGCGCGCCACCATCGGCCGCGTGGAGCTGGCACCGGGGGCGGCGAATACCGTGCCGGGCATGGCGACCTTCTCCTTCGAGGTGCGCGACACCGACGAGAAGGTCCTGACTGCGCTGGCCCATGCGGCCCGGCGCACCCTGTCCAGCCTGGCGCGCCGACGCGACCTGATGTTCGAGTTCGACGTCCTCTCCGAGATCGATCCGGTGCGTTGTGACCCCGGCGTCGTGCAGACCATCGAGGCGCAGGCCGAACGCATGGGGCTGGAGTACATCACCATGCCCAGCGGTGCAGCCCACGATACCCAGAGCATGAGCCGCATCACCCGCACGGGCATGATCTTCGTGCCGAGCCTGCAGGGGCGTAGCCATTCCGCCGCGGAATGGACAAACTGGGAAGACATCGAGACCGGCGCCAACCTGACCCTGCAAAGTGCCCTGGCGTTGGCCGCTCGGCAATAAATCGCGACGAGAGGAAGCGCCCGGAATGGCCGAACACGACAACGTCACCCAGTTGACCGACTACGACTCCCTGGATCCGCTGCGCGAGCAGTACCAGGAAAGTCTGATCACCACGCCGGTGCTGCGTCAGGAGTTGCGGGAGCACCATGTCGCCCTGCTGTGCATCGACTTGCAGTATCTGGATGCCGCGCGCGGCCACGGCGTGTTCGCGAACTCCGCCGACTCTGGCGTGCCGCTGGAGGCCCAGGAGTATTACTTCAATCGCCTGGAGCAGACGGTGCTGCCCAATGTGCGCCGCCTGCAGGATGCCTTCCGCGAAGAGGGGCTGGAGGTGATCCATACCCGTATCCGCTCGCTGACCCATGACGGCCGCGACCGCAGCCCGGGCCACAAGCGCCTGAATCTGCATGCCGCCCCCGGCTCCAAGGATGCCGAGTTCGTCGAAGAGGTGGCCCCGGTCGGGGACGAGATCGTGCTGGACAAGACCGCCAGCGGGGTCTTCAACTCCACCAACCTCCACTACATCCTGCGCAACCTGAACATCAGCGCGCTGTTCATCGTGGGCGTGTATTCCAACGAGTGCGTATCCACCGCCGTGCGGGATGCCTGCGACCTGGGCTTTTATGTCACCCTGATGGACGACGCCACGGCCACGGTGACGCCGGAGATGCAGAAGGCCACGCTCACGACCATCAAGGACCGCTACGCCCGCGTGATGACCACCGACGAGGCGATCCGCGAGATCAAGAAGGTGCAGGAGGCTTCGTGACCGGTCTCGACGACCCGATCCTCCCGACCTCCATCGCCTGGGGGCTGCTGGCGGCGTTCAGCGTCCTCTGGGTGGTGCTGGGCTGGTGGCTGGGTCGTCGCAACAAGACCGCCGAGGATCACATGCTGGCGGGGCGCAACGTCGGCCTGGCGCTGGCCACCGCCACCGCGATGGCTACCTGGGTCACCGCCAACACCACGATGACGGCCCCGCAGCTGGCGCTGCAACTGGGCGTCTGGGGCATGCTTGGCTACTCGCTGGGGGCCCTGGGCCTGATCCTGTTCGCGCCGCTGGCGCGGCGCATCCGCGAACTGATGCCCGAGGGCTTTACCTCCGGCGACTTTATCCGGCTGCGCTACGGCAAATTCACCTGGCGGGTGTTCCTGGTGGTGTCATTGATCTACGCCTTCGGCTGGCTGGTCTCGATGGCGATGGCCGGCGGCGTGCTGATCAACGCCCTGGCCGGCATCGACTACCGCGTGGGCATGACCGTGATTTTGACCGTCTGCGTGCTCTACACCCTGCTGGGCGGCCTGCGCGCGGTGATCGGGACCGACTTCATCCAGACCGTCATCATCATCGCCGGCGCGGCGTTCATCGCCTGGCTGACCATCGACAAGGTCGGCTTCGAGGCGATCCACTTCAACCTGATGGAAGAGCGCCCGGAGCTGCTGAACCTGCTGTTCCCGGCCGCGATCATGTTCCTGTTCAACAATCTGCTGTTTGGCGTCGGCGAGATCTTCCACTCCAATGTCTGGTGGTCGCGCGCCTTCGCCTTCGGCCGCAACGTGGGCTTCCGGGCCTACCTCTTTGGCGGCCTGCTGTGGCTGCCAATCCCGATCGTGGCCGGCTTCATCGCCCTGGCCACGCCAGCGCTGGGCCTCAACGTGCCCGCCGCGGACATGGTCGGGCCGCTGGTGGCCGCCGAGGTGCTGGGCCTGACCGGGGCGATCGTGGTGTTCATCGTGGTCTTCGCCGCGCTCGCCTCCAGTCTCGACTCGCTGCTGGCGGCCACCTCGGACCTGGTGACCCGTGACATCTACCGCGGCCACATCCGCCCGCAGGCCAGCGAACAGCACCAGTTCCACGCGACCAAGGTGATCGTGGTGCTCCTGGGCCTCGTGACCTGGCTGGCGGCCAGTTACCGCGGCGAGCTGCCGATCGTCGGCTCGCTGGCCGAGCTTCTGTACTTCACCGGCGCCTTCGTGACCTCCGCGATCTGGCCGATCGTCGCCGGGCTGTACTGGCAGCGGGCGAACCCGCAGGGCGCGGCCTGGTCGATGATACTGGGGTCGGGCATTGGCCTGGCCAGCTACTTCCTGATTGGATTCTATGTGGCCGCGCTGGTCGGGGCCGCTGTCTCGCTGGCCGTGATGGTGCTGAGCACCTGGCTGATGCCGCGGCCATTCGACTGGGGCCGCCTGGCCCGTCCGGACGGCGAGGTGGCCGCATGACGATCTCCATTACAGCCCTGTCCGTGATCGTGATCATCGCCACACTGGTGGCGAGCCTGACCCCGATCCTGCTGATTGCCCTGTTTATCCGCGACTGGAAAAAAGGATGCCTCTGGTGAACTACACCGAAGATCCCCTGCACGTGCTCCACCCGAAAGACGGCGCCGCCGGTACCGACCGGCCGAAGGCGTTGCTGGCGGCGGTGGAGGAAGACCCCGACCCGCTTCTCAAGCTGGCGGCCTCGCATGTGGTCTCCAGCCAGCAGTTCTCGCGCGACGAGCTGCTGCAGCTGTTCCGCCTGGCGGCGCAGTACGAGACCACGCCGGCGCTGATGCACCTGCCGCTGGCGGGCAAGATCCTGATCAGCGCGTTCTACGAGCCGTCCACGCGCACGCGGCTGTCGTTCGAGAGTGCCTGGCACCGCCTGGGCGGCTCGGTCATGTCGATTACCGACCCCAAGAGCACCGGTATTGCCAAGGGGGAATCGCTGGCGGACATCGCGGAGATGTTCAACAACTACGGCGATGTTCTGGTCCTGCGCTCCTCCGACGGCGAGGCCGCGCACAACATGCTGGAGAACCTGCGCATCCCGCTGGTGAACGCCGGCAACGGGATCGACGAACACCCGACCCAGGCGCTGGCGGACGTCTACGCCCTGGCCAAGTGGCGCCCGGAGCTGTTCACCGGCGAGGTGGCCCCGGAGCAGCGCATCAAGGTCGGCATCATCGGGGTGCCCTCGCGCATGCGCACGGTGCGCTCCCTGCTGCGCCTGTTGAGCCTGTTCCCGCAGGCGATCGACGAGATCGTGCTCGTCTCGCGCGAGGACGAGAATTTCGATCCGGGTCAGCGCGAGGAACTGGAAGAGGCCGGGATCTCGCTACGCGTGGTGCACGACCTGGACCCGGCGCTGCCGGATCTGGATGTCGTGTACATCAACGCGATCGCCTGGGTGGGTGACACCTTCGAGGCGATGGGCGAGGGGCTGAAGCTGGATCGCCACTCCCCGCTGAAGGAGGGCGCAGTGGTCCTGCATCCGCTGGCGCGAGGTGAAGAGCTGTCCACCGACCTCGATGCCACCCCGCACAACTGGTATTTCGCCCAGGCTCGCGGGGCCGTATTCGTGCGCATGGCGCTGCTGACCACGGTGGTACGCCGCATCAGCGCGGTGATGGATACCCCGGACGGCTGACGCCGCCTTTTAGTTGAATCGCGAGCGGCGTGGCGCGCCGGGCCTGCCCGGCCCGCGCCCCGCTCGCCCCGAACGGATAACCAAGGAGACATGCCATGTGTGGCATTGCAGGAATCTTTCACGCCGACCCGACCCGCAAGGTCGACCCGCAAACCCTGGTCAACATGGCCGCGATCCAGTATCACCGCGGCCCCGACGGCTTCGGTTACCGCACCCAGGATGACCGCGGTGTGGGCTTTTCCCATGCGCGTCTGTCGATCATCGACCTGGACGAGAACCGCGGCCGTCAGCCGTTCTGCATGGACAGCGGCGAGATCATGACCGCGGTCAACGGCGAGCTGTACGACTACAAGCGCATCCGCACCGATCTCACCTCGCGCGGGGTGAAGTTCCGCACCAAGAGCGACTCCGAGATGGTCATGCACCTGTACCAGCGCGAAGGGCTGGAGGACGCGGTCAAGCATTTCCGTGGCGAGTTCGCGATCTCGCTGTACGACCGCAAGCACGACCGGCTGATACTGATCCGCGACCGCTTCGGCATCAAGCCGCTGTACTTCACCGAGGCCAACGGCAGCTTCGTGTTTGGCTCCGAGCTGAAGGTGCTGTTCGCCAACCCCGATGTGCCGCGCCAGTTTTCCGATGACGGCCTCTACCACCAGCTGATGCAGACCATGGTGCCCGGCACCACCGCCTTCGAGGACATCCAGCAGGTGAAGCCCGGCCACATGGTGATCGTCGAGCGCGCCCACGGGAAGCTGAAGATCCGCCAGGAGAAGTACTGGGACATGGACTTCCCGCTGGCCTCCGAGCGCCCGCCCGAGAGCGAGACCGACGAGGAGTACTGGATCGAGGGCGTGCGCGACCAGCTCATGGAGGCGGTGCAGTTGCGCCTGGAGGCCGACGTGCCGGTCGCCTGTTACCTCTCCGGCGGGATCGACTCCTGCATCACCCTGGGGCTGGCCTCGGCCAGCCAGCAGGCGCCGGTCAAGGCCTTCACCATCGGCTTCGACAACGACGACTATGACGAGACCGCGATCGCCCGCGAGATGGCCGAGAGCGTGGGTGCCGACCAGGACATCATGACCCTGGACGCCAACCACCTCTACGACAACTTCGAAGAGGCCCTCTGGCACGCCGAGCGCACCATCTACAACACCCTGGGTGTCGCCAAGTTGCTGATGAGCCGCCACGTGAACAAGGCCGGCTACAAGGTCGTCGTCACCGGCGAGGGTTCGGATGAGCTGTTCGGCGGCTATCCGGCCTTCCGCCGCGACATGTTCCTGCACGGCCTGGATACCCTGCCGGAGGCCGACCGCCAGGCCTGGCAGCAGATGCTGAACGAGTCCAACGAGCTGGTCTCTGGTGCGATGCTGGCCGAGGACGAGGTCAACGACCCCGACTTCACGCAGATGATGGGCTTCACCCCGTCCTGCCTGCAGCCGTGGCTGGCCGCGGCCGACCACGTGCCGGGCCTGCTGCACCCGAAGCGCCGCGAGCGCATGCAGGACTACAAGCCGGGCAAGGCGATCGCCAACGCCCTGGATGACGACATGCTGGAAGGCCGGCATCCGCTGGACAAGGCTCAGTACGTCTGGATCAAGACCATGCTGGAGGGCCAGATCCTGACCTGGGGCGGCGACCGCATGGACATGGCCAATTCGATGGAGGCGCGTCCGCCGTTCCTCGATCACCACCTGGCCGAGTTCGCCGCCCACCTGCCGCCGACCATGCGCATCAAGGGCTCCACCGAGAAGTACGTGTTGCGCGAATCGATGAAGGGCCTGTTGCCGAAGGTGCTCTACGAGCGCGAGAAGTTCGCCTTCATGGCGCCGCCCGCGCACACCGACCCGGTCAAGTGGGCGGCGATGAAGGCCCTGGCCGATCGCTATCTGTCCCCGGAGAAGGTCGCCGAGGCCGGGTTGCTGGACCCGGAGGGCGTGCGTCAGGTGTTTGAGCTGCACGAGTCCGAGGACACGCCGGCCGCCACCCAGGTTCAGCTGGACGCGGTGATCAACCACATGATCGGGGTCCAGGTGCTGCACGACAAGTTCGTCGCCACCGACATCCCGGCGCTGGCGCGGCAAAAGGCCGAGGAGTTCGGCTGGCACGCCTGATCACGGGTGCAAGCCTCGAGTGACCCAGAAGGCCCCGCGGACGAAGATCCGCGGGGCCTTTTTCGTTCTAGCCAACAAGGCCGGTCGGGGGCTCGACGGGGGTGAGCGCCCTCATCCGTTGCCCGCCGCGCACGGATCGCGCTCGACCGGCACAAAAAAGCCGCCCGCGGCCAGGGGCCGGGGGCGGCTGATGGCTTCGCGGCCCCGAGGGGCCGGAAGCGGCTGCCTTACAGGCTGTAGTACATGTCGAACTCGATCGGATGGGTGGTCATGCGCATCTGCGTGACGTCTTCCATCTTCAGGTCGATGTAGGCATCGATCATGTCGTCGGTGAACACGCCACCCTGGGTCAGGTATTCGCGATCCTGGTTCAGGGCTTCCAGCGCCTGGTCCAGCGAATGGCAGACCTGCGGAATGCCCTTCTCTTCTTCCGGCGGCAGGTCGTAGAGGTTCTTGTCCATCGCATCGCCCGGGTGGATCTTGTTCTGGATGCCGTCCAGGCCGGCCATCAGCATCGCCGCGAAGGCGAGATACGGGTTGGCGGTGGAGTCCGGGAAGCGCAGCTCGACGCGACGGCCCTTCGGGTTCATGACGAACGGGATACGCAGCGAGGCGGAGCGGTTGCGGGCGGAGTAGGCCAGCATGACCGGTGCCTCGAAGCCCGGCACCAGACGCTTGTAGCTGTTGGTGGACGGGTTGGTGAAGGCATTCAGCGAGCGGGCGTGCTTGATGATCCCGCCGATGTAGTACAGCGCGGTCTCGGACAGGCCGCCGTACAGGTCACCGGAGAACAGGTTCTTGCCGTCCTTGGACAGCGACTGGTGCACGTGCATGCCGGAGCCGTTGTCACCGACGATCGGCTTGGGCATGAAGGTCGCGGTCTTGCCGTGGACGTGGGCCACGTTCTGGATCACGTACTTCAGGATCTGCACCTCGTCGGCCTTCTGCGTCAGGGTCGCGGGACCCACGCCAATCTCGCACTGGCCGGCGGTCGCCACCTCGTGGTGGTGCACCTCGGTCTCGAGGCCCATCTCGGTCATCACTTCGCACATGGTGGAGCGGATGTCGTGCAGGCTGTCGACCGGCGGGACCGGGAAGTAGCCGCCCTTCACGCCCGGGCGGTGACCGATGTTGCCGTCCTCGTAGACGCGCTCGGAGTTCCAGGAGGCCTCCTGGGAATCCACGCGGCAGTAGGAGCCGGACAGGGTGCTGCCCCACTTCACGTCGTCAAAGATGAAGAACTCGTTCTCCGGGCCGAACAGCGCGGTGTCGGCGATGCCGGTGCTCTGCAGGTAGGCCTCGGCGCGGCGCGCCAGGGAGCGCGGGCAGCGGTCGTAGCCCTGCATGGTGGCCGGTTCGACCACGTCGCAGCGGATGTTCATGGTCATGTCTTCGAAGAACGGATCGAGGACCGCGGACTCGGCGTCCGGCATCAGGATCATGTCGGACTCGTTGATTCCCTTCCAGCCGGCGATCGACGAGCCGTCGAACATCTTGCCTTCCTCGAAGGTTTCCTCGTCGATGTCGTGGGCCGGCACGGTCACATGCTGTTCCTTGCCCTTGGAGTCGGTAAAACGGAAGTCGATGAAGCGAACTTCCTTTTCCTTGATCTGGTTCAGCACGTCGGCTGCGGACATGGGGATCTCCTTGGTCTTTACTTGAGTCTTCAAAGGTGGCCGGCCGGCCCGTCGGGCGCTTGCGCGGCGTCGCGGTTCATTATGCAGGCATCATGCCATCCGGTCCTGTTTGGCCCGGGCGCGCGAAAAACGGGCACCCGGGGCGCCCCGCCGCATCCTGGGTGCACCAATCTGGTGCCTTATCTGCACAATTTTCGTGCGCATCGTGGTGGCCCGCACCTAATGAGTGCAGGGCCGATAGAGTAGCGTGACCTCGCCCAGCATGTCGCCTACCCCGGGATGGCGGTGCAGTCGGTCGGCCAGGGCCTGGGTGCGGGCCTCGAGGTCTGCCGGCGCGGCTGCCCCGTCAAGGCGCAGGGTCAGCGTCACGTGTACCCGACCGCCGAGATAATGCAGCGACAGGTGCTCCACCGCATCCAGTTCCGGGGCGTCCGCCCAGGCCTCGCGCAGCGCCTCCACCAGCGTCGGGCGCAGCGGCAGCATGGAACTCCGGGCCTGTTCCGCGTCGTTTTCCGGATCCACGTGCACGGTGATGTCGTTCACCCGGTCATGTGCATCGGTCACCGCGTGGAACACCGCATCGGCAATCCGATGGCCCTCGGAGACCGAGATCATCGGCGCGACCTGGATATGCACGTCCACGACGACTTCGCTGCCGTGGCGGCGCGTGCGCAGCATATGCGCATCCTTGACCCCGGGCACATCCATGATCGTGCGGTGGATGCGCTCGACCTTCTCCGGCTCCAGGGCCGTGTCGATCAGCTCCGCCGCGCTGCGTACGATCAGCCGCCCGGCGATATGCAGGATGAACAGCGCGACGATCAGCGCCGCGAGGGCATCCGCCCACGGGAACCCGGCCACCGCAGCGGCCACCCCGGCCAGCACGAACAGCGACGAGATCGCATCCGTGCGGTGATGCCAGGCGTTGGCATCCAGCATCCGCGACTTCAGGCGCTTCGCCACCCGGTGGGTGTACTGATACAGGCCTTCCTTGGCCACCAGGGTCAGCAGGGCAAAGGCGATCGCCATGTTTGCGGGGCCGGTCATGGCCTCGGGCTCGACCAGGCGGTTGCCGGCAGCCCAGGCAATCGCCAGACCCGCGAGCGCCAGAAAGACTCCGACGATCACCGTGGCCAGGGTCTCGATCCGCGCGTGACCGTAGGGGTGTTCCTGATCGGGGGAGGCGGCGGCCTTGCTTGCCGCGAACAGCACCACCCCGTCGGTGATCAGGTCCGACAGGGTATGCACGCCGTCCGCCACCAGGGCCTGCGAGTTCAGCAGCCAGCCACTGACGAGCTGCGCCACGGCGAGGAAGCTGTTCACGGCCGCGCCGACCAACGTGACCCGGCGGGTATCACGATAGCGCTGGCCGCTCTCCGGCGTGACCGAAGGTCCGGAATTGGCGAGGGGGTCGCTCAGGGCCACTCTCCCGAACAGAATCAGGGCCCCAGTATGGGCGCGCTTTGGCTGCATGCAAAACGCCCGCGCCAACGCGAGCGGTGGCCGTGGCCGAAGCCGGGCCGATATACTGTCGGCTTTGCCCTGACCCGGGATCCCGCATGTCGCAAGAACGCACCCCGCCCAGCAGTCCGACCTTCCAGGACCTGATCCGCCGCCTGCAGGACTACTGGAACGATCACGGCTGCGTGGTCCTGCAGCCCTACGACATGGAGATGGGCGCGGGGACCTTCCATCCGGCGACCTTCCTGCGCTCCATCGGGCCGGAGCCGTGGCGCGCGGCCTATGTGCAGCCGAGCCGCCGCCCGACCGACGGGCGCTACGGCGACAACCCCAACCGTTTGCAGCACTACTACCAGTTTCAGGTCCTGCTGAAACCCTCGCCGCCGGACATCCAGGCGCTCTACCTGGGCTCGCTGGAGGCGCTCGGGTTCGACACCCTGACCCACGACGTCCGCTTCGTCGAGGACAACTGGGAGTCCCCGACGCTGGGCGCCTGGGGTCTGGGCTGGGAGGTCTGGCTGAATGGCATGGAGGTCACCCAGTTCACCTACTTCCAGCAGGTGGGCGGACTGGACTGCCACCCGGTCTCCGGCGAGATCACCTACGGCCTCGAGCGCCTGGCGATGTACTTGCAGGGGGTGGAGAGCGTGTTTGATCTGGTCTGGACGATCGGGCCCGACGGCCGCGCGATCACCTACGGCGACGTCTACCACCAGAACGAGGTGGAGCAGTCCACCTACAACTTCGAGCATGCCGACCGCGACGCCCTGTTCGCCGCCTTCGACCAGCACGCGACCGAGAGCGATCGCATGATCGAGCTGGGCCTGCCCCTGCCGGCCTACGAGCAGATGCTGCGCGCCTCGCACAGCTTCAATCTGCTGGATGCGCGCGGCGCGATCTCGGTCACCGAGCGCCAGCGCTATATCCTGCGCGTGCGTGAGCTGTCGCGGAACGTCGCCCGGAAATACTACGAGTCGCGCGAGGCCCTGGGCTTCCCGCTGTGTGCCGAAGACGACGCGAACAAGCCCGACGCCGCCTGAATCCCGCAATCCCGCGCCGGCCGGCCCCCTGGGTCGCGCGGCGCGTACTGGACCCAACCTGGACCCGACATGGCCGAAGCCCGCGAACTCCTGATCGAACTTGGCACCGAGGAGCTGCCCCCGACCGCCCTCGCGCGCCTGCGCGACGCCCTGGCCGAGGGCCTGACCACCCGCCTGCGCGAGGCCGGGCTGGAGCCGGGCGAGCCCGAGGCCTTCGCCACCCCGCGGCGCCTGGCCGTGTTGTTCCCGAGCGTACCCGCGCGCCAGCCGGACCAGCTGCAGGAGCGCCGCGGCCCGGCGGTGGCCGCGGCCTTCGACGATGCCGGCGAGCCGACCAAGGCCGTGCTGGGCTTTGCCCGATCCTGTGGCGTCGAGGTCGAGCGCCTGGAGCGCGAGACCACCGACAAGGGCGAATACCTGGTGTTTCGCCAGCTGCAGCCGGGGCGCGCCCTCGGCGAACTGCTGCCGGAGATGCTGGAGGCCGCGCTGGACGCCCTGCCCACACCCAAGCGCATGCGCTGGGGCAGCAGCCGTACCGAGTTCGTGCGGCCCGCACACTGGCTGGTCGTACTGCACGGGCCCGAGGTGCTGGAGATGACCGTGCTGGAACAAACAGCGGGTCGGGAGACCCACGGCCACCGCTTCCATCAGCCCGGCGCCCTGGAGCTCAAGCGCGGGAACGACTACGCCGAGCGGCTGCGTCGCCCGGGGTTTGTCGAGCCGTCTTTCGAGGCGCGCCGCGAGCGCATCCTCGAGCAGGTCCACGAGCAGGCGAAGGCCCTGGGCGGGCGCGCGCTGGTGGATGCGGACCTGCTGGACGAGGTGACCGCGCTGGTCGAGTGGCCGGTGGCGCTGACCGGCGGCTTTGATCCGCGTTTCCTGGATGTCCCGCAGGAGGCGCTGATCTCCACCATGCAGGACAACCAGAAATACTTCCCGGTGGTCGACGAGGCCGGCCGCATGCAGCCGCACTTCATCGTGATCAGCAACATCGAATCGCGCGACCCGCACGCGGTGCGCGACGGCAACGAGCGCGTGCTGCGCCCGCGCTTCGCGGATGCCGAGTTCTTCTGGCAGCAGGACCGCAAGAAGCGCCTGGAAGAGCGCCTGGAGGCGCTGGACTCGGTCGTGTTCGAAAAGCGCCTGGGCACGCTGCGCGACAAGTCCATGCGGCTGGAGGCCCTGATGCAGCGCCTGGCCGGGCTGATGGGCCTCGACGCACCCCTCGCTGCGCGCGCCGCACGTCTGGCCAAGTGCGACCTGGTCACCCAGATGGTGTTCGAGTTCACCGAGTTGCAGGGCACCATGGGGCGTTACTACGCCCTGCACGACCGCGAGGACGAGACCGTCGCCGCCGCGATCGAGCAGCACTACTGGCCGCGCCAGTCCGGCTCCGAGCTGCCGGACGCCCCGCTCGCCCAGGCGCTGGCGCTGGCCGATCGTCTCGACACCCTGGTCGGCATATTCGCCATCGGCAAGCAGCCCAGTGGCACCAAGGACCCGTTCGCCCTGCGCCGCGCCGCGCTCGGGCTGGTGCGCATCCTGGTCGAGCGCGAACTGCCGCTGGCCTTGACCCCCTTGCTGCAGGCCGCCGCCGAACCCATCCGCGAACGCGTGCCGGAGGCCGATCAGGCCGTGGAACCGGTACGCGAGTACATCCTCGAGCGCCTGCGCGGGTACCTGCTGGAACAGGGGCAGGCGCACGAGACTATCGAGGCAGTGGCTGCGGTCGCGCCGGATGCCCCGCTGGATTTCGTGCGCCGCGTGCGCGCGGTCAGCCTGTTCCGCGAGCGCCCGGAGGCCGAGGCCCTGGCCGCCGCGAACAAGCGGATCCACAACCTGCTGCGCAAGGCCGGCGAGGAGGCCGAGGCGGAACTCGATCCGGAGGCCCTGGCGCTGGACGAGGAGCGTCAGCTGTACCAGGGCCTGCAGGCCGTGCGTCCGGGGGTCGAGCAGGCGGTGGCCGACGGTGACTACCTGCATGCCCTCGGCGAACTGGCAGGCCTGCGAGATCGGGTGGACACCTTTTTCGACCAGGTGATGGTGATGGCCGAGGACGCCGCAGAGCGGCGCAACCGCCTGGCCCTGCTGCGTGAACTGCGTCGCGCGTTCGAGACCGTGGCCGACATCGGCCGCCTGGCGACGGGGTAGGGCCGGGCGATGCTGCCCCTGATCCGAGGTCTGCTGTTCCAGCTGGGGCTCGTTGGCTCCATCCTGGTCTTCGGGCTGCTGGTACCGCCGCTGATCTGGCCGTTTTCCCGCCCCGTCCGCTACCGTGTCCTGACCCTGTGGGGCCGGTTCAACGTCTGGTGGCTGCGTGTCAGTTGCGGCATCGATTACCGGGTGCACGGGCGCGAGCACATCGACCCCTCGCGCCCGCATGTGGTGCTGTCCAAGCACCAGTCGGCCTGGGAGACGGTGGCCTTCGTCGGGATCTTTCCCATGCAGACCTGGGTGCTCAAGCGTGAACTGATGCGGATTCCCCTGTTCGGCTGGACGTTGTCCATGCTCGATCCGGTACCGATTGATCGCGAGGGCGGACGCCAGGCCCTGGAGAACCTGGTGGCCGAAGGCAAGCAGCGCCTGGACCAGGGCCGCTGGGTGATCGTGTTCCCCGAGGGCACGCGCGTGGCCCCGGGCGAACACGGGCGCTACCGTCAGGGCGGCGCGATGCTCGCAGTGCGCACCGGCTACCCGGTCCTGCCGGTGGCGCTGAACAGCGGGAGCTTCTGGCCGAAAAAGGGCCTGCGGCGCTATCCCGGCACCGTCGAGGTAGTGATCGGGGCACCGATCGAGACCGCCGGTCGCAAGCCGGTCGAGGTGCTGTCCGAGGCCGAGAGCTGGATCGAGACCACCATGACCGAGATCGAACCTCGCCCCGCCACCCTGTCGACGGAGAAGCCCGATGGCCAGTGAACCCCTGATCAGCGCCCCATTGGTCGAACTGCGTGACCGGACCATCTACCGGATCGGCGATTCGGAACCGGCCGTGTGGCTGATCGACGACCTCGAGCTCGGCGGCATCCTGGTGAACGCGCCGATCTATTCGGAATCGCTCCTGGAGGCGATCCGGGCCATCAGCAAGCCCGCGTACCTGTTCCTGCCCAGCCGGCATGGGGCGCAGGATCTGGATGCCTGGCGCGCTGCGGGACTGGAGACCCTGACGTTCGAGGCCGAGGCCCCGGCGATCCGCGCAGCGGGCGGCGAGATCGATATCGCCTTCAACCGCAAGCAGCGCCTGTCGCGCACCATCGACTTCCTGCCGATGGCCGGCGTAACCGATGGCACCTGTGCACTGCGCCTGAAGAATCTGCCCGGCGTGGTCTTCTTCGGCCCTGCCCTGGCCCCGGGCGCGGACGGCTGGCCCACGCTGATCCAGAACCCTGAGGATCATTCCTTCGAGGCACGCCTGTTCGGTGCCCTCGGAGTGAAGGATCTGAAGTTTGCCTACGCCTTCTGCGACCGCTTTGATCCCGCCACTACGCAGTTCGGCCCGGACGCTGACCAGCACATCCAGGCCCGCATCGAGGCCGTGTTCGACGAGTAGCGGTGCTGTCCAGGGCTTGCGGGTGCGGTGCGGCTGGGGGGGTACCCCTCGCCGATTGCCGCGGCGCGTTGCGCCTCGCAATGACGAGTCGATACGGGTTCCTGCACTCGATTCGTGTGCGTCAGCTGCGGGTGATCAGGGTCTGGATCACGTGGCCGGCGGCGGTCAGGCCGAAGATCGCGGGCAGGTAGGAGATGGTGCCGTTGACCGAGCGCGGGCGCCCGCCGTCGCCGACCGGCCGGTGCTCCGTGCCCTTGCGCGGCTGCTCGATGGAGAACACCACGGGGTAGTCGAGATGTGCGCCCAGGCGCCGCAGCCGCTTGCGCATCTGCCGCGCGAGTGGGCACACGCGGGTCTCGGTCAGCGGCCCCACGCGCACGGCCGTCGGGTCGATGCGCCCACCTGCGCCCATGCTCGAGATCACGGCCTGCCCGCGGGCCTGGGCGGTCGCGACCAGCGCGGCCTTGCAGACAATGGAGTCGATCGCGTCCAGCACGAAGTCGGCATCCTCGGGGACCAGGTCGCCGATGGTGTCGGGCTGGAGGAAGTCCTGGCGAATGATGACCTCGATGTCGGGATCGATGTCGCGGATGCGGTTCGCCATGATCTCGGTCTTGGGCCGGTCCACGGTGGAGCGCAGCGCGACGAGCTGGCGGTTCAGGTTGGAGGCCCCGACCACGTCGTGATCGGCGAGGGTCATGCGTCCGACCCCGGCCCGCGCGATCGCCTCGGCCGCGTAGCTGCCCACACCGCCCAGTCCGGCGATGAAGACATGCCGATCGCGCAGGCGTGCGGTGACGTCATGCCCCAGCAGCAGATCCGTGCGTTCGGTAAAGGGATTGTGCGGGGCGTCGGCGGGCGAGCTCATGCAGCGGAACCGGTCGGGAGCCGGAGGACCCGGCGTGCGTTTTGTGACGTGATTATAGCCATCTCGGCCGGATCCATGTCTCGCAGGGCCGCGAGCTGGCGGTTGACCTCGGCGGTCATGGCCGGTTCGTTGCGCTCGCCCTGGTGTCCGGCCAGCGGTTGGTCCGGGGCGTCCGTCTCCACCACCAGCGCCTGCAGCGGTGCGTCGCGCACCACGCGGTGCAGTTTCTTTGCGCGCTCGTAGGTCACGGGTCCGCCGATCCCGAGTGCAAAGCCGAGATCCGCCGCCTGCCGAGCCTGCTGCGGACTCCCGATGAAGGCATGCAGGATGCCGCTGATGCCGGGGTACTGGCGCAGGCCCTTCAGGACCTCGTCGAGCGCGCGTCGGCTGTGGATGATCACCGGCAGCTCGCGTTCCCGGGCGATGGCCAGTTGCCGCGTATAGAACCGCCACTGACGGTCCCAGTCGAGCTCCTGGTGGTAGCCGTCCAGTCCGATCTCGCCGACGGCGACGGTCTCCGGGTGCGCGTCCAGCCAGGGCTCCAGCGCGTCGAGGTCGTCATCCGCATGGTCCTGCAGGAAGATTGGGTGCAGACCGTAGGCGACATGCAGACCATCGTAGTGCCGGTGCAGGGCGTCCAGATCCGGCCAGCGGGCACGCGTGACGCCGGGCAGGACCAGCTCCTGCACGCCGGCGGCGCGGGCCCGGTCCAGCACCGCCGGGCGGTCCGGATCGAACGCGTCGAGGTCCAGGTGGACGTGCGTATCGATCAGGTGCAACGGATCCGACCTACGGACAGGGGTAGGTATAGCGGGCGTGGATCGCCTCGATGGCTTCCAGCACGGCGTCGGACAGGGTGATGTCGACGGTGGCGATGTTCTCGCGCAGCTGTTCCATGGTGGTCGCGCCGACCAGGTTGCTGGTCACGAACGGTTGCTGGTTGACGAAGGCCAGTGCCAGCTGGGTTGGCGTCAGCCCATGTTCGGCGGCGAGCCTGGCGTACTCGGCGGTCGCGGCCAGGCCGGATTCGTTGCTGTAGCGCTGGAAGCGCTCGAACAGGGTCAGGCGGGCACCTGCCGGCTTGGCGCCATCCAGGTACTTGCCGGAGAGCATGCCGAAGGCCAGCGGCGAGTAGGCCAGGAGGCCGGCGTCCTCGCGGATGGCCATCTCGGCCAGGCCCGCCTCGAAACTGCGGTTGAGCAGGTTGTAGGGGTTCTGGATGGAGACAATGCGCTCGGACAGGCCGCGGTCATGTGCGCGGATCCATTCCATGAAGCCCCACGGGGTCTCGTTGGAGATGCCGATGGTCCGCACCCGGCCGCTGTCGACCATGGCCTTCAGGGCGGCGGCGGTCTCCTCGATCGGCGTGGCGTTATCGTCGGGCTTGTGGCTGTAACCGAGCTGGCCGAAGAAGTTGGTCGCGCGCGCCGGCCAGTGGACCTGGTAGAGGTCCAGATAGTCGGTCTGCAGCCGCTTGAGACTGTCGCTCAGGGCCTGCTCGATGTGCTCGCGGTTCAGCTGGGGGCCGCCGCGCAGGTAGTCGATCATGCCGGGGCCGGCGACCTTGCTGGCCAGCACGACCTGTTCGCGATTCTGGCGCTGCGCCAGCCAGTTGCCAATGTAGGTCTCGGTCAGGCCCTGGGTGTCTTCGCGCGGCGGCACCGGATACATCTCGGCGGCGTCGATGAAGTTCACGCCCTGCCCCAGCGCGTAGTCGAGCTGCTCGTGCGCCTCGGCCTCGGTGTTCTGCTCGCCCCAGGTCATGGTGCCCAGGCCGATCAGGCTGACTTCGATATCGGTACGTCCCAGCTTGCGGTACTGCATGCCTTCTCCCGGGGTGTGGTGGAGTGCGTTTCAGGTGAACAGGGTCAGGACCCCGGTGTAGCCGTACAGGCGGTTGGCGAAGATCTCGCCATTGGCGAAGAAACCGACCAGGGGTACGTCCCCCAGTCCCTTTTGCACGATAGCCAACTCCGCGCCTTCCTGCCCGAACTGGTGGCGTCCGCGCCCGACACAGGAGACGTAGAGCGCCCCGCGAATACCGTTGGGTGCCTGGGCGCGCACCTGTTCCAGCATGCGTTCCAGGTCGTCGCGGGCGGCCTGGCCGTCGCGGCGCACGAACAGGATCTGCGACCCCGGTTCCAGCATCTCGCCGATCGCGAGGACCTCCTGGTCCAGGTCCACCCCGATGATGTTGCGCACGCGATAGTCGCCGGTATCCGAGCCGGCGATGGGAAAGCCGACCAGGATGTAGCCCAGCGCGCGTTCCAGATCGCGCGACAGGACATCGCCGATGATGCCCTTGAATGCCGGCAGCGCCTGCTGCCCGTCCAGACGCACAATGATGTTGCGCCAGGTCTCGGTCAGCTCGTGCTGGCCGGGCAGCGGTGTGCAGCCCTGGCTGTGGCGCGCGGCGATGGCGACATCGTCGCGCAGCGCCAGGCCGGTGATGCCCGAGGCGGAGACCCCGTCGGCGATCTGTACCACGCCGGGCTCGCCGGAGTTGACACCCCCGGTGGCGAACCAGGCGGTCTGCTCGCCGATCTCCGTCAGTATGTCTTCCAGGCCCTCCGTTTGGGGGTCGGCATTCAGGATCAGACGCCCCGGGGTCTGCGGGTCGAGGAAGCCGTCCAGTTCCTGTACCAGATCCTCGAAGCGACGTACCGGATGGTAGATGACCCGAACACTGGATGCCGGGAACTCGCCGATCATCAGGGTCACACCGGGCTGCTCGTAGAGCTCGTCGCGCGGGCCGATGATTGCCATGGCCATGCCGCCGACGAAGTGATCGATCCCGAGGCCTTCGCGCAGGTGTTTCAGTAGGCTGCGGGCGTGGCGGCTCAGGGGGTCGGAGAGATAGATGAAGCCGACGCGTACCTGATCATCGCCACGCACCGGCTGTTCGCCGAGCTCGGCGATCAGGGTGGTGGCCAGGGCCCCGGGCTCGTCGCCGCGGGCGGTGGCGCTGCGAAAGGGTGTGGTCATAAACCGAGATGCTCCAGCATGCTGAGGGCCTCGTTGTCGTCGACCGGCAGGCCGGTGTGCACGTGCAGGCCGCCGTCTTCGGCGAAGACCAGGCGGGCGTGGTGGCGAGTGTCCAGTTCCTCCAGAAACCAGGCGATCTCGGAGGGGTGCACGGCATGCTGCCCGCGCGTCAGGTGGCGCACGAGGATGGCGTCCTCGCGTACGTCCAGAAACAGTGGCTGAGGGAGCTCCAGCGGCAGGATGTAGGTCTGCACCAGCCATTCCACCGGGGTGGGGCGCCGCCGCGGCAGCGGTCGGCTGTCCATGCGGAAGTGGCCCCCGCCGCCCGGCTGCTTGATGAGCTCCTCCAGCCAGTCTCCGTTGAAACCCTGGTGCACGATCAGCGAGCGTCCGTCGTAACGGCTGCGAAAGCGCTCCATCTGTTGGGCCGGCCGTGGCCCGAAGAGTCCGATCACGCCAACTCCGTCCTGTTGGTTAAATTCCGAATCCTAGCGGAATGCCCGGCCATGAACGAAAAAAGCCCCGCCGGAGCGGGGCTTGGGAACTTCTCTTGGGCTTGCGGATCAGCCGCGACGCGACAGCATCTCGTGGATGATCGGGGCCAGGATGACCTCCATCGCGAAGCTCATCTTGCCGCCCGGGACCACCAGGGTCTTGGGATCGGACATGAAGGAGTCCGGGATCATGTTCTGCAGGTACGGGAAGTCGATGCCGAGCTTCGCCGGATCCTTGAAGCTGATCACCACCATCGACTCGTCCGGGGTCGGCACCGCGCGGGCGATGAACGGGTTGGAGGTGTCCACCGTCGGCACGCGCTGGAAGTTGATGTCGGTGTAGCCGAACTGCGGGGTGATGTAGTTCACGTAGTCCGGCATGCGGCGCAGGATCGTGTCGACGATCGCCTCGGCGGAATAGCCGCGCTCGGCGTTGTCGCGGAAAATCTTCTGGATCCACTCGAGGTTCACGATCGGCACCACGCCGATACCCAGGTCCACGTGCTGCGCGGCGTCCACTTCGCCATTCACGACCAGGCCGTGCAGGCCTTCGTAGAACATCAGATCGGTGCCCGGCTGGATCTCTTCCCAGGGGGTGAACTCGCCCGGTCCAAGGTTGGTGCCAAGGCGCTCGTTGTGCTCGGCGGCCTCTTCGTCGGAGTGCAGGTAGTAGCGCTTCTCGCCCTGGCCGGTCTCGCCGTAGGTCTTGAACAGCCCCTCGATGCGATCGAACAGGTTGGCTTCGGGGCCGAAGTGCGAGAAGTGATCGTTGCCGTCGGCGGCGGCCTTCTGCATCGCCTCCTTCATTGCCTTGCGGTCATAGCGATGGAAGCTGTCGCCCTCGATCACTACCGGGCTGATCTGCTCGCGACGGAAGATGGACTCGAAGGAGCGCTTGACGGTGGAGGTGCCGGCACCCGAGGAACCGGTCACCGCAATCACGGGATGCTTCTGGGACATGGGATTTCTCCTTGCAAACGGGTTGCTAAAGGTTGCGTTTAACAGACTAGAAAATCAGGTTGAGCATGAACATGGCGACCACGGCGAACAGGATGGTCATGATGCCGCCCGCCTTCATGAAGTCCTTCACCCGATAGCCGCCGGGGCCCATGATCAGGGCGTTCACCTGGTGGGTCGGGATCAGGAAGGAATTCGAGGTGGCGATCGCCACGGTCAGCGCGAACACGCGCGGGTCGGCATCCATGCCCGCGGCCTGCGCGGCGATCGCGAAATTGATCGCCAGCGGCACCAGCAGCACGGTCGCGCCGACGTTGGACATGACCAGCGTGAAGAACGTGGCCAGGGCGAAGATCGTCGCCTGCAGCACCCAGGGCGGTACGGTCCCCAGCATCTCCAGCGTGTTCTGCGCGATCCAGGCGGCGGTTCCGGTGTTCTCCACCGCCATGCCTAGCGGGATCAGTGACGCCAGCAGGAAGACGGTCTTCCAGCTGACGGCGCGATAGGCGTTGTCGAGGCTGATGACGCCGGTCAGGATCATGCCCAGTGCGCCGGTCAGCAGTGCGACCGAGAGCATCAGGTCGGTGAACACGATCAGGCCCACGGTCAGCGCCAGGAAGAACAGAGCATGCGGCACCTTGGACGGTACCAGTTCCTCGCGCGGATAGTCCGACGTGATCACCACGAAATCGCGGTCCTGCTCCAGCCGGGCCAGCGATTCCCAGGTGCAGTGCACCACCAGGATATCGCCCGGTTCCAGGGGGATGTCGCGTAGCCCCTCGCCGTAGGTCTCGTTGCCGCGCTGGATGCGCATCACCGACAGGCCGTAGGTCTGGCGCATCGCCAGTTCGGTGACCGTCTTGCCGGCGAGGTTCGAGCCCGGCGCGATGGCGACCTCGGCGACGCCGGAACGCCCACTGTCCAGGGCGTTGGCGAACACGTCGAGATGGGTGCTGGGACGCTTGCGCGTGCCCTCGCACAGCTTTTCCATGCGTGACGGGCTGGCCAGCACGGCCAGGTGCGAGTTGGCCTGGATCTCGTAGCCGGTCCACGGTGCCATGCGCAGCTCGTCGCGCATGTAGGTGCCGACGATCGCGATCCCGGTCTCGCGCTCAATCTCGGCCACCGTGCGCCCAACCATCGGGTCGTTCTCCGGGACGAACAGCTCATGGATCTCGTAGGACAGGCCGTACACGCGCTGGAAGTAGTCCTGTGCACTTTCGCGCTGGGTGGCCTTGCTCTTGACCGACGGCAGTACGAAGCGGCCCAGCAGCACGAAGTAGACGATGGCGGTGGCCAGCAGGGCCAGGCCGATCGGGGTCACGTCGAACAGCTGGAACGGTTCCATGTCCGACGGCAGCAGGTCGTTCAGCAGGATCAGCGGGCTGGACCCGACCAGAGTGATGGTGCCGCCGACGATCGCGGCGAAGCCCATCGGCATCAGCAGGCGCGACAGCGGGATGTTCAGGCGATTGGAGATGCGGCTCATCACCGGCATGAACAGCGCGGCTGCGCCGATGTTCTGCATGAAGCTGGAGATTACGCCGACGGTTCCGGAGACGGTCGGGATGATGCTTTTTTCGGTGGTGCCACCCACGCGCATGATGAACGCCGCCACCTTGTGCATCACGCCGGTCTTGTCCAGGCCGGCGCCGATAATCATCACCGCGATGATCGAGATCACCGCATTGGAGGCGAAGCCGCTGAACAGCTCTTCCTGGCCGACCAGCATCCCGAGTCCGGGCACCAGCGTCAGCAGGCCGAGCAGGACCATCACCGAGATCGCCGCCAGGTCGACCCGGATGATCTCGGAGACAAACAGGAAGATCGTGAACGCGAGCAGCGCAAGCACCACGATCATCTCGGTGGTCAGCGTAAGGTTTTCCATGTTCCAGTCGTGTCCTGAGGACCCGCGCCGGACGGCGCGTGGCCAGAAGCCGAAAAAGGGGACTCGCGCCGGGCGCAGGCGCCGAGGCGGGTCGGAGGAAACAGGTTCCGCCTTTCCCTTGAAAGCGCGGGATTATTTCATCCCGCGGGCACGGACGCAAAAAATGCGCCGGCGTCGGGTTGGCGGTTCGGTCGGCGCGGCCCCGAGTGCTGGCGTTTGCCGGCATGTCGGTTATGCTTGGAAAAAAGTCCAGGTGGAGACCCTAGCATGTCCGAATCCGATGCCCCGATGTGCCGTTTCGAGACCATCGTCCTGGCGACGGATGGCTCCGAATTCAGCGAATCCGCCGAGAATGTGGCGCTGGATCTGGCGCAGCGCTGTGGTGCGCGCCTGATCGTCGCACGGATTATCCGCACCGATACCCAGCACGATGCGTTGTCTCCGCCGCGCAGCCACGAGGCGAGCGTTGCCGGCCAGACCGATCTGGACGCGCTGGAAAAGCGCGCCCGCGAGGTGGGCATCGATGCCTCCATGATCCTGCGCCACGGGGTCGACCGGCACCAGGAGATCGTCGCCATTGCCGAGGAGTTCAAGGCCGGGCTGATCGTCATCGGCCGGCGCGATCGCGGTGACCTCTCGCGCCTGATGGTGGGGGACGCCACGCGCAAGGTCGTGGGGCTCGCACCCTGCAACGTGATGATCGTCCCGCGCGGCGCCCAGGCGCCGCATCGCGGGCTTCTGGTGGGGACCGACGGCTCCGACCTTGGGGACCAGGCCGCGCGCGCCGCAATCGAGCTGGCCGGCTATTGCAAGCTTCCGATCACGATCGTGTCGGTGGCGGTCCCGGGGCAGAACGAGGAGCGGCGTCAGGAGGGTGTCCAGGCCATCCAGCGTCTGCAGGGCGAGGCCCGCGAGAAGGGGCTGGAGGCCGATGCGACCTTCGAGGAGGGGCGCCCCGAGGTCACCCTGCTGGAGGTCGCTGCGCGCGACCATCGCGATCTGGTGGTGGTCGGCAGCCACGGGCGTACCGGGCTCAAGCGCCTCCTGATGGGCAGCGTGTCCGAGCGCGTGATTGGCGGGGCTGACTGCCCGGTCCTGGTGGTCAAGAACGTCTGATCCGACCCGGCATCGCGCCGGGTATCATCAGGCGGGTTCGTCGGTGCGCCGGTAGAGCAGATCGGCGACCTTGTGGCCGCGTTGCTCCCCGCGCCGTTCGAACTTGGTCACCGGGCGCTCCGGCGGCCGGCCGGGAGCCGGGATCAGGCCATCCGGCACGAACCATGGCCGGCATTCCTCCAGCACCACCATCATGTGTTCGGCGTATTCGGCCCAGTCGGTCGCCAGATGCAGCCGCCCGCCCGGCCGGATGCGCGTCGCCAGGTGGCGCACGAAGGCCGGCTGGATCAGGCGCCGCTTGTGGTGGCGCTTCTTGTGCCAAGGGTCGGGGAAGAACACCTGCACGCAGTCCAGGCTGGCGGGCGTCAGGTAGTGCTCCAGCAGTTCCACCGCATCGACGTCGCTGACGCGCACATTGGTCAGGCCGCGCTGCTCCACCTCGCGCAGCAGATGTCCGACCCCCGGCCGGTGCACCTCGGTCCCGATGAAGTCGCGTTCCGGTTGGTTCGCGGCCTGCTCGGCCAGGCTCTCGCCGTCCCCGAAGCCGATCTCCAGCGTCACGGGTGCCGTGCGCCCGAAAACGGAAGTCAGGTCCAGCGGTGCCGCGGGTTCCGGTAGCTGCAGGCCAAAGCGCGGTAACAGGTCGTCCAGTGCCCGCTGCTGGCCCGGCGTCAGCCGGCCCTCGCGGCGCACGAAGCTGCGGATACGGCGGTAGAACGGCTTGTCGTCCGTCTCGGCGTTGGCGTGGTCGCTCATGCTCAGCTGAAGAACAGGCCGGTCTGCGGCGAGGAGGCCGAGGCGTAGCGCCGCGGCGCCATGCGCCCGGCGCGAAAGGCCTGGCGCCCGCCGATGATCGCGTGGCGCATCGCCGAGGCCATCAGCACCGGGTCGTCGGCCGCGGCGATGGCGGTGTTCATCAGCACGCCGTCGCAGCCCAGCTCCATTGCGATCGCGGCGTCCGAGGCGGTGCCGACTCCGGCATCCACCAGCACCGGAACCGAGGCGTTCTCCACGATCTCGCGGATGTTGTAGCGGTTCTGGATCCCCAGGCCCGAGCCGATCGGCGCGGCCAGCGGCATGATCGCCAGGCAGCCGATGTCTTCCAGGCGCTTCGCCAGCAGCGGGTCGTCGGTGGTGTAGACCATCACGTCGAAGCCTTCGGCCACCAGCGTCTCGGCGGCCTTCACGGTCTCGAAGACGTCCGGGTACAGGGTCTTCTCGTCGCCCAGGACCTCCAGCTTCACCAGGTTGTGGCCGTCGAGCAGCTCGCGTGCCAGGCGGCAGGTGCGGATCGCATCCTCGGCATTGAAGCAGCCGGCAGTATTCGGCAGCAGCGTGTAGCGCTCCGGCGAGATCACGTCCAGCAGGTTGGGTTCGTCCGGGTTCTGGCCGATGTTGGTGCGGCGGATGGCGACGGTCACGATCTCCGCGCCGCTCGCCTCGATGGCGTCGCGGGTCTGGTCGAGATCGCGGTACTTGCCGGTCCCAACGAGCAGGCGGGAGGTGAACTCGCGCGTGCCTACGCGGAACAGGTCGTCGGCGGACGCGGCCGATTCGGTCATGGTCATTCCTTCGTTGAAAAGTGGTCGCAGGCCGGGCGGCTGGGCAATCTAGCCGCCCCCGATTGCCTGCACGATCTCCACGCGATCCCCGGGTTTCAGGGGATGGGCCGCGTGCTCGCTGCGCGGGACCAGCTCTTCGTTCACCTCCACCGCCAGACGGCGGCCGCCAAGGCCGCGTGCCTCGATCAGCGCGGCCAGGGTGGCCTCGCGATCATCGGGGAGTTCAAAGGGTTCGCCGTTCAGCTGAATCTGCATGGTTCTTCGACTGCTCAGTTTACCGTTGAGCCGGAGGCCGACAAGGCCTACAATCGGCGGCGCAAGCGGGTGTAGTTCAATGGTAGAACGGGAGCTTCCCAAGCTCTTAATGTGGGTTCGATTCCCATCACCCGCTCCATTCTATCAGGCTTCCCGGCCTCACCGGTCCCCGGAAAGCGGGATATGGACTTGCTCCAGATCCCTGTTATATCGTCGGAATCATGAACATCGACTCCAACAACCCGGATCTGCTTTCGGTCCACGCTGCGCGCGAAATGCTGCGCGAGCACGCGATCTCCCCGACCGAGCAGCGCGTCGAGATTGCCCGCGTGATGTTCGCCCGCCATCAGCACCTCAGCGCCGAGCAAATCCTCGGGCAGCTAATGCGGCATGCCTCGCGGGTGTCCAAGGCCACGGTGTACAACACCCTGAACCTGTTCGCCGAGAAGGGGCTGGTGCGCGAGGTCGTGATTGATCCGGCCAAGCTGTTCTACGACTCCAACCTGAATCCGCATCACCACCTGTTCCATACCGATACCGGGCAACTGGAAGACGTGGATCCGGCGCGGATCGACATCTCCGATCTGCCCGCCCTGCCGGAAGGCAAGGAACTCGAGGGTGTGGACGTCGTCTTCCGCGTGGGCCGCCGCCGCTCCTGAGCTGGTGATCGGTCGATTGTCCGGGCTCGCCGGATTGTGGTCGGCACCGGCCCTCGCTATCATGTCGCGCTTCGCCGGTGTAGCTCAGTTGGTAGAGCAATCGATTCGTAATCGATAGGTCGGAGGTTCGACTCCTCTCGCCGGCACCATCTTTTTCTGTGGTTTTCCCGCGTCCGCTCAGCCCCGGTTGCCGCTGCGCTGCGGGCGGCTGCCTCCGGGGCGGCCGCCTCCGCCGGAGCGTGGCCCACCGCGGCGATCGTCGCGCGGCTTGCGCGGGCGTGGCTTCGGCTTGACCGCATCCTGGAACAGGCGTGCCGGGTCCACGCTCGCGGTGGGGATGCGCTCGCCCAGATAGCTCTCGATATCCGGCAGGTAGAAGGCCGAGTCCTCGCAGCCGAAGCTGATCGCGTCACCTTCGGCGCCCGCACGTGCGGTGCGCCCGATACGGTGCACGTAGTCCTCGCCGGACTGCGGCAGATCGAAGTTGAAGACATGCGTGACCGCCGGGATGTGCAGCCCGCGGGCGGCCACGTCGGTCGCCACCAGGTAGGTGTATTCTCCAGCGGCGAAGTGTTCCAGCAGCTGCGAGCGCTTGTTCTGCGGCACGTCGCCGGACAGCAGCGCGGCCTTCTGGTCGTTCACGTTCAGCCAGTCGCAGACCTTCTCGGCGCCGTGCTTGGTGTTCACGAACACGATGGCGCGCTCCGGCTTGAGGTCGCGTGCGAGCCCGAGGAGCAGCGGGATCTTTTCGTCGTTGGCCGGGTAGTAAATCACCTGGCGCACGCGGTCGGCAGTCAGGGTCTCGGCCTCGACCTGGACCTTTTCCGGATTGTTCATGTGCTCGTACGCCAGCTCCATCACGCGGAAGGACAGCGTGGCGGAGAACAGCATCGACAGGCGTTCGCTGGCCGGCGCGCAGCCACGCATCAGAAAGCGCACATCCTTGATGAAGCCGAGATCGAACATGCGATCCGCCTCGTCCAGCACCACCACCTCCGTATGCTTGAGCCCGAAGACCTTCTGCTTGAAGTAGTCGATGATGCGTCCGGGCGTGCCGATCAGGATGTCGGCGCCGGCCTCCAGCTGTTCGCGCTGGCTGTCGTAGCCGGTGCCGCCGTAGGCCAGCGCGAGCTTCAGCCCGGTCTCGGCGCCCAGCGATTCGGCATCCTTGTGGATCTGGATCGCCAGTTCGCGGGTCGGGGCCAGGATCAGGGCGCGCACGTCCGTGGGCCGCCGGTTGGGCGAAGGCTGCTGGCGCAGCAGGCGGTTGAAGGTCGCGATCAGGAAGGCGGCCGTCTTGCCGGTCCCGGTCTGGGCCTGGCCGGCGACGTCGTGGCCGGCCAGCGCGATCGGCAGGGTCTGTGCCTGGATCGGGGTGCAGGTTTCGAAACCGGTGGCGCGGATGCCCGCCTGGACGGGTTCGGGCAGATCGAGCTGGTCGAAGCGGGGTGTGTCCTGCACGGTTTCGGTCATGGGGTTCCTCGGTTCCTGCGTATTACTTGAACTGTCCGGCGTTGATCGTCGATAGTAAGGGCCGTGCAGCCGGCGGTGCGGGCTGCTCCCCCAACCCAAGTCATGAGGGCTCGGAGTGAGCGACAAAATTGTGTACACATCGGACGCCGGTTTCGACGAGGACGTCCTGAAGGCGGATCAGCCGGTCCTGGTGGACTACTGGGCCGAGTGGTGCGGGCCCTGCAAGATGATCGCCCCCATTCTGGACGAAATCGCCGAAGAATACGCCGGCAAGGTCAAGGTCGCCAAGCTGAACATCGACGAGAACCCGTCCACGCCGCCGAAGTACGGCATCCGCGGGATCCCGACGCTGATGCTGTTCAAGAACGGCGATGTCGAGGCCACCAAGGTCGGTGCCCTGTCCAAGTCGCAGCTGACTGCGTTCCTGGATCAGCACCTGTAACACCCGGGCCTGGCGGTTAACCGCCAGGCCTCGCAGGCGCCCGGCTTCACCGGGGTTGCCCCGCGCCGCCGCCTCGCTTACCATCGAACCAGTTCGAGTGGCCGCCAGGCCATTCCCTGCCTCCTTCCAGTCAATCCGAGTGACCACCCCCGGTCGCCGATCATCCACGTTGAACACAGCATCCCACGCATGAATCTGACCGAATTGAAGCGGATGTCCGCTGCCGATCTCGTGGCCTTTGCCGAAGAAAAAGGCATCGAGAACATGTCCCGTGCCCGCAAGCAGGAGATCATCTTCGCCCTGCTCAAGGCTCACGCGAAGAGCGGCGAAGCCATCTTTGGCGACGGTGTCCTCGAGATCCTCTCCGACGGCTTCGGCTTTCTCCGCAGTGCCGACAGCTCCTATCAGGCCGGGCCGGACGACGTCTATGTCTCGCCCAGCCAGATCCGACGCTTCGGACTGCGCACCGGCGACACCATCTCCGGCAAGATCCGCCCGCCCAAGGACAACGAGCGCTACTTCGCGTTGTTGAAGGTCTCGGAGATCAACTTCGAGCCGCCGGAGAACGCCAAGCACAAGGTGCTGTTCGAGAATCTCACCCCGCTGCATGCCAACAAGCGCATGCGCATGGAGCGCGGCAATGGCTCCACCGAGGACATCACCGCGCGGATCATCGACATCGTCTCGCCGTTCGGCAAGGGCCAGCGCGGCCTGATCGTCTCCCCGCCCAAGGCGGGCAAGACGCTGATGCTGCAGAACATTGCCCAGAGCATCGCCGGCAACTACCCCGAGTGCTATCTGATCGTCCTGTTGATCGACGAGCGCCCGGAAGAGGTCACCGAGATGGACCGCATGGTCCAGGGCGAGGTCGTCTCCTCCACCTTCGACGAACCGGCCCAGCGCCACGTGCAGGTCGCCGAGATGGTGATCGAGAAGGCCAAGCGCCTGGTCGAGCACAAGCGCGACGTGGTGATCCTGCTGGATTCCATCACCCGCCTGGCGCGCGCCTACAACACCGTCTCGCCCAGCTCCGGCAAGGTGCTCACCGGTGGTGTGGATGCCAACGCCCTGCATCGCCCGAAGCGCTTCTTCGGTGCCGCGCGCAACGTGGAAGAGGGCGGCAGCCTGACCATCATCGCCACCGCACTGGTCGAGACCGGGTCGAAGATGGACGAGGTGATCTACGAGGAGTTCAAGGGCACCGGCAACATGGAGCTCCAGCTGGAGCGCCGCATCGCGGAGAAGCGCATTTATCCTGCGATCAACGTGAACCGTTCCGGCACCCGCCGCGAGGAGCTGCTGACCGCACCCGAGGAGCTGCAAAAGCTCTGGATCCTGCGCAAGTTCCTGCACGGCATGGACGACATCGAGGCCATGGAATTCCTGCTCGGCCGCATGCAGTCGTCCAAGACCAATTCCGAATTCTTCGACCAGATGAAGCGCAGCTGACAGGGGGCGGGCGCAGCCCGCCCCCTGTCAGCGCGAGCGCCAGCGAAGCGATCGCCCCACGCAGCCCCGGTCCCTCCCGGCTTGGCGCTCCGAGCCCTCCTGGTTGCCCGCAGAGGGCACGGAGCGCATAGAGAAGGCCCATTCTGGTCCAGCGGGATTGCAGGGCTGTTGATTCGCAGGGGATGGCAAGTTGCCGGAAGCCCGGTTACGGCGTACCCCAAAAGGGTCCACGCCTTCCGCGTTGTGCATGATCCAGCGGTGTCTACCGCCCCCGACAACCCCTGCGCCTTTCTCCGTGTCCGCTGTGCCCTATGTGGTGCGGCGATCAGACGAGCCACCTCGCCGGTCGCAGCCCGGATGGCGTTCAGCCCGGGACCGGCTCGAAGCTGATCAGCCGGTCCAGGCGCCACCATTGCCGCCGGCCCTCGGCGTCACGCAGGATCAGGTACTCCGCGCTGCGCCGGGTGCGCAAGTCCAGCGGCCGCACGATCGCGATGCGGTCCATCTCCCCGCGGCGCCAGTGCGTGCGCAGGGACTGACCGCGCAGGATGGCCAGCTCCAGCTCGGAATAGCGCTCGCAGTCGATCGGGGTATACGGTGGCGCGGCGCTCACTCGCCCTCCCGCTGGGCAGCGACGCGCGGAATCTCCTCGTCGCCGGCATCCTCGCGGCGGAACACGATGGGGGCACAGCACACCGCGCAGTCCTCGACCCATTCGCGGTCATTGCTGACCATGTCCACCGTGATCTCGCCGGGCTCGCCGCACCAGGGGCAGGCGAAATCAACAAACTCGACGGGACGCATTATCGACCCTCCTCCCGGCCCGCGGGCCAGGCTATCGGCGTGGCGATCGAGTCCTGCGGAGTCCCTTCCGGAAGAAAACGCTCCAGCACGTCATTAAGAAACGCCAGGCCCCGTTCCGTGGCCTGCACGCGCTCCGTATCCGCCCCCAGCAGCCCGTCCGCGCGCAGTTCGGAAAGCGCCGGCTCGAGCGTCGCCAGCGGCAGGCCGCAATGCGCCTCGAAGCTCGCGGCCGGAACACCTTCCACCAGTCGCAGCGCGTTCAGCATGAACTCGAAGGGTCGCTCCGCCGTCGGCACGGTCTGATCGTTGTGCTGCTGCGGCCCGGCGAGATAGGCCTCCGGCTGGCGCGGCTTCACCCGCCGCAGGATCGTGCCATCGTGCACCTGCGTCAGCTTGCCGTGGGCCCCGGCGCCAATGCCGAGATAGTCGCCGAAGGTCCAGTAATTGCGGTTGTGGCGACATTCCTGCCCCGCGCGTGCATAGGCGGATATCTCGTATCGAGTATAGCCAGCCGCCGCCAGATGGGACTGGCCGCGGGTGAACAATTCCTCGATTGTGACGTCCTCCGGCAGTTCGGGTGGGCGCGCCGCGAACAGGGTGTTCGGCTCGAGGGTCAGCTGATACCAGGAGATGTGCCCCGGGTCCTGTTCGATGGCCGCTTGCAGGTCCGCCAGCCCGGCCGCCACCGACTGACCCGGCAGGCCGAACATCAGATCCAGATTGATCGCCTCGAAGCCGGCGGCGCGGGCGTGCTCCACCGCGTCGCGGGCCTCGGTGGCGCCGTGGATGCGGCCCAGCCGAGCGAGCATCGCATCGTCGAAGCTCTGGACACCCAGCGACAGCCGATTGACCCCGGCCTCGCGGTAGCCGCGAAAGTAGGCGCGATCGGCGGTGCCAGGGTTGGCCTCCAGGGTCACCTCGCAGTCCGGGCGCAGCGGCAGCCGGGCACGCAGACCGGACATGAGAGCGTCCAGCGCCTCCGGCGGGAACAGGCTCGGGGTCCCGCCACCGATGAACACACTCTCCAGCCGTCGCCCCCATACATCCGGGAGCTGGCCCTCCAGATCCCGCAGCAGCGCCGCCACGTAGTCGTCGAACGGCGCCTCGCCGCGGGGCTCGTGGGAGTTGAAGTCGCAGTACGGACACTTGCGCACGCACCAGGGCAGGTGCACGTACAGCGCCAGTGGCGGCGGATGGATCAGGGCGGAGTTCATGTGCGGAGCATAGGCGAGCCCCCGGGTGGCGTCGAAAGCACCCAGTCCCGTCATTGCGGCCTCCGACGCCTGGGTTTTCGCGCCGATCGCCACGGCGCTTCGCGCCTCGCGATGACGGTGACCGGAATCACGGTCATCGCGAGCGCCCCAGGCGCGCGGCGATCTCCCGGGCCGGACCCCGACGCGGGCCCGAATATGCGCCGGGGTATCGTCGGGAGGTTGCCACGGCCCCTGCGGGGCCTCGCAACGACGGGCACAAAGACACCGTTATCACGAGGCGCGCAGCGCCGTGGCGATCTCCCTGGATGCGCCCCGGAGCCAGGCAGGACCGGGTGTCAGGCCGTCGGGTTGCCCATACGGTTGCGCAGGCTGGCCACAAGCTGTTGCAGGGCCTGGCCGCGGTGGCTCAGGCGGTTCTTGGTCGCCGGGTCCAGTTCGGCCGAGGTGCAGCCTTCCTCCGGAACGAGGAACAACGGGTCGTAGCCGAAGCCCTCGGCGCCGCTGGCCTGCTCGGCGATGCGTCCGGGCCATACGCCCTCGGCGATGATCGGGGCCGGGTCCTCGGCGTGTTCCAGGTACACCACCACGGCGCGGAAACGCGCACCCCGCTGTTCCGGTGGCACGCCTTGCAACGCCTCCATCAGCCGCGCGTTGTTGGCGGCATCGTCGGCGTCCGTACCGGCGTAGCGCGAGGAGTAGATCCCCGGCTGGCCGCGCAGGGCCTCCACCTCCAGCCCGGAGTCGTCGGCGATCGCTGGCAGCCCGGTATGCCGGGCGGCGTTGCGCGCCTTCAGGATGGCGTTCTCCACGAACGTCAGGCCGGTCTCCTCGGCCTCCGGCACGCCATGCTCCGATTGTGGCTCGACCGCCAGGCCCAGCGGCTCCAGCAGGGTGCGGATCTCGCGCAGCTTGCCGGGGTTGCCGGTGGCCAGCACCACGCGCCGCGGTTCGCCCGTCATGCCTAAATCAGCCTTCGGCCAGAACGGCGCGCTGGGCGTCGCAGATCTCGCGGATGCCCTTCTCGCCCAGATCCAGCATCTGGTCCAGCTCGTCGCGGCGGAAGGCGTGGCCCTCGGCCGTGCCCTGGATCTCGATAACCCCACCGGCCTCGTTCATCACCAGGTTCAGGTCGGTCTCGGCCTGGGAGTCCTCGTCGTAATCGAGGTCCAGCACCGGCGTGCCATTGAAGATGCCCACGGAGACCGCTGCCAGGTGCCCGTGCAGCGGGTCCTTGCGGATCAGGCCCTGTTCGCGTGCCTTGCGGATGGCATCGCGCAGCGCGACGTAGGCCCCGCTAATCGCGGCCGTGCGGGTGCCGCCATCGGCCTGGATCACGTCGCAGTCGACGATGATCTGGCGTTCGCCGAGGGCCTCGAGATCGACCGCGGCACGCAGCGAGCGCCCGATCAGGCGCTGGATCTCCATGGTGCGACCGCCCAGCTTGCCCCGGGCGGCCTCGCGCACCATGCGCTCGTGGGTGGAGCGCGGCAGCATGCTGTATTCGGCGGTGACCCAGCCGCGGCCCTTGTTCTTCAACCACGGCGGCACGCGCGACTCCACCGTGGCGTTGCACAGCACGCGCGTGTCCCCGAATTCCACCAGTACGGAACCCTCCGCGTGACGGGTGAAATGGCGGGTAAAACGCACGGCGCGCATCGCGTCGGCTGCTCGGCCACTGGGTCGCATGCTGTGATCCTTGCTAGATTTGAGAGGGGCGCAGTATACGGGCCATGAGTGTAGTGCGTCGCCCAGTGGGGTAACGCACTACACTCATGCCTTGCGCAGCAGGGACCGCAACGGGGGAATAATGATTACCAGCATGACCGGATTTTCCCGGCACGCCATCACCCTGGACGGGGGCGTGTTCGACTGGGAGCTCAAGAGCGTCAATCACCGCTACCTGGAGCTGCGGATCCACCTGCCGGATCACCTGCGCTCGCTGGAGGCCGAGGTGCGTAAACGCCTCAAGGGCCACTTGGCACGCGGCAAGGTGGACGTGGTGCTGCGCGACCGGGGCCAGGCGGACAACGCCCCGGAGGCCTTCGATCAGGAGCGCGCGCAGGCACTGATCGATGCCTGCGCGGCGATCGAGCGAAGGATGCGCAATCCGGCCCCGGTCTCGCCGCTGGACGTGCTGAGCTGGCCCGGCGTCCTGCAGGGCGCCTCGGATGCCGGCGAGGTCCTGGCGGAGCCGCTACTGGCCGGCTTCGACACCGCGCTGGAGGCCCTGGTCGCGATGCGTACGACGGAGGGGGCGGCCCTGGCCGATGGCATGCGCACGCGCCTGGAGGCCCTGGCGGAGCATGCCCGGACGGTCCACTCGCGGCGTCAGCCGATGCTCGACGAGCAGCGCGAACGCATCCTGGCGCGCATCCGCGAACTGGACCTGCACCTGGACCCGAAACGCCTGGAACAGGAGGTCGCGTTGCTGGCCCAGCGCATGGATATCGCCGAGGAGCTGGATCGCATCGACGGTCACGTGGCGGCCGTGCGCGAGATCCTGGACCAGGGCGGGCCCAGCGGTCGGCGGCTCGACTTCCTGATGCAGGAGTTCAACCGCGAGGCCAACACCATCTCCTCCAAGTCGCACGATCTGGAGATCACGCGTGCCACAGTGGAAATGAAGGTCCTGATCGAGCAGCTGCGCGAGCAGGTGCAAAACCTGGAATAGCGCGATGCGCCGGTTTCGCCTGCGCCTGGCGATCTCGCGCCAGGAGATGGAGGACTACTACACTGGCCGCGCCGCAGTGGTCTTTGCGCAGGCCGACAGCGGCGAAAGCGTGCAATTCCCGGCGCGGCTGCTGCGCAGCCATCTGGATCAGCGCGGCGTGCATGGCGTGTTCGAACTGATCACCGACGATGACTACAAGCTGAGGGAGTTTCGCCGTGTGTAAGGGAGGCGTTCCTCAGCCTGCACAATCGGCGCGAGTGCGGGCCAGTACAGTGAGCGCCGTCTCTCTCAGGCCCTTGAAAACGCGGGAAGTGTCCCCTAACTGTAAGGGTGAGTCAGATGACACCCACACAGGAGGGAATGCCATGACCATGACCCGCTACGAACCGTTCAGCCTGCTCGGTCAACTGTCGCGCGAACTTGGGCGCATGCCGGACCTGCCCGGCGCCGAGGACTCTTCCGCGACCTCAGACTGGGCCCCCGCGGTAGATATCCGCGAAGAGACCGATGCCTACGTGCTGCATGCCGATATCCCCGGGGTAGACCCGAAGGACATCGAACTGAACATGGAGAATGGCGTGCTGACCCTGCGCGGCGAGCGCAAGCACGAAAGCGAGGAAGAGAAGGATGGCTACAAGCGCATCGAACGCGTGCGTGGCACGTTCTTCCGCCGCTTCTCGCTGCCGGATACGGCGGATGCCGAAAACATCTCCGCGCGCAGCGAGAACGGCGTGCTGGAGGTGCGCATCCCGAAGCAGGCCCGCGTGCAGCCGCGCCGGATCCAGATCGAGAACTGATCCGGCCTCACGTGCCCGGTGGGGATGCTCGCCCACCGGGCGAGACACGGGCGCTGCCCCGGGTTCCACCCGCGGTGGCGCCCGTTTTTTTGAACCTTGGGAGGCACGGATCTTTTTCTGCGGCTCCTGTCTCCCGGGGTGACAGCCGCATCCCGGCTATCATGGGCTAGGGAAACACTGATCAATGTACACACTCGCGTTGGTACCCCAGGTTTTCCGAGACAAGGCGCGGCGTGCAGCGGGTAGTGGTTCTACCCGCAAGCGGCGCAACGCAGGATCGGGGAACCTGGGGTACCAACCCCGAAGGGGCTCGGCCGCTTTTGCGCGCGCACGGCGTTGCGGCTCCTTTGTGCAGAGTGACTGCACGGCAGTCGCCGCGCCTTGTTCGCACGCAAAAGCGACTCGAGCGCGAGCGTGTACATTGATCAGTGTTTCCCTAGGCGGGATCCGGGTGTCACCCGAGGACGCAGCCGCAATCGCTCGAGGAAAGCAATGGAATACAAGGACTACTACAAGATCCTCGGTGTGAGCCGCGACGCGAGCCAGGACGAGATCAAGAAGGCCTATCGCAAGCTGGCGCGCAAGTACCACCCGGATGTCAGCAAGGACCCGGACGCCGAGACCCGCATCAAGGAGGTCAACGAGGCCTACGAGGCCCTGGGCGACGCGGAAAAGCGCAAGGCCTATGACCAGCTGGGCTCTAACTGGCGCCAGGGGCAGGACTTTCGTCCGCCGCCCGGCTGGGACGGTCGGGCGCAATACGGCGGTGCCCGCGGGGGCGCCGATGCCGGCGGCTTCTCGGACTTCTTCGACTCGATCTTCGGCGGTGGCGGCATGGGTGGGGGGCGTCGCCGTGGTGGGGCCGGCTTCAACATGCGCGGCGCCGACCGCGAGGGGCGCGTGGACATCAGCCTGGATCAGGCGCTCAAGGGCACCGAGGTCTCGGTTCAGGATGCCGAGGGCCGGGTGCAGCGCGTGCGCATCCCCGCCGGGGCCAAGGATGGCTCGCGCCTGCGGGTGCGCGGCCAGGGCGACCCGGGCGTTGGCAGTGGTGGCGCCGGCGACCTGCTGCTGGAGATCCGGGTGAAGCCGGACAATCGCTACACGCTGGACGGTCGCAACCTCTACCGCGACATCCCGATCACCCCTTGGGAGGCCGCGCTGGGCGCGACGATCGAGGTGCCCACGCCGCATGGCTGGGTCAACCTGAAGGTCCCGGCCGGTACCCAGTCGGGCAAGCAGATGCGCCTGAAGGGCAAGGGACTGCCGGGCAAGCCACCGGGTGATCTCTACCTGAAGCTGCTGGTGCAGGTCCCGCCGGAGGACGAGGCCGGTGACTGGTACCGCAAGATGGCCAAGGAGTCGTCCTTCGCCCCGCGCGCCAACCTGGCGCCCTGATCGAGGATCGCCCATGCGTCGGCTGGTTCCCCTTCTGATCCTGGCCCTGGCCCTGCTCGGGGCCGCACCGGCCGCCGCCCAGCTCCCGGCCGCGGTGGACGGTCAGCCCCTGCCCTCCCTGGCGCCGATGCTCGAGCGCACCATCCCCGGAGTGGTGAACATTGCCACCCGCGCGCGGGTCGTGGAGTCGGTCAGCCCGCTGTTCGACGACCCCTTCTTCCGCCGGTTTTTCGATGTCCCCGAGCGTTCGCGTGAACGGGAACGCCAGGGTCTGGGCTCCGGCGTGATCGTGGACGCCGAGGCCGGCACCATCCTGACCAACAGCCACGTGATCGCGCGCGCCGACGCGATCCTGGTCACGCTCTTCGATGGCCGCCAGTACGAGGCCGAGGTGGTGGGCACCGACCCGGCCACCGACGTCGCCGTGATCCGCATCGACGCGGAGGACCTGCAGGCGATCCCGCTGGCGGACTCCGACGCCCTGCGCGTGGGCGACTTCGTGGTCGCCATCGGCAACCCCTTCGGCCTCGGCCAGACAGTGACCAGCGGCATCGTCAGTGCCCTGGGCCGCAGCGGACTGGGTGGTGACGGCTTCGAGGACTTCATCCAGACCGATGCCTCCATCAACCCTGGCAACTCCGGCGGGGCGCTGGTCAACCTGCGTGGCGAGCTGGTCGGAATCAATACCGCCATTCTCGCGCGCGGCGGGGGCAACATTGGCATCGGCTTCGCGATCCCAGCCAACATGGCCAGCCAGATTCGCGACCATTTGCTGGCGGAGGGTCGCGTGGAGCGCGGCGCGCTGGGAGTGGAGATGCAGGACCTGACCCCGGCGCTGGCGCAGGCCTTTGGTCTGGACGTGTCGCAGGGGGCCGTGATTACGCGGGTGGTGCGTGAGTCCGCCGCCGAACGTGCCGGCCTCCAGAGCGGAGATATCGTGCTGCGGGCGGACGACCAGCCGGTGCGCAGCGCCGGCGATCTGCGCAACCGGCTCGGCCTGCTGCGCGCCGGTTCCGATGTGCGCCTGGATGTCCTGCGCGACGGGGCCGAACAGCGGATCGTGGCCCGCCTGGATCGCCCCGAAGAGCGGCGCATCGAGGGCGCGGCCGTGCATCCGCGGCTGGAAGGTGTTCGCTTGTCCGAGGCCACCGGGCGTGACGGGGGTAGTCGCGTGGCTGTGATCGCGGTGGAGCCCGGCACCCCGGGGGCGCGCGCCGGCCTGCGCGCGGGCGACGTGTTGCTGGCCATCAACCGCCAGCGCATCCAGCGCCTGTCCGACCTGCCGCAACAACTGGCCGCACACCAGACCCTGGAGCTGCAACTGCGTCGCGGCAACCAGACCCTCTTCCTCACCCTGCGCTGAGGACCGGCCGTGTTCCATTGCGCCCAAGGCCGCGCGCAACTCCGTCACCCGGCGCACCCCCGTGTCCACTGTTAAGCCGGCCTTATCCTCCGGCCCACCCCGTCATCCCGGCCGGAGCGAAGCGGAGAGCCGGGATCTCCCGCGCTGGAGCCTCCGCGGACGCCCGGCTCATCTCCGGCGGTGGCGATCCCGGATAACCGCTGTGCGGTTTCCGGGATGACGATGTGGGGGCGGCCGGGATGCCCCATGTCCTGAGCTGTGGGTCCCGTAGGAGCCTGCTTGCAGGCGAATGCCCCTGCCCGCGTCCGACTTTGGCAGGAGCATTCGCCTGCAAGCAGGCTCCTACAAGGGGGGGGCGAACAGCGGGTGGCGTTCAGAAACCCGGGGTGTTTTTCTCCACCCAGCGGTCGGTGCCGTCGGCCAGGGTCTCGCGTTTCCAGAACGGGGCCTCGTGCTTCAGGCGTTCGAGGATGTCACTGCAGGCGTCGCGGGCGGCGATGCGGTGGGCGGACCAGGTGGCCACCAGCACCAGGGCATCGCCGGGACGCACATCGCCGACGCGGTGGGCCACATGGCAGCCCAGCAGCGGCCAGCGCGCCTCGGCCTCGGCGACGATGCGCTCCAGCTCGCGCTCGGTCATCCCCGGATAGTGCTCCAGGAACAGGCCGGTCACGTCCTCGTCTTCGTTGAAGTCGCGCATGCGGCCGACGAACACGCTGGCCGCGCCGCGGGCGTTCGCCGGGATGGCCTGTTCGGCCTGGCGGACGACCTCCCAGGGATCGAAATCGCCGGTATAGATCTCGACCGCCACCCTAGCCCCCGGTCACCGGCGGGAAGTAGGCGACCTCGTCGCCATCGCGTACCGGGGTATCCAGGCTCGCCTGTTCCTGGTTGACCGCGGCCATCAGGCGTTCCGGGGGGGCATCCTGGTGCAGGTGCCGCCACAGCTCGCCGACGGTCAGGCCTTCTCCGGGCAGGGCCACTTCTTCGCCCTGGCGGCCCAGTTCCTCGCGCAATCGCGCGAAATAGTGAACGCTTACGGTCATTCCGGCCCCTGTAAAGATAACTGCGAGTCAAGCATTATAGCCGGCATGAACGAATTCACTCACTTCGATGCCGAAGGCCATGCGCACATGGTCGATGTTGGCGAAAAGTCCGTCACCCATCGCGTGGCGATCGCCGAGGGCCGGATCCACATGCAGGCGGACACCCTGCAGCGCATCCGCGAAGGCCGCCATGCGAAAGGGGACGTCCTGGGTATTGCCCGCGTGGCTGGCATCATGGGGGCCAAGAAGACCGGCGACCTGATCCCGCTTTGCCACCCGATCGGACTGACCCGGGTGGCCCTGGAGCTGGAGACGGAAGACACCGCCGTGCGCGTGCAGGCCACCTGCGAGGTGCACGCCCGGACCGGGGTGGAGATGGAGGCGCTGACCGCCGTGTCCACCGCGCTGCTGACGGTCTACGACATGTGCAAGGCCGTGGACCGCGGCATGCAAATTGATGGTGTTCGCCTGCTCGAGAAACGCGGGGGCCGCAGTGGCACCTGGCGGGCCGAACCGAAAGGAGATTCCGAATGAAATGGATCAAGCGCCTGCTGGGCCTGATCGCCGTACTGATCCTGCTGGCCATCATCGTGGCCGCCTACCTGCTGATCACCTTCGATGCCAATGACTACAAGGAGCGCATCGAAGCGGAGGTGCAGGAAGCGACCGGTCGCGAGTTGACCCTCTCCGGGCCGATCGGCCTGACCCTGTTCCCCAGCCTTGGGCTGCGTCTGGAAGAGGTGCGTTTTGGCAATGCCGAGGGCTTTGGCGACGAGCCGTTCGCCGAGGTCGACGTGGTGGATGTCGCGGTGGCGGTGATGCCGCTGCTGCGCCGCGAGCTGGAGGTCCAGCGCGTGCAGGCCGACGGTGTGCGCCTGAACCTGGCACGCGACGAGCAGGGCCGCAACAACTGGGACGACCTGCTGGATCACGCGGGCGCCGCCCGCGACGAGGCCGTGGGTGCGGATGACGACGAGCGCACCACGACCGAGACGCGGCTGGCCCTGCAGCGCATCGACGTGGCCGGAATCTCCCTGACCAATACCCGGGTGCACTGGGATGATCGCGAGACCGGCATGCAGGCCACCCTGGACCCGTTCGAGCTGCAGATTGGGCGCTTCCGCCCGGGCGTCGAGACGCGGCTGGATCTGGAAGCGGTCGTGCGCGCCGAGGGCGGCGATCTGGCCGAACCCGTGGAGCTCGCGCTCGACCTCGGCGGGCTGATGAACGTCGACCTGCTCAACGAGCGCTACTCCGTGCGTCGTCTGAACGCCACCCTGGGCCTCGACGGTGGTGGCTTGCCGCGCGCCGTGGGCATGACCCTGGAAACCGATGTCGCCCTGGAAATGGCCGACGCGATGTCCCTGCGCCTGGAGCGTCTGACGCTGGGTGTCGCCGGCGTGCGCATGACCGGGTTTGCCGAGCTGTCCGAGCTGGATGGCGAGCAGCCGCAGATCCGTAGCGAGATGCGCACCAACACCTTCAACCTCAAGGACGTGTTGACGGACCTGGGAATGGACGCCCCCAAAACCAGCGATCCGGATGCCCTGGCCCGGGTTGCCCTAGACCTGTCCGCCCACGGCAGCTTCCAGGCGTTGAACATGGACCCGTTCCTGATCACCGTGGATGACGCCATGCTGAGCGGTTCCGCGGGCTGGGATGGCCGCGGCGAACGCCCGCTGATCACCTTCGATGTCTCCGGCGAGCGCCTGAATCTCGACCGCTACCTGCCGCCGGAAGTGGAAGAGGCGCGCACGGAAAACGGCAATGGCAATGGCGAAGCCGACGAGGATATCGCCATCGAGTTGCCGCTGGAGGCCCTGCGCAGCGTCGATATGGATGGCAGCGCGGCGCTGGGCCGCCTCGACGTGATGGGCATGGTCCTGCGCAACATCGAGCTGCAGATCCGCGCCGAGGCCGGTGACTGGAATATCCAGCCCCTGAATGCCGAGGCCTACGGCGGCGAGCTGAGCAGCCGCCTGCGCCTGGATGCGCGCCACGATGCCCCGCGCTACGAGCTGGCGGCCGACCTGCAGGCCCTGGATATCGGGGCCCTGCTGGAAGACTTTCAGGGTGACGATGCGCGCCTGATGGGTACCGGCAACCTGGAGCTGGACATCGCCACCCGGGGCGAGCTCCTGAGCGAGCTGAAGGGTGCCCTGAACGGCTCCGGCAACATGCGCTTCGAAGATGGCGCGGTTCGCGGCATCAACGTGGCCCAGATCATCCGCCGGGCCGAGGCGCGCCTGCGAGGCGAGCAGCTGGAAGAAGACGAGCCCAACCAGACCGATTTCAGCGAACTGACCGGCAGCTTCACCATTCGCGACGGCATCGTGCGCAACGAGGACCTGGCGGCCAGCTCGCCCCTGCTGCGGGTGAGCGGCGAAGGCCAGGCCGACCTGAACGACGACACCCTCGACTACCGCGTGAATACCACCGTGGTGGGTACGCTGGAGGGCCAGGGCGGCCGGGAACTCGACGATCTGCGCGGCGTGATGCTGCCGATCCGCATCAGCGGCACGTTCACCGACCCGAGCTTCCGTCTCGACCTGGAGGATGCCCTGCGGGACCGCTACGAGGACGAGGTCCGCGAACGCGTGCAAGAGGAAGAGGATCGTGTCCGCGAACGCCTGGACGAGGAAGAAGAGCGCGCTCGCGAGCGCATCGAGCAGGAGTCCGACCGGCTTCTGGATCGCTTCCGCAGTCGCTGAGCACCCGCGGCGCCCGCCCCCGGTGCGGGTGCCGCCATGGTCGATTCGCCCATGAACGCCTTCGCCGAGCGGCTGCTCGCCTGGTTCGATCGCCACGGTCGCCAGGACCTGCCGTGGCAGCATCCGCGCACGCCCTATCGGGTGTGGGTCTCCGAGATCATGCTGCAGCAGACCCGGGTGGAGACCGTCGTCCCCTACTTCCAGCGCTTCATGGAGCAGTTCCCCGACGTGCAAAGCCTTGCCGCGGCCCCGCAGGACGCCGTGCTGCACCAGTGGTCGGGGCTGGGCTACTACGCCCGTGCACGCAACCTGCATCGGGCCGCGCAGGTGGTGGTCGAGGACCACGGGGGCGTGTTCCCCGCCGATCGCGAGGGCCTGGAACAACTGCCGGGCATCGGGCGCTCCACTGCCGCCGCCATCATCGCCCAGGCGCACGATGCGCCCGAGGCCATCCTGGATGGCAATGCCAAGCGCGTACTCGCCCGTCACGCGGCGATCCACGGCTGGCCGGGCAGTACCGCCGTCCAGCGTGAACTGTGGGCCGAGGCCGAGGCGCGTACCCCTGCCACACGCTGCGCGGATTACACCCAGGCGATCATGGACCTGGGCGCCCTGCTCTGTTCTCGCAGCCGCCCCGCCTGTGAGGCCTGCCCGGTGCACGTGGACTGCGGCGCCGCGCAGCAGGGCCTGACCGGCACGTTGCCTTCGCCCCGGCCGCGCCGCGATCTGCCCACACGCACGCGCTGGGCCGCCTGTCTGCGGGCACCGGAGGGTATCGCCTTGATCCAGCGCGAACAGGACGGCATCTGGGGCGGGCTCTACAGCCTGCCAGAGGCCGAAACCGCCGAGGCCCTGGAAGACTGGGTGCTCGTTCAGTGGCCCGGTGCCACCCCGTCCGGTGCCGATCACGGGCTCCAGCACAGCTTCAGCCACTACCGCCTGGATCTGCGCATTCGGCCCTTCGACCTCCCGGCTGGCGCGTGTGGGATCATGGAAGGCAACAGGGTGATTTGGTATAAACCCGGCACATCACGGGCGGTCGGCATCCCGGCCCCCATCCAGCGTTATCTGCACGACGACAAGGATCCCGGCAATGGCACGAACCGTTAACTGCGTGAAACTCGGCAAAGAGGCGGACGGGCTCGACTTCCCGCCCTATCCCGGCGAGATGGGCAAGAAGATCTACCTGAACGTGTCCAAGGAGGCCTGGCAGGCCTGGCTGAGCCACCAGACCATGCTGATCAACGAATACCGCCTGACCCCGGTCGACCCCAAGGCGCGCAAGTTCCTCGAAGAGGAAATGGAGAAGTTCCTGTTCGGCGACGGTTCGGAAAAGCCGGAAGGTTTCGTCGACCCGAACGCCTCCTGAGTCGCAGTTTTCCGCGGCTCGTATCGATCTGGCGGCCCCGCGCGCTTGACGTGGGGCCGCCGGACGGCTTTAATACCGCCCTTCGTCCGCAGGACGATTCCCCCGAAGTATGGCCGGGTAGCTCAGTCGGTAGAGCAGGGGATTGAAAATCCCCGTGTCGGCGGTTCGATTCCGTCCCCGGCCACCATTATTTCCCCCTTGTGGCACCATCTTTCCCATGAGCGTTCGCCATATCCTGCGCATGGGACACCCCGACCTGCGTCGCGTCTGCGACCCGGTACCCGAATCCGATTTTGACAGGCCCGACCTGCACGCCTTGGTGGACGACCTAGTCGACACCATGCACGCCAACGAAGGGCTCGGCCTGGCCGCCGCCCAGATCGGTGTGCCTCAACGCGTTGCCGTGATCGAGATCGAGCCCGGCAATAGCCGCTACCCCGATGCCGTGCCCACCGGCCGCCTGGTTCTCGTCAACCCGGCCGTGACCGTGCTCGACCCGACGCCGCAGCGCTACTGGGAAGGTTGCCTCTCCGTACCCGGCCTGCGTGGCGAAGTCGCGCGCCCCCGCCACATCGCCGTGGACTACCGCGAGCCGGATGGAACACCCCGCCACCTGGAACCCGAGGGCTTCCTCGCCACCGTCTTCCAGCACGAGATCGACCACCTCGACGGCAAGCTCTACATCGACCGCGTCACCGACACGAGGCGCCTCGCCTTCCTCGACGAATACCGCGAATTCCACGCCACTGACTGACGGTGCGGATGTGCTACCGCTTTACGTTCGCACTTCCAGGCGAACCATCCACTCCGTCCTGCATTCCGGGACGAATCTCTATACGCGACTGAGTTTCCGAGCAAAAAGGCTTAACAATCTGGTCTGGAGCCGGTGAAAGACCGTTTTTTCGCGCAAGATGCGGCGAGAGTGACCCGTCAGCCAGGACGTGGCGTTTAAGCCGTTAAAATCGCTGGCAAGCCCGAAATAAGGGATAAGGATGGATTGCGGTTATGGATCCGCAGCTTACTGTGGTCCGACTTATTAGCCGGGAACGGCGTGGAGGGATGCTTCAGGGAGGGACGCCGCAGGGCAAAAGGCAAGGTTTGACCCCGTGGTTCGCCGCATGTTGATCGCGGCTCCCCAAAAAACCTTACTGCTGATAGGATCGTCCCGAAGGGTCATGAGATGGTGTTGCCTGTTGAAACTGACGGGGGCAGGCCATTGGTCAGGCTGTCCAAGAGAAAAGGGGGTTCTTTGCAGCAGGGAATCGCACGCGAGTCGCTCACAGCGCGCCAGTTTGAACGCCTGAAGGAGACTTTCCGCAAGGAACTGAGGGCTGATCGGCCGCCGGACTCGGCCCGGGACGAGATCCGAATCTGGATCGAGGACATGCTGGAAGTCGAAACGGATTCCGCTGTCCGGATCGCCGCCGACATCGAGCGAACCGTTCTGGCCGAGGTCGCGGACGTAAGGCAGATCGATGTCCCCGTAATAGACGAAAGGGGGCAGACGAGATGGTACGCCGGGCCTCAGGCAACCGATGTCTTCTGGCCTACGCTTCAACGGCATCTTCTGGATGAAAAGGACTGGACAGCCGAGTCGGTAAAGTCCATTGATGACCAGTCATCGTCCATCGTGGCCAGGCTGGCGCCACCTGAAAAGCCGGATAAATTCTCTGCGCGCGGGCTCGTTGTCGGCTATGTGCAGTCGGGCAAAACCGCCAACATGACGGCTGTCATCGCCAAAGCCATGGACTCTGGGTACAAGCTGGTCATCATCTTGGCGGGCTTGACGGATGCCTTGCGCGAGCAGACTCAGGAGCGGATGGAAGAGGACCTTGTCTCCAGCCACCCGGAACTCTGGGATCATCTTACGACCAAGGAAGAGGACTTCGACGCCGGGACCCGACAGCACCTCGTGATCCCGAAAAAGGGCGGCATTCTTGCCGTGATGAAGAAGAATACGCATGTTCTTGCCCGACTGAGAGACTTCCTCGAGCAGACCGCAGTCGCCACTCGCATGAAACTCCCGGCCTTGGTGATCGACGACGAGACCGATCAGGCAAGCCCGGATGTCGCTCGTCAGGATCGGCACGAAGACCCGAGTACAATTAACCGACGGATTCGGGAGGTGCTTAAGCGGCTACCCAAGTGCTCCTATCTGGGGTACACCGCCACGCCCTTTGCCAATGTCCTGATAAACCCGGGGGCCGAGGGAAACGAGGAGTACGACCGGGATCTGTATCCGAGGGATTTTATTGTCTCGATCCCTGCGCCGGACGAATATTTCGGGGCGGAGAGACTGTTCGGACGTGATCTTCTTTCTGCCGATGACCCTGGTCCATCCGGATCCGGCCTGGACGTTATTCGCACTATCCCCGAAGCCGAACTCGAAACCATTGCCGCCCTCGCCAAGGGGGAAGCCGCCGCGGAAGGCGGGTTTCCGGCGTCGCTCGAAAAGGCTCTTCTCTGGTTCGTTCTCGCTACAGCAGCCAGACAGCACCGCGAGCCGTCTCATTCGACCATGCTGCTGCACACCAGCCGCCTTACTGAGGCCCACGAAAATCTCGAATTCGCAGTAAATGCCTTCCGGGAGCGTTTTGCCTCCTTGTCGGAAGTCGAGCGGCGCGAGCGCTTGCAGACGCTCTGGCGGGAGGAGTATCCGCGCCTCCCGCCGACCGACTTCGAGCGAGAGCCGCTTCCCGAGGACAGCGTCTTGGAGCGCTCAAAGGATGTGCTGGCCGGTCTTCTCGTCGTCCAAGACAACTACGTGAACGACTCCCGCCTGGAATTTCCGAAGAAAGGCGATCCTGTCTGGGCCGTTATTATCGGAGGAGATCGCCTTGCGCGGGGCGTGACGTTGCCGGGTCTCATAGTCAGTTACTTCGGACGAAATGCCCGCCAGTACGACACCCTTATGCAGATGGGCCGCTGGTTCGGTTACCGGCATGGCTACGAGGAGTTACCGCGGATATGGATGACCGCCGGCACAATGTCCAGTTTCCGCGAGCTTGCGACGATCGAGGCCGAATTGCGCGAGGATATTGCTGTTTATCGTGACGGATCGATTCGTCCCGTGGACTGGGGGGTGCGGATACGAAAGGTCCCGGGCTTGCTTGTTACCCGGCGCCCGGCGATGCAGTCGTCGAAAGAGGCAGCCCTCTCCTACTCTGGAGAGCACCTGCAAACGATCCGTTTCTATCATCGCGACAGGGAGTGGCTTGAGCGGAATTGGCGGGCAGGCGCGAGCTTGCTCGAAAGGGCGGCAGAGGACCCCAGCACCGAACAAGAATCCCGGGACGAGGCTTTTTTGGTTAGAAATGTTCCAGTGGATGCCGTGTTGGAGTTTCTGCGGAGCTATCAGACTTGCCGCGAGCAAGTTCGAACGAATACCAAGGCGCTCCGCAAATACATCGAGAAGTACGAATCGGGCGAGCTCGCCCGCTGGAATCTGGCGGTGATGATGCCGGCTCGCTCTCGTCCCGGCTCGATGAGGCTGGGCCCTCTGGCGGAAACGCGGCTGATCAATCGTTCCGCGTTGCAGCGCTCGCCCGAGGAATGCACTGACATCAAGGCGCTGATGTCCAGGAAGGACATCTTGGTGGACACGTATTCGCCAGCTCCTTCGCGTAGTGAATGGAAGGCCCTGAAGGACCATCGGTCCAATGAGTACGGAGGTTCGCCTCCACCACTTTTATTGCTCTACCCGATCGACAAGGATTCCCAGCCGCGGAACCCCGAAGCCGGTACGCGAGACCCCTTGAACGCTGTACATCATGTTCTCGGCATGGGCATTCTGTTCCCGGAAGATCCGACGGGGTTCAAGGGGCACTACATCACAGTCGATCTCGGCGATGTCGTGATCGAAGACGAGGAAGACATCGATGGAGACTGACGAGGCCTCCCAACTTTCGCCGAGCGAAATCCTGTGGTTTTGGGAAAGTCTGGCGCGCCGTGTCGGCGAGACGGACAGCCAATGGCTGGAGCCCCGTGAAGGCGGCCTTGGTCATCGCTTCATGCTCTCGCTTGCCGAGGCCGGAGCACCTTCCGTGATGGTGGCTATCGAACCTGACGAGAAAGGCCCGGACAGCCTTTCGGGAAAGAATGTCGAAATCGGAACCGCGACGATCTCTATGGCGGGTCGGCGACAACGCGGCATACGGGTCACGTGCAGGGAACCAAGGCTTCGCCACGTGTTTGCCGAGCTTGTGGCCAGTATTCACAGAAGGCTTCGCCAGGGGCGATCCGGTCACGCTGCGGTTCGCGACGCAGTTGTCGATTTTCGCCGGCTGCTCGATGGTGGAGCGGGCGATACTGTTACTCGCGAAGTCGCGGCAGGTCTGGCGGGCGAGCTGATGCTCCTGAAGACTCTCGTGGAGGCGGACCCCTCTGCCTGGAAAACCTGGGAGGGACCGGAGGGGGGTGAACATGACTTCCATCGAGGTGGAAAGTCTTTTGAGGTCAAAACTTCGACTCGCAGGGCGGCCTCTACGGTCGAGATACACGGAATTCGCCAGCTAGACCCGCCGGCTGCAGGTTTGCATCTTGTCCACCAGACGCTGATTCCGGATGCCGATGGCGACATTTCGGTTCCATCGTTAGTAGCAGATATCGAAGGTCGGGTTGCCGATCCTGCCGGGTTCTACGAGCGTCTCTCCGCCGCGGATTATTCGCATCTCTCTGCGCATCGTTGGGAGCTTCACCGCTTTACTCGGGGCTTGCGACGTTTCTTCGTGGTGGGTAAGGAATTTCCGCGCCTCACCCCCGACCGTCTTGCAAGCGGAGATCTGGATCCGGGAATTGACGGTGTGACCTTCTCCTTGCGCCTGGACGCCATAACCGGCTGGGAAATCCCGCAAGATGAAAGCGATGCGGTCGTTAGCGAGTTTCTTTATGTCTGATCCTCGTGTTCTTCGGTCGAGCGAGCCTTACAGCGACTTTGGAAACCTGTCGGGTGAAGGCGCAAGGAGGCTCCTTGGGTCGCCCGCCACGGAACCACTGCTGACTGCGATCCGGGAAAGTGTCCAGAACAGCTGGGATGCGCGTCTCGTTGGAGAGAGACCGACTTATCTGCTGCGCTTGAGAACCCTTTTGCCCGAGGAGCGCAAGTACCTGAAGGAGGTTGTATTTCAGGATCTCTCCCCGGACCCAGATTCACCACTTCGCGATCTTTTCGAGAAAAAGAACATACGTGTCGCCGAGATTTGTGACTTCGGGACTTTTGGTTTGACCGGCAAGACCCGTCCTTCCGAGGTGACAGAAGATGAAGACTCTCGATTTGTTCGATTTCTAAGAAATATCGGGGCCCCCCGGAGAGAAGGCAGTCATTCCGGCGGTACTTACGGATACGGCAAGTCTTCCCTTTTCTCGCTAAGCTCCTGCCAAACTGTGCTGGTTGACAGTCTTACGCAGGAACAGGATGGAAGTCGGGAACACCGGTTCATGGCCAGCCGCATGGGTGAAGAATTCTTTGATCCCGGCACGGGCAGGAGCTTTACCGGCCGGCATTGGTGGGGAGGGGATGAAACAGAAGGCGGAGCAGTAGACCCTGTCCGTGACGATGATGCAAAGGTGCTTGCGGAGGGGCTTGGCTTGCCCGCCCGAATGGGGCGCACCGGAACATCCGTCATGGTTCTCGATCCCGTGATTGAAGTGGACTGGACCGAGACGAAAGTGCTTGTAGAGCATGTTCACAAGGCCTTTCTCTGGTTTTTCTGGCCTAAACTGGTCCCTCGGCCGGGTGAAGAGGTCTCTCCAATGCGCTTCGAGATGGAGTTCGAAGGCATCCGGCACGAGCTGCCCCCCATCGAATCGACACCTCCGTTCCATCTATTCGCTGAAGCTTTGCAAAAGGTTCGTTCGGCACCGAACGATCAGGTGCGCGAAGTCAAAAGCCTTCGACCCAAGAAACTCCTGGGTTTCATGGGCTATGAGCGGGATTTCGTGGAGGAGCGAACTTTCGACGTCTCGACCGATACCGGCATATCGATTCCGGGGGTCATTCATCACGTTGCGCTAATGAGGCCCGCCGAGCTTGTGGTCAAGTACCTTGAAGGCCCACCGTTGGCCAACGATCGATTCGAGTGGGCCGGAGTTTTTGTTTGCAGTTCCGAAGAAGAGGTCGAACGCGCCTTCGCCGCATCGGAGCCTCCGACGCATGATGACTGGAATCCCAAGGCCCTTCCCAAGTCACCCGCTCGAACATTCGTGAATGTAGCGCTATCTCGCATCAGGGAAATCGTAGAGGAATGGAATCCGCGGCCAAGAGATCTATCCGGAGGGGATTCCAGCGGACTTGCGCCGGTAGCCGATGCGCTCGGAAGGACCTTATTGTCCGGCAGCGGGGATAGGGCGGTCCCTTCTCGACGGTCTTCCGGCAAGACAGGTCGGCCGAAAAGCCTGAAGCTGACCGATGTCGGCCTGGAGAATCTCGAAGTGGAAGGACAACAAGTGGTTGCGTCTTTCCGCTTTTCTCTGATCGGGCCGGAGGGGGCCGAGGTCGTTCTATCGACCGATCCTGCAATCGTGACCGAAGGTGGAGGCGAGATGCTGGATGCTGCCCCGGGGGGGGATCGACCGGAGGTGCGGGGGTGGGAAGTGGGGGGAGCTCGATTTCCCCCTGCCTCCGCGATCCCGGTTGAGCTTGCCGATCAGGTGACCGCCGGCACCGTACGCATCACTGTCCCGGTCGGCATGGCTATTCGGCCGCGCCTTGCAGTGCGAGAGGTGGTGAATGAGTGAAGCGGTTGCCTTCCCATTTCTGAGGCCGAGTGAATCTAGAATAGAGGCGGGCCCGTGGCGCACTTTGTCTCCCGACGGCGACGGGTTTCTTCCCGAGATTCTGGGGGACTGGGATTATTCGGTTGATCTGGAGCTCGAGCGCTCCCTTCGCGTGGATCTTGACGGCATGTGCAGCGATGCTGGCCTTCAGACTTCTTCGACGTTTGTTGTGAGCGTCTACCTCGTTACCGGCGAACTTAAAATTCGCAGAAGTATTTTCCGGAAGGTTGTCAGTGGTGATTCCGCCCCTGATCAGATCGAAATCGGGCCGTTCGTTCTTCAAGGCTCTGATCTGCAGGGTGTGGTAGAGCTAACAACTAGCATCACGCTGGAAAAGGCGAGTCGTTCGAACGCCCTTGCCCCCATTGCGCCAGGAAGCCGGCTTTGGTGGGATCGGTTCATTTGTCGTCTGGAAGGCGGTGGCGGACGTCTTCCAATGGAGGCCAGAAATTTCTCCGAAGTTTCGGCGGCCTATGCCCGGGCTCCATGGTATTTCAGGCTGGAGGCGGCACGATTGGAAGATCGCTTTGAAATGGCGTTTCAGGTGGTTCTAAATTCCAGCCGCCTCGACACCTTCGAAGCGATATCGCGAGAAGAGCCCGTCATAATGTCGATTCTGCAGGCTGATCTTGTCCGACATGTCACGAGCCGTTTGCTGGACAATGACGAGTTCACAGCCCATCCGGAAGATTATCCGGATGGCAGTGTCGGCTCATTGGTTTCTGGTTGGCTTCAGGCGGCGTTTCCAGAGCTTGCCCCGGAGCAGATTCGTGACCTGCGTGACCAGCGGCCAGCCGACTTCGATGCAGTCATTGCATCGAATTTCGGAGGTTGCCATGACAGTTGAACTTTTTCCTAGGCTCGACAGTTTTTCGGCCAACGCATTATGGGCCGAGTTTGCGAGCGATGAAGCCTCTATCGAATTCGAGGACGTGCGGCATCCCGCTGTGACATTTACTGCGACGGGTGGATCTAGAGTCGATTTCGAGAAGTTAATGGCTATCCGTTCAGATCTTCTGTCGATTGCGCGGGACTGCGGATTCCCTGGAGAGCGTTGCGGAGAGATGACGCGGCAATTCGATTTCCGGGTTTCTCGGTATCTGGTAGAAAGCTCGGGAGTTCCTCCCTGCGAGGCCTATCGTCAGGGAGTATGGGCGTACTTTACGTTAGTGCTGCTTCCCGATGTGACTGACTGGCGTTACCCGGGGCGCAAGCGTGAAAGATGGACGGGAGGAGTACGGAACACGTTCGGAGTGCTTTGGCGCCGCGGATTTCTGATAGGTGCCGATCACGGCGATGGTCGAGGAAGCGATTGGGGCAGCCTAGAACCGCTTACGCAGGATGCGCTCGTTCAGATTGTCGAACGCCCTCTGTTGTCGGCTAGTCCCCGTACGGCGAGGATGATTGCAGCAATCTGGAAAAAGGCTAGCGAGGAGAACCGGGGCGGAGCAATGGAAGCGGTAACGCGCGAGGCGGCCCGTAACTTGATCGCGTATCGCGTGACCCAGGATCTTGACGGACTTTCCGACCAGGAGCTTTCCCATCGTGTTGGTGCTGTGTTCCGTAAAGCCGTGGCGATGATTTCCCGAGCCAATTGACGTTCGACTGTCTCCTCAGGCGATAGTCCCGGCAGGTTCCGGTCGGGGCTGGAGGTGGCCACAGGAGGCGTGTCCGCTATGGGCAATAAGGACGCCCCTGACAATTTCAGCGATTTGGCGTGCCAGCCAAGGGGGGACAGCGTTCCCGACTTGGGTGTATTGCTCGGTGCGGTTGCCCTCGAAGAAGTAATTGTCCGGGAACGTCTGGATGCGCGCCGCTTCCCGTACCGTCAGTGCCCTGCACTGGGATGGGTCGTGATGGATGTAGTAGTGGCCGTCCTTCGAAATATGGCTTGTGATGGTTTTCGCGGGCTCGTTGCGGAGCTGGACGCGGAAACGATCGGCGAACTTTCCGCTCATCCAGTTGGCGTGGTTTGGCGCGAGACTCGGCAGGCCGAAATCACCGGAGCCGGAGGGCGACCGGCCGTGCAGTTCGGCGAAGGTCGAAGCGTACATGTACCGACCTAGGTCGCTCGGCATGTGGGACCTTGCCTCGTGGTTCAAGAGCACCTCGAGCCTGGGGTCATCCCACCAGTCGGCCAAGTCCGGCTGCGCCGGAAGTGTGGGCGATTTCATTTTGGGATAGCGCAATCCGCCCCGGCTTAGGCTATGGCGTCTCCGCAGTCCCGATATCGTTGCTTCGAGTCGTTCCGCGATGTCGCGTTGCCCTGCACTGCGAGCCTCAGGGGCAAGTTGTCGAACCTGAGCCCGGACGCTGTCGAGCCAGCCCTCGTCGCTGTCCTTGCGAGAAAGCCCACTGCGCAGAGCGGGCAGGTCATCAATCGCTTGCCCCGTCGTGACTGCAGGCAAGGGTCGAAGTACTTCGGGGTTTGCGGAGATGTCGTTGCGAACGCCCACAAGAAACACGCGATGGCGTGTCTGGGGGACGCCGTGATCCTCCGATCGGACGAGGAAAGATTCCCCTCGTATCGTTTCGGGATCATCCCCCGCGCGGAAGACGATATCGGGATCGACCAGCGAATGAATTCGGTAGCCCGGGCCGTTGGGTGCACGTTCCAGGGCACTGTCGGGATCAACCAGGTCCACCAGAATCTGATTGAAGATCCTTTTTCCGCCCACTCGCGACGTCAGGATGCCCTTGACGTTCTCCATGACGAAGACTGCTGGACGGTAGTGCTGGATGAGCTTCAGGTATTCGCGATAGAGGAAGTGCCGGTTGTCGTTCTCCGGCACGTACTCAGCGATCCCTCTGTTGCGTGCTCGACCCACGACCGAGTAAGCCTGGCATGGCGGGCCACCGACCATTACTCCGTTGGCCGAGTCGAACTGCCTTTGGTCGAGGGCGTTCGTGAAAAGCTTGTCGTCGTTTTCCTGACCCAGTGTGACGCACAGGGCTTCTTGTTCGGCGTGGTGCCACGCACCCCGTGTCGCCGCGGAAAACGGCATTTTGCTCTGGCCATGCACATAGCGGTAATAGTCGTCGAGAGACTCGCCGTTCGCCTCCAGCGCACGCTTGAACGCCCGTAGCTTAAGAGTCTTGTGAGCCGGCGGCGAACACTCGGCAGAGAGTTCGATCCGGAAAAAATCGTTGAGTGACGCAAAGCCCTCGCCCAATCCCCCGGGGCCTGCGAACAGATCTGCAACCGGGACCTGCTCGTTCATCGGGTCGTACCGAACTTGCTGAGTTGCGATTCGAGCATGCGTGGCCTGACCATTGGTAAATGGATGTCGTTGACCGAGATACACGTTCCCGAATGATGTCCGGAATCCGCTCCAGGAATACGCGGCCCGAATTGCGTGTGCGACGGTTTCTTCATTCCAGGGGGTTTCGGTTTCGCCTGCATGCGCGTGGGTTGCCGGGCAAGCCCGATCTTGTAATGAAGAAACATAATCTCGCCATATTCGTTCATGGTTGTTTCTGGCACCGCCATCCAGGCTGCCAGTTGGCTACAACGCCAGCTACAAACGCGGGTCGCTGGCAGCGGAAGTTCGCGGCCAATGTCGAGCGCGATGAACGGACCCGTTTGGCTCTGCGCGCATCGGGCTGGCGCGTACTGGTGCTGTGGGAATGCGGGCTCAAGGGCCGCGATATTGAGCAGAATCTTGCATGGCTCCCCGCATGGATCAGAAGCGAAGAAGGATTCTGCGAATGGCCTGCTCCCGCGTCGCGTGCACACTCAACCGACTAGGTGGATGTCCGCCGCCAATGGTACCAGGTTCCGAGATCTGGTGATGCGACTGGACGGGGCTAAGCGCTTTCTTGCACCGCTTTACCAACCGTCTTCTGTTCCCAGGCGAGGGCGTGGCGGACGATGAGGTCGAGGTCGGCGTATTGCGGTTCCCAGGCGAGGGTCTGGCGGATGCGGCGGGCGTCGGCCATCAGGGCGGGCGGGTCGCCTTCGCGACGCGGGCCGAGCGTGACGTGGAAGTCGACGCCGCTGGCGCGTTTCACGGCGTTGAGGACCTCGAGCACGCTGTAGGCGTGGCCGTAGCCGCAGTTGAGCAACTGCGAGTTGCCGCCACCGTCGAGGTGTTCCAGGGCGCGGACGTGGGCGGCGGCGAGGTCCTCGACGTGGATGTAGTCGCGTTCGCAGGTGCCGTCGCGGGTGGCGTAGTCGGTGCCGAACACGGTGATGCCGTCGCGCTGGCCGGTCGCGGCCTGGCAGGCGACCTTGATCAGGTGCGTGGCGTCCGGCGTGGCCTGGCCGAGACGGCCTTCGGGGTCGGCGCCGGCCACGTTGAAGTAGCGCAGGCTGATGTAGCGCAGGTCGGAGGCGGCGCCCAGGTCCATGAGCATCCGTTCGGACATCATCTTGGAGGCGCCGTAGGGGTTGATCGGCTGCAGGGGGGCGTCCTCCGCGACCGAGACGGTGTCGGGGATGCCGTAGACGGCGGCGGTGGAGGAGAACACGAAGTAGCGCACGCCGGTGGCGGCGCAGGCCTCCAGCAGGTTGAAGGTGTTGCGGGTGTTGTTGCCGTAGTACTTGAGCGGGTCGGTGACCGATTCCGGCACGATGATGTGCGCGGCAAAGTGCAGCACGCCGTCGAAGCCGCGTTCGAGTGTTTCCCGCAGGCGCCCGGTATCCGCCAGGTCGCCGACGACCAGCTCGGCATCCCCCACGGCCCATGCGTGCCCGGTGCTGAGGTTGTCGTACACGGTGACGTCGTGCCCGCCCCTGCGCAGATGCTGCAGGACATGGCTGCCGATGTATCCAGCGCCGCCCGTTACCAGCAGATTCATCCGTCGCCCCTCGGTTGTGATGGGTTGGGGCTGGCGGGGCGCGTCAGGAGTCCGGCGGTGCCGGGTGACGGCCGTATTGCCAGCGATACCACAGAATACCGAGGTACTCGTGCATGGCGAGCCAGCTGGTGCGCATGGCGTTAGCCTGGGGTTTGAAGGCGCCTAACGAGAGCCTCGTGTCGTGGGCGACGAAGGCGCCGGTCGGCGCCGGGATGGCCTCCAGCCCGGCGCGCTCGAATGCCGCAGTGGCGCGCGGCAGGTGGTGCGCATGGGTGACGAGCAGGACGCGTTGCATGCCGCGTTCGTGCAACAGCGCGGCCGAGTGCCGGGCATTGCCTTCCGTGTCGCGCGCACGGGTTTCCTGCCACACCGGACTGACGCCGAACTCCTCCAGGACCTCGGCCATCCAGCGGGCTTCCGGTTCCCGGTCCTGCGGGCCGCCACCGGTGGCGACCACGGGGAGTCCGGTTTGCCGGTGCAGGGCGGCGGCGTAGCGCAGTCGCACCAGGGCCAGGTCGTTGACCGTTTCGCCGGAGAATTCCGCCGCACCACTGCGATACCCGGCGCCGAGCACGACGATGGCCTCGGCGTGTTCCAGCGCGGCCGTGTCGGGCGGCGAGTAGGCGGCCTGCAGCGGGGCCATGAGGGCGTGACTGACGGGCGGGATGCTGAATGCGTAGGTCAGGAGCAGCCCGCCGGTCAGCAGGGCCTTGCCTGCCAGGGTCCGGTACAGGAGCAGGCCCGCCAGGGCCAGGAGGAGCGGTCCGCTGGGCGGGAGCAGAAACCAGTCGGCAAGGAAACGGAGAGACAGAAACTCCACGGGACACTCCTGTTCGGTGGAGGTAGATGGCCCGGCGTCCCCGTAACACGAACGTTAGTCCTGGAGCGCCGGGAATGAAGACCTTACGTGGACTCTGTTCATACCCGAGGCCTAACATCAAGTTGCTTGTGGAATCCGGTATTCCCGGTAAGCGTAGCCAGTTTCCGCGACCTTTTGGGGTGCGGTGCGGGCCCCGTTCCCGGTCGGGTGAAGCCTCTAACAACCGCCAGAATCTCCAAGGGGGAGTCGTGATGTCCCTGATCAATGCTGCAAAGGCCGGGTCGAAGTCCGGGCCAAGGTTCGGCTTCGTCATCCTGCTGCCGGCCTTGTTGCTGGCAGGCTGTGCCACGACGGATTACCCGGAGGCCCCGACCTCCATCGAGCGCACGGTGATCGAGCAGTACATCATCGGTCCCGGCGATTCCCTGCAGGTATCCGTGCGCGGCAACCCGGACCTTTCCACTGGCGTGTCGGTACGCCCCGACGGGCAAATCACGACCCCACTGGTCGAGGATGTCCAGGCGAGCGGGCAGACGCCCACGGAGCTGGCTCGTGTGATGGAGGAGGAGCTGTCCCGCTACCTGCGCGATCCGATCGTCACGGTGATGGTGACCGGTTTTGCCGGGCCCTATAGCCGCCAGATTCGCGTGATCGGGCAGGCCGCCGCGCCGCAGGCGCTGCAATATCGCGAGGAGATGAGCGTGATGGATGTGATGATCGCGGTGGGCGGCATCACCGAATTTGCTGCCGGAAATCGCGCAGTGATCGTGCGTAACGAGAATGGCGAGCGCAAGCAATATGGGGTGCGCCTGGACGACCTGGTCAACGGTGGCGATATCTCGGCCAACGTGGACATGCTGCCCGGTGACACGCTGATCATTCCTGAACGACGCTTCTGACGAACCCGGAACGGGGGGCCGGTTTCCGGGTGGGTGGGCCTTTGAGGCACCGCCCGGGAACGACCGCCCCCATTGATCGGGCTCGGGGACGGTAGCCATGGACCCCCTGAAAAGGACGAACCACTCTTCTGTGCACGCGCCTCGGCGAGGCGGCTAGTCGTGCGCATCTTTGGCCACTACATCCGCCGCCGCGTCCTGATGCTCGCGGGCGCGGAGTTGCTCGTGGCGTATCTGTGCCTGTATGCGGTGCTGACCCTGCCGCCCTTCCAGCCGGAAGCTCTAAGCCTGCTGGACCCCCAGCTGATGGTGGCGACGCTGGTCGTCCTGGTCGTCCTGACTCTGGCCGGCCTGTACGAATCCGACTACCTCGCGACCCGCAGCACGCTGCGGTCGCTACTGCGCCTGGTTCCCGCCATCCTGGTTGTGGGTGGGTTGCTGCTGGCCTATGGCGCCATGGTCCCGGCGGCGCTGTTTTCGCCGACCGCAGTCGGCGGCGGCGTGCTGCTCCTGCTGACCGGTCTGGTCGCCGAAAGGACCCTCTGGCGCAACTTTTCCGAGGCGGATGCGTTCAAGCGCCGGGTCCTGGTGCTGGGCACCGGCAGCCGGGCCTGCGCGATCGACACGATCCATCCGGACAAGCATTCGGAAGAGCTGCCGTACCGGGTCCTCGGGTACATCGCTACCCAGGGCGAGAAGGATTGCGCGCGGGATCCGGGACGCCATTTCCAGCTCGGGAGCGATGCCAGCCTGCTGGACATGGCGCGCGAGCACCGCGTACACGAGATCGTGGTCGCGATCCGTAATCGACGCCACAACCTGCCGATCGGGCAGCTGCTTGAGTGCAAGCTCAACGGGGTTGCCGTTACCGACGTCTCGAGCTTCTTCGAGCGCGAACTGCAGAAGGTCCAACTGGACTCGCTGAACGCCAGCTGGTTGATCTTCGGCGAAGGCTTCCGGCAGCACTGGACGCGCAACGCGGTGAAACGGACGTTCGATGTGCTGGCCAGCGCCACACTGCTGGCGGCGACCCTGCCGGTGATGCTGGCCACCGCCCTGGCGATCAAGCTGGAGAGTCGCGGCCCGGTGTTCTACTGGCAGACCCGTGTGGGTCAGGGGAACGTCCCGTTCGAGGTCTGCAAGTTCCGCAGCATGCGCGAGGACGCCGAGGTCGATGGCGTCGCGCGCTGGGCGGTGCATGACGACGACCGCATCACCCGTGTCGGGCGCATTATCCGCAAGCTGCGCATCGACGAACTGCCGCAGGTCATCAACGTCTTTCAGGGCAGCATGTCGTTCGTCGGACCGCGCCCGGAGCGACCGGTGTTCGTCGGACAGCTCACCGAGCAGATCCCCTATTTCCCCGCGCGCCACACCATCCGTCCGGGGATCACCGGCTGGGCTCAGGTGCGGTATCCCTACGGGGCCTCGGTCGAGGATGCGCGGCAGAAGCTGCAGTACGACCTGTATTACGTGAAGAATCACACCCTGTTTCTGGACATCCTGATCCTGTTCGAGACCGTCAAGGTTGTGCTGTTCGGCCGCGGGGCCCGCTGAATTCGCGATGCTGATGCCCCTGGCCGCGACGAGCTATCTGACGGCGGCACTTGCGTTCCTGGTCCTGGCCGTTGTGACCGTGGTGCGCTGGCGCAATCGCCCCTCGGCCCTGTGGATGGTGCTGGCCTCGCTGCTGTCGGTGGGATGGGCGGGATATCTGGGCTTTCTGGCCTGGCACTACGGGACCAGTGCCGCGATCTCCGGTGGGGTGATGGAGGTGGCGCGCAATGCCGGTTGGTTTGCGGTGTTGCTGGCGCTGCTCGCCGGCAGTGGCAGCCGCCCCGGGGTCGAGCCGCGTGCGTTGCGCTGGTGGGGGGCGGCCACCACGGCGTTCCTGTTGTTCATCCTGGTGCCGATGCTGTGGCCACAGTTGCTGGGCGCCATCTGGCCGGGGCTGGCAACCCTGTTGATGGCGATTGCCGGACTGGTGCTGGTGGAGCAGGTCTACCGCAACACGCCGCCGCAGAATCGCTGGGAGATCAAGTTCCTCTGCCTGGGCCTGGGTGGCCTGTTCGCGTTCGACCTGTTCCTGTTTGCGGATCTGGTGCTGTTCCAGACGATCGACAGCCCGTCCTGGCAGGCCCGCGGGTTCGTCAACGCGCTGGTGGTCCCGTTGCTCGCGGTCGCGGTGAGCCGGCGCCTGCCGCACCGCGAGGGGCCCACGGTGTCCCGCCATCTGCTGTTTCACACCGCGTCGCTGTTCGGGGCCGGGCTGTATCTGCTGGCGGTCGGGGGCGCGGGGTATTACCTGCGCCACCACGGGGGCGATCTCGGCGCGCTGCTGCAGGTCACCCTGCTGTTCGGGGCCGTGCTGCTCCTGGCGATCGTGCTCTTTTCCGGCAGCGTCCGCGCCCAGTTGCGCGTCTGGCTGGCCAAGCACTTCTTCAACTATCGCTACGACTACCGCCAGGAGTGGCTGCGGTTTACCGGCACCCTGGCGCAGACGGACCACGAGACCCCGTTTCGCCAGCGGGCCATCCAGGCCATTGGCGAGCTGGTCGAGAGTCCGGGGGGATTGTTGTGGGTTCGTCGGGACGACAGCACCTTCGCCCTGGACGGGGTCCTGAATCTGGGCCAGCCGGATTATCCGTCAATGGAACCGGACGACCCGCTGGTGGCGTTTCTGACGCACTCCGGCTGGGTGATCGATATTGACGAGTTCCGCCGCGATCCGGCGTTCTATCACGGGCTCGATCTGCCGCAGTGGCTGGTCGACAATCCGCGCCACTGGGCCGTGGTGCCGCTCCTGAAAAGCGATGGCCTGGAGGGCTTTGTCGTGCTCGCCCAGCCGCGGGCACGGCACCGTATCGACTGGGAGGAGCGCGACCTGCTGAAGACCGCGGGCCGTCAGCTGGCGGTCTACGTGGCCCTGGTGCAGACCGACGAGGCGCTGCTGGAGGCGCGGCAGTTCGAGACCTTCCACCGGCTGGCGGCGTTTCTGGTCCACGACCTCAAGAACGTATCGGCCCAGCTGTCCCTGATCAGCTCCAACGCCGAGCGTCACCGCGATAACCCCGAGTTCGTGGCGGACGCCTTCCGCACCGTCGGCAACGCACGCGAGCGTCTGGAACGCACCCTCGCCCAGTTGCGCAAGGCGCAACCGGGTGCCGACAGCCCGCGTCAGGCGATCGACATGGACGCCCTGTTGCGCGAGGTTGCGGGCGATAGCCGCGAGATCCATCCGCTGCCCCGAGTGGCGATCGACACATCCGCGGAGGTCCTCGGAAACCGAGACGCCCTGCGGAATGTACTGCTCCACCTGGTGCGGAATGCGCAGGAGGCCACACCGGATAACGGCGATATAACCTTGACCCTGAAAACCCGGGATCAATGGGTCATTATCGGAATCGAGGATAACGGGTCCGGCATGGACGAGGACTTCGTTCGTCGGCGGCTCTTCCGTCCGTTTCAGACCACCAAGGGAAACGCCGGCATGGGTATTGGGCTGTATGAGGCCCGCGACCTGGTGGTCCGGATGGGCGGGCGGATCGATGTTTCCAGCCGCATCGGCGAGGGGACCACCTTCACGTTGCGCCTGCCGCAGCACGGCGCATGACAACCCTCCCCGCCGTCCACCATCACGTCCTCCCCGGGCCGGGTGCAATGTAATGGAGTCGATGCTCAAGCTTTTGATTGTCGAGGATGACACCGGCCTGCAAAGCCAGTTGCGCTGGTGTCTGGACGGCTACGAGATCCTCCAGGCCCAGGATCGCGCCAGCGCGATGGCCCACATGCGCCGTCATGAGCCCGAGCTGGTCACGCTGGACCTGGGTCTGCCCCCGGACCCCGCAAACGCCACCGAGGGCCTGGCACTCCTGGAGGAGATCCTGGCGTTCAATCCCGGGGTCAAGGTGATCGTGGTCACCGGCAACGATGATCGCGAGAACGCCCTGAAGGCTGTTGCCCTGGGGGCCTACGATTTCTATATCAAGCCCGTGGACGCCGAACTCCTGCGCCTGATCGTGGACCGCGCCGCGCGGCTGTACGAGCTCGAGGAGGAGAATCGGCGCCTGGCCCGTGGTGGCGTCTCTTCGCTGTCCGGGCTCATCACTGCGGACCCGCGCATGCTTCAGGTCTGCCGCATGGTGGAACGCGTGGCGCCCTCCGACGCGACGGTGCTGTTGCTGGGTGACAGCGGCACCGGCAAAGAGGTCCTGGCGCGCGCCGTCCATGACCTGAGTAACCGGGCCAAGGAGCGCTTCGTTGCGATCAACTGCGCCGCGATCCCCGAGAACCTCCTGGAAAGCGAGCTGTTCGGCTACGAGAAGGGCGCCTTCACCGGTGCTACCCGCCAGACCATCGGCAAGATCGAACACGCCGACAAGGGCACGTTGTTCCTGGACGAGATCGGCGATCTTCCGCAGAGCCTGCAGGCCAAGCTCCTGCGCTTTCTGCAGGAGCGCACGGTCGAGCGCCTGGGCGGGCGCAACGAGATCCCGGTGGATGTGCGCATCATCGGTGCGACCAATCAGGACCTCCAGGCGCTGATCCGCTCGGGCGATTTTCGCGAGGACCTGTTCTATCGCATTAGCGAGATCGCCATCGACATCCCCCCGGTCCGCGAACGTCAGGGTGACGCAACCCTGTTGGCGCATGCGCTTCTGGAACGCTTCGCCCGCGAGCAGGGCAAACCCCGCCGCGGCTTCACTGCCGATGCGCTGCGGGCGATCGAGGGCCACAGCTGGCCCGGCAACGTGCGCGAGATGGAGAACCTGATCCGGCGCGCCGTAATCATGGCCGACGGCAATCTGGTGACCGCGGAAGACCTCGGCTTGCAGGACCGGGATCAGGATCCGCCGCCGGAGCGCCTGCGCGAGGCCCGTGACCGGGCCGAATATCAATCCGTAATCAAGGCGATGGGGCGCACGAACGGCAACATTGCCCAGGCAGCCGACACTCTCGGCATTACCCGTCCAACGCTCTACGGCCTGCTCGACAAGTACGGGCTCAGATGAGGAGCACCATAGTGACTACCCGATACATGCAAGAAGACGCCGGGCTCGCCCGGCCCCGCCCCATCCGGATCCCGAACGGGCGGCTGAAGCCCCTGGCCCTGGCCGTGGTGCTGGCCACCGGTGTCGGTCTGGCCGGCTGCGACCAGATCGGGGCGGGCAGCGAACAGGACTACCTCGAACGCGCCCAGGCCCTGCAGGAGAAGGGCGACTACCAGGGCGCGCGCATCGAGTACCGCAATGCCCTGCAGCTGAATACCGATGCCCCGGCCACTCGGCAAAGGCTCGGGGTGGTGTACCTGCAGTTGAACAACCCCGAGGAGGCGCTGCGTCAGCTGGAGCGGGCGCAGTCGCTCGGGATCCCGGACGCTCAGGTGGCGTTGCCGCTGGCCGAGGCGTGGTTCGCGACCGATCGTTTTGCGCGCATTCGTGAGCAGGAGGTGCCAGAGGACCTGGCGGCGGAGGAACGGCCGCGGCTGCACGCCTTGCGGGCCGTCGCCTTCGCGGCCGTCGGCGAGCGGGAGGCGGCGGAAGGCGAGCTGGCGCAGATTGGAGAGCGCGAGCAGGAGCCGCTACAGGCCCTGGCGCAGGCCCACCTGTCGATGGCCCAGGGCGATGCCGAGCACGCGATCGCATCCCTGGAGCAGGCCCTTGAACTGCAGCCCGAGCTGGGACAGGCCTGGAGTCTCCTGGGCGAGTATCGGCGCATCACCGGCGACCCCGAGGGTGCGGAAGAGGCCTTCAGCCGGGCCATCGAAGTCCGCCCGGCCTCGGGGCGCGATCACATGGCGCGGGCGATGGTGCGTCTGAATGCCGGTGATTACGAGGGTGCGCGGGCGGATGTCGACGGCCTGAAGCAAGGCGGCTCGTCGCATCCGGGCGTGCATTATCTGGACGGGATGCTCCTGATGGAGCAGGAGCGGCATAGCGAAGCACGGGCGAGTTTCGAGCAGGCCCTGGCCGGCAATCGCTCCTACAGCCCGGCGCTTCTGGGCCTCGGCCTGGCTCATCGCAGTCTCGGCAACATGGAGCAGGCCGAACACAACCTCAATCGTCATGTTCAGGAGAGCCCCGGATCACTGCAGGGCATTCGTACGCTGACGGCGATCTATCTGGAACAGGATCGCGTGGAGGATGCCCTGCAGTTCGTGGAGCGGGCGAGCCGTGACTACACCGGCGAGCCGGCCGACATGGCCGAATTGCGCGGGCGACTGCTGCTGGTTGCCGGCGATTCCGAAGCCGGCATCGATGCGTTGCGCGACGCGGCGGCGTCGAGCCCGGGTTCGCAGGGTCTCCAGGAATTGCTGGCGGTGGCGCTGCTCCGGGGCGGGGAGACGGAAGAAGGTCTGGATGCGCTGCGCGCCGCCGGAGGCGGCGAGGCCTCGGCCCAGCAGGTGGATACCACGCTGGTGCTGTACCTGTTGCAGACAGGACGCTACGACGAGGCACTCGAGCGGGCACAGCGTCTGCAGGAGCTCCAGCCGGAAGCGGCCGGTCCGCTGAGCCTGCAGGGCGCTGCCCTGATGGGGCTGGGGCGAACCGACGAGGCCCGGGCGGCCTTCCGCGAGGGCGTCGCGCTGGACCCGGACGATATATCCGTGGCGATGAACCTCGCTGGTCTGGAACTCCAGGCCGGCAATCGCGGGGCGGCGCGCGAGGTGCTGGAAGCGATCCAGGAGCGTGACCCGGGGCATGCCCGTTCTGCCCAGCGCCTGGCCAACATGAGCCTGCAGGATGGCGACCACCAGGGGGCGGCGCGCTGGCTGCAAACGGCCATCGATTCGCAGCCCGAGTTGCTGCCGCCGCATCTCACCCTGGCCCAGATCCAGCTTCAGGGCGGCCAACCGGAGCAGGCCCTGCAGACGCTCCTGGCCGCGCGTGAACATCACCCCGGGAATCCGGACCTGCTGTATGCGCTGGCGGACGTCCAGCAGAGTCTCAATCGTCCGGATGACGCGGTGACAAGTCTCGCGGAGGCCGTCGAACAGGCGCCGGACAACGTGAACCTGCGCCTCGCCCTGGCCCGCGCGCATGCGCAGGCCGGTGACGATGCCGCGATCGAGAGCACGCTTCGCGAGCTCCTGGAGCAGCAGCCGGACCACTACCGGGCCCGTCTGCTTCTGGCCCGGGGCCTGCTCAATCAGGAACGCATGAGCGATGCCGAGCCCCATCTGGCGCGCCTGGAGGAGCTCTACGAGAACCGCAGCGAGGTCCAGGCCTTGCTGGGCCGCGCGGCCATGCAGCGGGACGACCCAGCCGCCGCCGTGCGGCATTACCGGGCCGCACTGGCGGACCCGGGTTCGCAACGTCGGGACTGGGTGCATGCACTGGCGGAGGCGCAGCGCGAAACCGGGGATGGCGATGCGGGACGGGCCACGCTGGCCGCCTGGCTGGACGAAAATCCGCAGGACCTGGCGACATGGCATATCCACGCGGCGCAGCAGATGGCGGCGGACGACCGGTCCGGAGCGGTGGATTCGTACCGTCGGATCGTCGAGCAGGATGGCGACGACGTGATTGCGCTCAACAACCTCGCATGGTCGTTGCGCGAGAGTGATACCCGGCAGGCGCTGGAACATGCGCGCCGGGCCGCCGAGCTCGCACCGGAGGCGGCTCCGGTGCTGGACACCCTGGGCGCGGTGCTGATCCACGCCGGTGAGCATGCAGAGGCCGCAGACATCCTTGGCCGTGCCAGCGAACTTGCCCCGGATGACCCGGGCATTCAGTACCACCTGGCCTGGGCGGAAAGCGAACAGGGCGAGCAGGATGCCGCCGCTGAACGCCTGCGTCGCGTGCTGGACGGGCACGACCAGTTCCCTCAGCGGGCGGATGCCGAGGCGTTGCTCGACCGCTTGTAGACCCGGCACGAACCGGTCGTCGATCAAGGGGGCTGCCGAGAGCAGCCCCTTTTTTGTGTGCGTCAGCCTGGTCGCCGCACATCCATCCGTCCGGCCGGTCCTGCGATCCCGGGTCGACCCGGACATTGCTTCGTTGGCTGGTTTCTGACGGCTGCGCTCGGCCGGGGGGGGCGTTCGCGGCGGTCGGCTCGGCCCGCGACAGGATGTCGGCGGGGATGAGTCAATGCCATGATTTCGGGGCCGGGTTATCCGTCCCCTCGACTACGGCCCACTGCCATGCTCCTGGTGTCTTCGCAGGTGCCTGGGAGACGCTGATGAATGTGCCGGCATTGCGCATTGCGGTGATGCCCCGTGTATCCCGAGACTCGGCGCGGCGCGCAGTCCGGTCGTGGTACCGACCCGTTTGCATCTTGGTCGGGGCGCAGCGGGGGCTCGGGCATACGGGGCGCTAGCCTTACACGCCTCCGAAGGACGGGGCTCGAGTTCGAGTGGTGCATTGATAGTCTTGCCCTGGCAGGCCAGGCGGACATCCGAAGGGGGGATCGTCGGTCCGGGGTGGTGGTGCGAGTCCGAACAGGGGCAGTCGCCGGATGATTGCCGGGGGTGGCGGGAGAGGGGTTGGCCGGTTCGCACGAGGGTCCATGACCGCTGTAGTACCGGGCCCGGATCGCGGAACAAAAAAAGGGCTCCCCGAAGGGAGCCCTCAACTCGATGCCCCGGGGGGAGGGCCATCAA
>NZ_KB906233.1:0-80247 GCF_000381225.1 Thioalkalivibrio sp. ALMg3 | reverse complement strand
CTTCACCTTGCCCGCTGCCAGGTCCCGGACCCACATGCAGTCGAGCTTGTTCTTGCTAACATCAATGCCAATATGAGCCATCTCGTCCTCTCGCCTTGTCCGTACAGCCTCACCCGTCCATCACGGAGGGGGGTCTTGGATACCGTTCAAACTTCGAGATGAGAAAGGACTCGGGGGCCAATCTACAGAACAGGTTCGTGACCTCAGGAGCCTGACGGGTTACCCCGAGCCCAATGCGGTTCATGGTAGCGATCCGTGAACCGCAAGACACAAGGAGCCTGCTCGCAGGCGAATGCCCTGCCCGCGTCCGACAATGGCAGGGCATTCGCCTGCGAGCAGGCTCCTATGCGTCGGGGTGTTCGTCGAGGGCGGCGGCAATGGCGCGAACGCGCTCGCGCTGCAGGGCCTCGCCCAGTGCCTTGCCCTTGTGTCCCTCGGCCATCAGGGCCGCCGGCTGCACGCCTTGCGCGGCCGCCACTGCGCGGCGCACCGCGTCGGCCTGTGGATAGGGCTTGTCTTCCCAGCCGGTGCGGCCGCGGAAGTCCGCCTCCACCGCCAGCAGGAAGGGCTCCACGTTCTCCGGGCGGCGCAGGACGTCCAGGCCGTCGACCAGCTTCATCACGGTCTTCGGGCGCAGCTCGAATACGCGATGCACCAGCCCGTGGTAGCGCGCCACGCGCACCGCCAGGTCGCGGTAGCGGTTGGGTATGCGCAGGCGTTCGGTCAGGGCGCGGATCAGGTCCACCCCGCGTTCCTCGTGCCCGTGATGGCTGGGCAGGATCTCCGGGGCAGTGGTGCCCTTGCCGAGGTCGTGCACCAGCGCGGCGAAACGGACCTCCGGTGCATCGGAAAGCCGGGTCGCCTGGTCCAGCACCATCAGGGTATGCACGCCGGTGTCGATCTCCGGGTGGTAGCGCTCCGGCTGCGGCACGCCGAACAGCCGCTCGATTTCTGGGAACAGGACGGCGAGTGCCCCGGCCTCGCGCAGCACCTCCAGAAAACGCCGTGGGGCCGGGCTCTTCAGGGCCTTCTCGCATTCCGCCCAGACGCGTTCGGGGACCAGGGCGTCGACCTCGCCGGAGGTGACGAGCTCGCGCATCAGCGTCAGCGTGTCGGGCGCGACCTCGAAGCCCCATGGCGCGAGCTGGGCGGCAAACCGCGCCACGCGCAGCAGGCGCACCGGGTCCTCGGCGAAGGCGGGGGAGACATGCCGCAGTCGGCGCGCCTCCAGGTCGGCCTGGCCATTGTAGGGGTCGATCAAGCGGCCGTCGGCATCCTCGGCCATCGCGTTGATGGTGAGATCGCGGCGTTCGAGGTCGTCCTCCAGCGTGACCTCGGGCGAGGCGTTGAACTGGAAGCCGTGATAGCCGCGTGAGGTCTTGCGCTCGGTGCGCGCCAGCGCGTATTCCTCGTGGGTTTCGGGATGCAGGAAGACCGGGAAGTCGCGCCCGACCGGCCGAAAGCCATTGGACTCCATCGCCTCCGGCGAGCTGCCGACGACGACGTAGTCGCGCTCGGTGAACGGGCGCCCTAGCAGGCGGTCGCGAACCGCACCGCCGACGAGGTAGGTCTGCATGGCGGTTACCGGTTCACCCTTCGATCAGCCGCGGCTGGCCCCGCGATTGAGCGTGCGCAGGTGCTGCATGCGGGCCTCGCGCCCGGCGCCCCCACCGCCCAGATAGCTGGGGGCAATGGATTCCAGGCGGGTCGGGCAGGGCAGCTGCTGTTCGCCGTCGCAGACCGAGTCGATGGTCAGCGAGGCGAAGTTGTCGCGCGACAACGGCTTGCCGGGCACGAACTCGAGCACGCTGGCCTGCAGCTTGCCGGCCCAGTCGGGCAGGCCGATTACCGGGCGCCGGTGGCCGGAGACCCGGCCCACATACCGCACCAGGTCGCCCAGGGTGTAGGTCTTCGGGCCGCACAGCTCGAAGCCCTGGCCGAAGGTATCCTGGTCTTCCAGGGCCTCGACGAAGTGCTCGGCCACATCGCCCACGAACACCGGGGCGAAGCGCGCCCGGGCACGCGCCAGCGGCATCACGGGCGAGAATTTCAGCAGCGTCACGAAGCGGTTCAGGAAGGAGTCTTCCGGCCCGAAGATGACGGAGGGACGGAAGACGGTGACCGCCAGGGATTCGCTGGCGAACACGGCCTGCTCGGCCGCACCCTTGCTGCGCAGGTAGTGGCTGGGGGCGTCGTCCATGTCCGCCTTCAGCGCGCTCATCTGCAGGAAGCGGCGCACGCCCTGCGACTCGGCGGCGGCCAGGGCCTTCTCGGTCAGCTCGGTGTGGGCGGCGTGGAAGCCGGCGCCACTGTGGCCACGTTCGTTGAGGATGCCGACCAGGTTGATCACCGCGTCCTGGCCCGCGAACAGGCGTTCCAGGGTGGCGGGATCATGGGCGCTGCCCTCGACCAGGTCGACCTCGGGGTTGACCAGGAGGTCGCGATGGCGGTGCGGGCGGCGCGACAGCACGCGGACCTTCAGGCCGCGGTCAATCAGTCGGCGGATGATGTGGTGGCCGACAAAGCCCGTGCCGCCGAGCAGGCAGACATTGCGAATCGAATCGATCGACATGGGGCAAGGTCCTTCCGAAAGCGAATGCGGATCGTCTTATACTCGGGTGACCCGCATTGTTCAAACTAGCAAATAGTTGACCTGTGTTTCCCATGGCCTGTTTCCGGGTCACCAATCCGAGGCGCCGACATGACCGAACTGACCGCGATCAACCCTGCGACCGGCGAGATGCTCGCGCGTTATCCCCGCATGGATCGGGACGGGCTGGAGGCCGCCCTGGCACGCGCGGCCAGCGCCGCACCGGACTGGGCGGCACGCCCGGTGGCGGAGCGCGCCGCCCGCCTGCACGACCTGGCCGGGGTACTGCGCGACGCGCGCGAGACCCTGGCGACCACCGCCACCCGCGAGATGGGCAAGCGGCTGGTCGAGGCGCGCGCCGAGGTCGACAAGTGTGCCAACGCCTGCGAGTACTACGCCGAGCACGGCCCGGACTTGCTGCAGGACACGATGATCGCCTCGGATGCGAGCCGTTCCTTCATCGCCTGGCAGCCACTGGGGACCGTGTTGCTGGTGATGCCCTGGAACTTTCCTTACTGGCAGGCCTTTCGCCAGGCGATCCCGGCCACGCTGGCCGGCAACACCGTGCTGCTGAAGCACGCGTCCAATGTCCCCGGATGTGCCGAACATCTGGAACGGGTGTTTACGGCGGCCGGTTTTCCCGAGGGGGTGTTCCGCAACCTGCCGGTTGGCTCCGATGCGGTGGAGGGCATCATCTCTGACCGTCGCGTGCAGGGCGTCAGCCTGACCGGCTCCGAAGGCGCCGGCCGCGCGGTCGGGGCTGCGGCCGGCAAGGCCCTGAAGTCCTCGGTGCTGGAACTGGGCGGCTCGGATGCCTTCGTCGTGCTGGCGGATGCCGATCTCGACCACACCGTGGAGCAGGCGGTACGCGGGCGCTTCCAGAACAACGGCGAGACCTGCATCGCCGCCAAGCGCTTCATCGTCGAGGAGGCCATCGCGGATGCCTTCGTCGAACGCTTCCAGGCGGCCATCAACGCCCTGGTCATCGGGGATCCGATGGCCGAGGGAACGAACATCGGGCCGCTGGCGCGCGATGACCTGCGTAGCGAGTTGCACGACCAGGTGACCCGCAGCGTGGCGGCCGGCGCCCGCCTGGTGGCGGGTGGCGAGCCCCGCGACGGGGCGGGGTACTTCTACCCGCCCACACTGCTGGATGCCGTGGAACCCGGCATGGCGGCCTTCGACGAGGAGACCTTCGGCCCGGTCGCGGCGGTCACCCGGGCGCGCGACGCGGATCATGCCATCGAGCTCGCCAACCGCTCGCGCTTCGGCCTGGGCGGCAGCGTCTGGACCGGCGATCCGGTGCGCGGCGAGGCCCTGGCCCGGCGCCTGGAATGCGGTTGCGCCTTCGTCAACGGCATCGTCAAGAGCGACCCGCGCCTGCCCTTCGGCGGCGTGAAGGACTCCGGCTACGGCCGCGAACTCTCCGAGCTCGGCATCCGCGAGTTCCAGAACGCCAAGACCATCTGGGTGGGTTGATTCATGCCCGTCGAAGGTTGATCCGCGTCGCCTTGGGTATGTGGGTCTAGTGGGCCGGGGTGGGCCTCGGCTTCGCGCGGTAGAGGCCGAGCTCGAGACGGTGGTGGCGGTCGGCGTGATCGCGCTTCTCCAGGATGCGGGCGATCAGGGGCTGGTCCTGGTCCAGTAGCTGGGCGGCCAGGCCGTTGCGGTCGCGAGGCAGATAGCCCAGGTGGTGGTCCATCCAGCGCACGGCGACGGCTCGGCCGTCGTGGGTGTTGGTGCGCTCGCGTTCCACGGTCAGGGCCTGGCCGCGCTTGAGGATGTCCCACAGCCGGGGCGCCTCGTGGTGGCGGAAACCGGCCAGGGGGATGCGGTCCAGCAGTTCCTCGGTGGTGGCGGTGCGGTTGTAGGTGCCGCGCTCGGCGTAGTAGCCGGCGAGCGGCGGGACGGGGCGTGCCTGGCGGTTGTGCGACATGTTCGGACTCCTCGGTGTGGCCTGGGTGTCCGTTGTAGCACCGGGGGTGGCTCACAGGATGAGCCACCCCCGAAATCGGTTCTTATCCCTAGGTGTACTGGTGAGCGGCGCGCGCGAGGTCGCTGGCCACGCGCTGGCGCAGGTCGGCGGGCGCCAGCACCTCGACGCCCGGGCCGTGGCGCAGGATCTCCTGGACCAGCTCGGTCGGGTCGGCGTAGGGAATACGGAGGCGATACGCGTCGCCCTCGTATTCGCCGATCTGCTCCGGGTGCCAGATCTCGTCGGCGACCCAGCGGGCATGTTCCGGGGTGAAGCGCAGCACGGCCCATTCCTGTGCGGGACCGGTGAAGATGCCAAAGGCGTCCCCGGTATGAGCATCCAGGGTCGCCTCGTCGATGGAGCGGTAGGCAGACTCCACCGGCTGCACCGAGCGGATGCGCTCCAGGGCGAAGGTGCGCAGGTCCCGGGCCTGCTCGCACCAGGCGATCAGGTACCAGTTGTCGCGGTAGTACAGCAGGCGCTGCGGGTGCACGACGCGACAACTCGCGGCGTCCCGGGCACGGCCGTGATACTCGATCTCGACGGGGTGCTCGTCCAGGGTCGCAGTGGCCACGGCCTGAAAGCTTTCGCCGCGGCTGCCGCGCTGGGCCAGCGGCTGGATGTGGATGCGGCGGCGCACGGTGTCCGGCTGGTGCCCGCCGCTGGCGAGCAGCTCGCGGATGCGGCCCTTCAGCGGCCCCAGCGTGGGCGCCAGCAACCCGGGCTGCACGTCCTCCAGGAGTTGCTCCATGGTCAGCAGCGCCAGCAGCTCGGATTCGTTGAACCACAGCCCCGGCAGCTCGAACGCCGGGGCATCCTGCGCGTAGCGGTAGCCATTGGCCTGGGCATCGTATTCGATGGGTGCCTGCATGAAGTCGCGCATGTATTCGAGGTCGCGCTTGACGGTCGCGCGCGAGACCTCGAGACGCTCCATCAGGTCCGCCAGCGAGGGCGGCCGCCGCCCCTGCAACAATCGGTGCAGGTGAAAGATGCGCTCGGCGCGATTCACGGGCGGGGCAGGGGTCGATGCATGCCCGGGGACGCTACCCATTCGCCCGGGGCCCCGCAAGTGACGCGCCGGGGCGCCGGATGCCCGCCGGGTCGGGTGCGGCGGTTGCGGGCGACCGTCCCGGTGGTCAGTGGAGACGCCGGCTGACGCGGATGATCTCCTCGTCGGAGGCGAGGATCTCGCGCTGGAAGCCATGGCGTTGGGCGAGCGCGAGCATGCCGCCGTTGTGGCGCAGCACCTCGCCAAACAGTTCGCGCAGGCCGGCGTTGCGGGCCGAGTCGATGACGGCCTCCATCAGGAGGCTGCCCACGCCGCGGCCCTGCCAGGCGTCACTGATGACCACGGCGAACTCCGCGCTCTCGCCGTCGGGTTCGGTGGTGTAGCGGGCGACGCCGACCTGCACCTCCCGCCCCGTGTGGTGGTCGACCGCGATGAAGGCCATCTCGCGGTCGTAGTCGATCTGGGTGAAGCGCACGAGCATCTCGGGCGTGAGTTCGTCCATCGAGCGCATGAACCGGAGATAGCGGGACTTCTCCGACAGACTGCGCACGAATTCCTGCTCGATGGCAGCGTCCTCGGGCCGGATCGGCCGGAGCTCGAGTTCATGGCCGTCGCGGGTGGTGACCTTCCGGGCCATGTGGCCGGGATAGGGGTGGATGGCCATGTGCGCGTAGTCACGGCCGTCGTGCGCGGGATCGGCCAGTTCGATGCGGGCGTCCACGGCCATCACGCCGTTCTCGCCGGCCTGCAGGGGGTTGATATCCAGCGCGGCGAGTTCAGGCAGCTCGCAGGCCATCTCCGAGACCCGGAGCAGGACCTGTTCCACCGCGCCCTCGCGCACCGGGGGCGCGCCGCGAAAGGTGCCAAGGGTGCGCGCCGCGCGAGTCTGCGCCATCAGACGCCGGGCCAGCGAGGGGTTCAGCGGCGGCAGGGCGACGGCCTGGTCGCCGATGACCTCCACCGCGGTCCCGCCCAGTCCGAAGGCGATTACCGGGCCGAACACCGGGTCGCGCGAGATCCCCACCAGCAGTTCGCGAACATGCCCGACCTCGGCCATGCGTTCCACGCTCACGCCTTCAACCTCGACCTCCGGGAATTGCTCGTGGATCTGGTCGAGCATCTCCTGGGCCTGCTGGCGCACGGCCAGCACGCTGCGCAGGTTGAGCCGTACACCGCCGAAGTCGCTCTTGTGGGTGAGGTCGGGTGCACTGATCTTGAGCGCGACCGGGAAGCCCAGGGTCTCGGCGGCCAGCATCGCGTCGGCCGGGTCGCGGGCGAGGATGCTGGGACTGCAGGGGATGTGGAAGGCGGCCAGCACGGCCCGGGACTCGCGCATGCTCAGGACCCTGCGGCCCTGGCTGCGTGCGTGTTGCAGGATCAGGCGCGCGCCCTCGATATCCGCGGGCTGGTCATCGCTGCGGGGGCCGGGGACCTGCAGCAGCATGCGCTGGTTGCGTCGGTGTTCGATCAGCCAGGCGAAGGTCTCGACCGCGCCTTCGGGCGTGCGGAACTGGGGGATCCCTTCCGCGTCGAAGCGATTCCGTGCGCGGGCCACCAGCGGGTCGCCCATCCAGCAGGCCAGCACCGGCTTGTGGCTTTTGCAGGCCTGTTCGATCACGGCCTCGGCACAGGCGTCGGGGTCGGTCATGGCCTGCGGGGTGAGCAGGACGCTCGCCATGTGAACCCCGGGGTCCGCGAGCACGATGCGCAGGGCTTCGCCATAGCGTTCGGGGGTAGCGTCGCCGAGGATGTCCACCGGGTTGCCATGCGACCAGTGGGCGGGCAGCAGGGCGTTGAGTGCCTCCAGCGTGCCGTCGGCCAGCGTGGCCAGGTTCAGGCCGAGGTCGGAGGCCCGGTCCACGGCCATCACGCCGGGTCCGCCGCCGTTGGTGAGGATGGCGAGATCCTCGCCGCGCAGGCGCACGCCGCTGGCCAGTGTCTGGGCTGCGGAAAACCACTGCGACACGCGCTCCACCCGGACCACGCCGGCGCGCTGCAGGGCCGCGTCGAACACCGCATCCGAGCCCATCATCGCCCCGGTATGGGTGGCGGCCGCCTGGGCGGTGGCCGCATGGCGAGCGGACTTGAGGACGACCACGGGCTTCATGCGCGCGGCGGCGCGCAAGCCCGACAGAAAGCGCCGCGTGTGGCGGATGCCCTCGACGTACAGCAGGATGCCCTGGGTCTCGGGGTCCACCGCGAGGTAGTCCAGCAGCTCGCCGAAGTCGACGTCTGCGGCGTCGCCGGTCGAGGCCACGCTGGAAAACCCGATGCCGGTGGGCTCCGCCCAGTCCAGGACGGCGGTGATCAGCGCCCCGGAGCTGGAGATCAGCCCGAGCTTGCCGGGCAGCGCCTGGTTGTGGCTGAAGGTCGCGTTGAGCCCGATGCCCGGGCGCATGATGCCCAGGCAGTTGGGGCCGATCAGGCGCATGCGGTAACGCTGCGCGATCTCGACGCATTCCTGTTGCAGGCGTTCGCCCTCTCGGCCGGCTTCGCCGAAGCCGGCCGAGAGGATGACGGCGCCGCGCAGGCCCGCCTCGCCACAGTTGCGCAGGATGCCGGGGACGGCCCGAGCCGGGGTGGAGATCAGCGCCAGGTCCACCATGTGCTCGCCGGGTTTCAGCTCGGGCACGCAGCGCAGGCCCTGTACCTCGGTGTATTTGGGATTTACCGGGAGCAGGGTGCGCTTGAAGCCGGCCGCCAGGAGGTTGGCCAGCACCGTGCGGCCGACGCTGCCCTCGCGTTCGGATGCGCCGAACACGGCGACACCGCGCGGATTGAACAGCTTGTCCAGGATATGGGTTCCCATGCATGCTCTCGGTTATGACGTGCCCAGTGTCTTCATAGCATGAATCTAGCGTTCTTCTCGCCGGACGCCGGCCTTGAGCACGACAATGGTCCCGGCCACCCGGAATGTCCGGAGCGGCTGAGCGCAATCCGTGACCAGCTGGTGGCCAGCGGGCTGGATCCGTGGGTCCTGCATCGCGAGGCGTTCCCGGCGACGCGGGCGGACCTGCGCCGGGTTCACACACGCGACTTTATCGACACCATCCAGCAGCACGTCCCGGAAGGGGGGCGGGTGATGCTGGATGGCGACACGGCCCTGTCGCCGGGGAGTCGCGAGGCCGCGTTGCTGGCGGCCGGCGCGGGCATTGGCGCGGTGGACTGGGTGATGGGGGCGGCGAACCGGCGGGCCTTCTGCGCGGTGCGGCCGCCGGGGCACCACGCCCGTGCCGACCGGGCGGCCGGGTTCTGCCTGTTCAACAACGTGGTGATTGCCGCCCGCCATGCACAGGAGCGCCATGGTGTGGGGCGCATCGCCATCGTCGACTTCGACGTGCACCATGGCGACGGCACCGAGTCCCTGGTGGCGGGTGATGACGCCATCCTGTTCGCTTCCGCCTTCGAGCATCCGGCTTATCCCGGGTCGGGCATCCCGCCGCTGGCCGACAACTGCCTGAATGTCCCGGTACCCGGCGGATCGTCGGGGGAGCAGTGGCGCGACGCGGTGGCTGGGGCCTGGTTCGATGCGCTGGACGCCTTTGCCCCGGAACTTGTGCTGATCTCCGCCGGATTCGATGCCCATCGCGAGGACGAACTCTCGCGCCTGTTGCTGGCCGAGGATGACTACGCCTGGATCACCCGTGAGCTGGTGGCCCTGGCCGAGCGTCACGCCGATGGGCGCGTGGTCTCGATGCTGGAGGGTGGCTACGCCCTGAGTGCCCTGGGGCGCAGTGTGGTGGCGCATATGCGTGCCCTGGCCGCCCTCTGACCTGCCCCGCCTGCGGCGCAGCTGCAGCGTATTGGTGGCGCCGCGTTCATGGTTGAGCGGGGGGGCGCCTTGTTCAGCGGTTGCGTTCGCCATATACCGACGCGGCGAGGCGGGCGCCGCTGGCGAGCGCTACGTTCACCAGTACCAATACGGGGGCAAAGGGCTGATTCAGAGGCAGACTGAGGCTCCAGGCGATCAGGAAACCCGCCAGGGCGATGGCCTGGGTCCACAGGAACAGCCCGCGCAGATTGCGCGCGAGATAGGCCGCACCCCAGGCGGGCAGCAGCAGGGTCGCGAGGGCGGCGGGCAGGCCCAGGACCATGCTGCCCAGCACGACCGCGGCGACCAGCCAGCCGATCTCGGTGAGTCGTTGCCACGTCGGCGGGAGGCGTGTGGCGGGGACATCGGGAGCGAGCTGCGCATGTCGCCATACGCGGTACAGTCCGGGCGCGAGCAGGATGCTGGCGACCGCCAGCACTGCCACCGCCCACAATTCGTTCGGCCCGGCAAAGTACAGCTGGCCTTCGGCCCAGGCGGCCGCCGCCAGGCTGGCCTGGGAGAAGTTGGCGGCGAGCAGGGTCACGGCCGCGAGGCCGGCCAGAAAGACCCCCAGCGGCAGGCGCTCGCGGTCCGTGCTGCGCTGTAGCAGGGCCATCATCCCGGTACCCAGGACGAGGGCCACGAGCAGGACCGGCCAGTGCAGCACCGAGGCCAGGACCCCGCCGACGGCGGCCCATTGGCCGAGCGCGAGTGCCTGCCAGACCGAGCCGCGCAGAAACAGTCCGGCGCCGGCGAGACCCAGCACGCCGGTGATCAGCAGGCCTGCCACGAAGGGCATGAGTAGCAGGTCACCCAGCATGGATGTATTCCGTCAGTGGGTGGCGTTCGACCCCGGCGGCCTCCAGGAAATCGTCGTCATGGCTGGTCATCAGCAGTGTGGTGCCGCCTGGCAGGCTGGTGATCAGCTCGATCGCGTCGTGGCGCACCTCGGCATCCAGATGATTGGCGGGCTCGTCCAGTAGCACCAGACGCTGCGCCGGCGGGTGAACGGCGTGGCTGGCCAGGGCGGCGGCCAGGCGCAGCAGTTGCCATTGCCCTCCGCTTAGGCGGTCGAGCCGCCGGTCCATCAGGGCGCGCACGCGTGCCTGCTCGGGGGGTTGCGCGCCCATTGCCCGGAACCAGTCGTGTCCGGACAGCGGCCAGGGCTGGCGGCGTGGGTGGTCCTGCGCGAGCAGGCTGATCCGGGCTTGGGGGGCCAGTTCCAGGTGACCGCGATGCACCCGCGCCTGTCCCGTCAGGGCCTTCAGCAGAAGCGATTTTCCAATGCCGTTGGGCCCGGTCAGGGCCCAGCGCGAGCCGATCGGTACGTCCAGGGTCAGCGGGCCCAGCACCGGCCGGTCAAACCCAAGATACGCGGCGCGGGTGTGCAGGATCGGAGACGAGCTTTCAGTCGGCATGTGAGTGTCGGGCATTCGGGCCATCGCAAATGATAACGGACCCGAAACGTTGCGTTCCGGGTCCGTCGCGGCTGGTCAATTTCTGGAAAGGGACTCGATTACTGGCGCGGCAGCGTCTCGGCCCAGGTGGTCATCAACTCCAGGTAGCCGTCCAGCGAGGAATCCGCGGGCGGATCCAGCGGCACCGCGTGACTGGTCCACCCGAGGTTGCGTTCCAGGAACTCCGCGCCACGCGCTGGCTGGAAGGCCGCGTAGAGGACGGTGCCTTCGGTGCCTTCCAGGTCGCTCACCAGGCTGCGCAGGTGGCGCGCGGTGGGCGGGATGCCCGGGGCCGGCTCCAGATAACCGACGATGTCGACAGGTAGCCACTCCTCGAGGTAGTCGAGGTCTTCGTGGTAGACCACGATGCGCTGGTCCGGCGCGACCTGTGCGGCCAGGGCCTTGGCGTGGTCGCGCAGGCGTTCGGCGGTGCGCTCGGCGCGTTCCATAAACGTGGCGGCATGGTCCGGGCGCAGGTCACCCATGCGTTCGGCCAGCGCCAGGGCGATGTCTGCCAGGCGCAGCGGGTCGGTGTTGAAGTGCGGATTCCCTTCCTCGTGGACGTGCCCCATGTTCGGTCCATCCATGGTGATGGAGCGGCGCAGCTCGATCATGTCCGCCGCACGGAAGTGGCCCGGCTGGCCGGAGTTGATGGCGCGGTTGCGGGCGCCGCGCTGGGCGGCCGGCAGCCAGCCTTCCTCGAGCCCGGCACCGATCTCGAGCAGCATGTCGGCGCGGCGCAGGGCCGCCATGAAGCTCGGACGGGCGTCCAGGTCGTGCGCGTCCCGATCCGGCGGCGCGAGGACGCGGACCTCGGTCTCGTCGCCGCCAATCTCGCGGGCCAGGGCGCCCAGGGTAGAGGTGGTGGCGACGATGTTCAGTCCGGCGGCGGCCTGCGACGGCAGCAGGAGCAGGCCCAGGAGTACCAACGAGGCGAGGGCGGCGAGCGCGCGGGGCATGCGGACGCGAGTCTTGCGATAGGACATGCGGGACTCCTTTCAGATCGGGGTATGGGCGGAGGCTGGCAGGGACGGGAACAGTCCACGCCGGCCTCGCGAGGTCGAGCGATGCTTAGAAGCGGTGGGCGCCGTGGGCGCCGAGGGCCACGTTCAGCTGCAGCAGGAACTCCAGGCCGCGATCGCGATCGCCGTGGTCATCGACAAAGTCGTTCTGGGACAGCTGGGCGCGCAGGAATACGGGCTCCACCGGGCGGAAGGTCACCTGGGCGGTGTGGCGATAGGAGGTGCCGAAGGACTCGCCGTCGCCGCGGCCGACGTCGTTGCTCAGACCCAGGGCCTCGGCGCGCAGGCCGGCCTCCCAGCGCGGGGCAAAGCCGTAGACGCCCTGGACGTAGATGCCGTCCTGCTGGTTCTTGAATGACTGTTCGTTGCGTACGAAGCCCACCGGCCCGTTGCCGTCGGCTTCGAAGTTCACGTCACGGCGGTCGACATCGATCTCGCGGTAGAAGTACTCGCCCTGCAGGCGCCAGTCGCCATGGCCGTAGGCGCGGCCGGCACTGTATTTGTAGACGGCATCCAGGCCGGCGAACCAGGCGCTGCCATCCCAGTCCTCGAAGCGAGTGGAGTGCTCGTCGGTGACCTGGTAGCTGCGGGCGTAGCCGCCGGAGACACCGAATTGTGCGGCGTGGTCCGGCCCGAGATCCGGCCCGATCTTGGCAAAGGCGGTGACCAGGCGTGGACCGGAGCGGTCGCGCAGGATGCGGTCCTGATCGTTCAGCGACGACTGGCTGCCTTCGTAGTTGGCGATCCCGCTGGTCTCGCCCTGCAGCAGCTCCACACCCAGCTGGGTGTAGGTCGCGGTGGGGGCGAGCCAGGTCGCCTGTACGCCCTTTTCCAGCAGGCCGTGGTCGCCGAACAGGTACTCGTTGACCAGCGGGCGGTTCACGAAGTCCCACTCGTGCGGGTGGCGGTTGTTGATGTAGCCGATGTCAGACAGGAACTTGCCCGCCTTGAGCTGGAGGCCGCCGGGCAGGGCGCGGGTGGTCAGGTAGGCCTCGTCGACCTCGATGTCCTGGTCGTCGAATTCGATGATCACGGTGGCGTCCAGGAGGTCGCCGAGACGGGCCTGGAAGCCCAGCTCCGAATGGCCTAGATTGAAGCCGTCGTCGAGGCCGTGGTCGTCGCCATTACCATGGCCGTGATCGTGGCCGTCGTCGAAGCCGGCGGGCGAATCATTACCGTGCGAGAGCTCGTTGTAGTAGATGCCCTCGAGGATCAGGGAGACGTCCATGCCCCAGGCGGACTCGTCGTCACTGGTGGTCCATTGCGCCGCGGCGGCTCCGGGGGCGGCGAGGGTCAGGCTGGCCAGCGCGGCGAGGACGGAGCGTGAGAACGGGGTGAGGGGCATGTCGGGCTCCTGGTTGCGCGGCAGTCTGCCGGTCCGGGCAGTGCCGATCAACGAAATTGGACTGTTATAGCGTAACGGATAACAAAGCGAACGTTATACAATAACAAGCGAGGTATCAACCCCCCGATCGGGCGCTCCGGTGTGCTGCCGGTCAGTCGCGTGGAAGGCCGGCGCGGGCGAAGGCGTTGCGCCAGGGTTCCAGCTTCTCGGTCAGGCTGAGGCGGGCGTTGGCCGGGCTGGTGGAGGGCAGGCGCAGGGCCTCGAGGCCCAGGGCGCGGGTCTCGCGGATGCGCCGCGCGCTTTCGGCGCCGTTGTGGATGATCACGCGCAGGTCCGGGGCCTCGCGGGTCAGCCGGGCGAGATCGTTGGGGACCGGGGCGCGGATGGCGCTGTCCAGGCTCCCCTCGCGCGAGCAGGCGCCGTACACGTCCCAGAGGCCCACGCCGTGGTCGAGCAGGCGCTCGATGCGTTCGGGGTAATCCATTTCCGGGAAGGGCTCGCCCAGGATCTGTCCGACAATCGGCCAGAACTGGTTGCGCGGGTGGGCGTAGTAGGCCTGGGCCTCCAGCGAGGCGACGCCGGGAAAGCTGCCCAGCACGATCAGGCGGGTGTCCGCACGCAGGATGGGCGGGAACGCCTCGAGGGTCGGTGCGGCGGCGGTCATTGGAGGGCGGGGTTCAGGGTGGGCTGTGCAGACGCGCGGCGTCAGGCGCGGTCCTGCTGCCCCCGGCGGCAGTCCCCGCACTGGCCATGCAGCTCCACCATGCGCGAGTCGATGGCGAAGTCCTGGGCCTCGGCCTCGTGCTCCAGCGCCTGGCTGGCCGGCTCCGGGGTGTGGAACTCGGTGATCTGGCCGCAGCCGTCGCAGATCATCAGGGCCGACTCGTGGCGCTCGCCGGGGTGCGAGCAGGCGACGAAGCCGTTGAGGCTCTCGATACGGTGGATCAGGCCCTGCTCGAGCAGAAAGGCCAGGGTGCGGTACACGGTTGGCGGCTTGATGCTGTGATCATCGGAGGACAGCGCGTGGATCAGGTCGTACGCCTTGATGACGCCCTCGGTGCGCAGGATCTGCTCCAGGATGCGCCGGCGCTGCTCGGTCAGGCGAGCACCACGGGTGGCGCAGACGCGTTCGGCGTCGGCCAGGGCCTGTTCGATGTCCGGCGTCTTGGTCTCGGCGGCGGCAGTCATGCGCCTAGGATAGCCCAAACGATCACGGTGCCCGTAACCGCCTCGGTGATCAGGCGGGTTCGGCGGCGCGGGAGGTTTCGGTGTCGGGCTCGGTTGGATGGGTCGCCTCGGGGCGCGCGAAGACCTCGGCGGACCACCGGGCGCGTTCGGCGGCCGGCTCGATGTCGCGGGCCACCATGTGTGCATCCACCGCGAGGATGCGGTGGTCCAGGCCTTCGCCGTTGGCGATCTGGATGGCGAGCCCGGGCCGGGCGTTGAGTTCCAGGATCAGCGGCCCGCGGTCGGCATCGATCACCACGTCCACCCCCAGGTAGCCGAGCTCGCTCAGCTCAAAGCAGCCGGCGGCCAGTTCCATCAGCTGATCCCAACCGGGGATTTGCAGACCGACAATGCTCTTTTCGCTGTCGGGGTGCTCGCGGCAGGGCCGGTTGTAGCGCACTCCGCCGATGGTGCGGCCGGAGCCGAGGTCAATGCCGGTTCCCACGGCACCCTGGTGCAGATTGGCCTTGCCGTCGGAGTCCTGGGTTGGCAGGCGCATCATCGCCATTACTGGGTAGCCGCGATAGACCACGGTGCGGATATCCGGCACGCCCTGGTGCGAGACCTCATCGAAGATCGAGGAGAAGCGCACCCGCTGCTCGATCATGGCGGCATCCGGTCGGCCACCCAGGCTGTACATGCCCGAGAGGACGTTGGCGATGTGATCGTCCAGTTCGCTCAGCTCCATGGCGCGACCACCGGCCCGACGAGGCCGATCGCCGCGCCAGCCGTCGATCACCAGAATGCCGTCGCCGGCCGCGCCGTGGGCCGGCTTGATGACGAAGCCGTCTTCATAGTTCCGCAGCTGCTTCCGCACGTCGCGAATCTGGCGCAGGGTGCGTACGACGCCGTACAGATCCGGCACCGAGAGCCCGGCATCCAGGGCGAGTTGTTTGGTCTGCAGCTTGTCGTCCACCCGTGGGTAGAATCGCCGTGCGTTCCAGGCGGCGATATAGCGGGCATTGCGGGCGTTCATGCCGACGATGCCCTGCTCCTTCAGCAGTTTCGGGCGCACGAAGCGCGGCAGCCAGGCCGGCATTAGTCGGTCCTCCGCATCGCATCCTGGATGCGTCCGAAGCGGAACAGTTCGGTCAGGCGGTAGCCGGTGTAGCGTCCCAGCAACAGGGTCACGGCCAGCAGGACCAGCAGCAATTCCGGGAACACGAACAACAGGTGTTCCAGCTGGCGGTTGGCCATCAGCCCGTAGGCCGCGGCCGCGACGGCCAGGCTGCCAATCCCCTGGGTGATGGCATCGGCGGGGCCGTGTTCTTCCCAGACCACTGACATGCGCTCGATGGTCATGGCGAGGATGACCATCGGGAACAGTGACAGCGCCAGGGCGCGCTCGAAGCCGAGCTGGTGCGACAAGATGCTGATGCCGAGCATGAGCATGATGACCACGCTGACCACTGCCGCCAGACGCGGGACCAGTAGCAGTCTGAGGTGCTCGAGGTAGAAGCGCACCACGAGACCCAGCGACACGATCAGCGTGAACAGGATGATCCCGGCCAGCAGCTGGGTCTCGCGGAAGGACAGTGCGATCAGCACTGGCATGAAGGTGCCGAAGGTCTGCACGCCGATCACGTTGCGCAGGAACACGATGATCATCGCGCCCAGCGGCACCATCAGCAGCACCCGGTAGGTGTTCTGTGTGCCCAGCGGCAGGTTCAGGGTGGAGAAGTCGAGGAAGCGACTGTCCAGGGTGTCGCCGAAGCGCTGGATGGTCGCCAGGGCATCCTGCACCCCGCGGGCCACCGCAAAGCGCACCTCCGCGTTCTCGCCGTTGGATATCTCCAGGAGCGGGGCGTCGCCATGCGACCAAACGACCACGTCGGCGGGGTACTCGATTTCGCCGCTCTCCGGGTCGATGGGCACCCAGCGCCGCGTGTTGTGAACCTCGAGCCAGGTCTGCGGCTCGATGTCGCGGCGCCCGTCGACCAGGCGCAGGGCGGTCACCTGCCGGGCCGGGATGCGCGCGGTGGCCAGCAGCTCGATCAGGGTCTCGGCCCGGCGGGCGCGATTGTCGTCGCTCTCGATAAACACGGCCGCATTGGAAGCCGGTGCCGCGTTGGCGAGGTCATTGACCAGTACCGAGGCAAAACTCCGGATGTCCGAGGAGCGCCCGCGGACGTCATCGATCAGCGCCTCGGCGGCCGAACGGAAGGGTTCGCTCCAGTCGGGCACGGCCACTGGCCCCGGGTAGTCGGATTCCGAGCGGTCGTCTCCGTCACGGTAGAGCGTGGCGCGGTAGTACAGCACCTGTTCGCCGCGCGGCTGACGGGTCGTCCACTGGGCCAGGCGATCCTCCGCCTGGAGGACGGTGTTCAGGCCGTAGCCGCGGGATACGAAGCCTTCGTCCAGGATGGAGAAATTCGGCAGGCGGTGTGGGATTCGAAGCTGCACCGTGGTGGCCTCGCCGGTGGCCTGGAAGCGCACGCGGGCCTCCACCTGCCAGGTCTCGGCGGTGGCGTCCGGCTGCAGGGGCATCCCCAGCGCGCTGACCTTGTAGGCGAAGACCCCGAGTCCGATCGTACTCAGCAGCACGATCAGGATCGGCAGGTGGAAACGCTTCACTGGTCATCCGTCGCGCAGTCGGGCGCGCGCAGGTGCTCCGCGCCGGAGTCCACCAGGATGTGCCCGGCCATGTGGCTGCGCCCGATCAGGGCTTGGTATTTCAGAGCCGTGCGGTCGATCAGGCTGGTGTCGGCGGTCAGGAGCTGGTCGCCGATACAGAACTCCATGCGCACCACCGGGCGTTCCTGCGAGTCTCCGCTGTGCCTGCGAATGCGCACGATGCGCTCGATCGGTCGCTCCAGGGTGATGCGCGCGTCCTCGTCGTCCGGGTCGATGATCTCGAAGCGGATCCAGTCTTCACCGTCCCTCTCGAAGCGCTCCTTGTTTAGCGCGTTCAGCGAGGAGGAGGTTGCACCAGTATCCATGCGCGCCTTTAGCACGATGTCTTCCTCGGCGATGCGAACGTTCTCCACAGCACCCAGGATGGCCATGGAACCCCCTGACTCCTGGGCCCCTGCGGATTGCGTCAGGAAGGCCAGGACGAGCAGCATGGTCGGCAGGATGGATTGGGTTAAGCTGGAACGACGGGCGGCTGGAGCAGTCACGCAGTCTCCTGAAGGTTACAAAACGCTGAAGTGTAGCTGATCACGTTTGTTACCCCGTGTTAAGGGGTTCACAAAGCCTAGGGAAGCATTAGATCAGTGTGGCCCTAGGAGTTCAGGAGTTGCCATGAGCTGGGTAGTCGATCTCGCCGATCTGACCATGAACGATGTCGCCCGGGTGGGTGGCAAGAATGCCTCGCTGGGCGAGCTTCTGGGGCAGCTCGGTGCCGCCGGGGTGCGCGTGCCGGGTGGATTTGCCACGACCGCGGATGCCTATCGCGCCTTGCTGGCGAAGGACGGGCTGGACGCGCAGATCAAGGCGCGCCTGGCGGATCTCGATATCGACGACATCGAGGCCCTGCGCGCGGCCGGGCGCGAGGTGCGTGGCTGGGTCGAGCAGGCCGAACTGCCGGCCGAACTGGAACAGGCGGTGCGCGAGCACTACGCGCAGCTGGGCGATGACGTGCCGGTGGCCGTGCGCTCCTCGGCTACCGCCGAGGATCTGCCCGAGGCCTCGTTTGCCGGGCAGCAGGAGACCTTCCTCAACGTGCGCGGCATTGATGCCCTGCTGCAGCGGCTGCGCGAGTGCTTCGCCAGTCTCTACAACGACCGCGCCATCGCCTACCGCGTGCACAACGGCTTTGCCCATGACGAGGTCGCGCTGTCGGCCGGCATCCAGCGCATGGTGCGTTCCGACGTCGGCGCCAGTGGCGTGATCTTTACCCTGGATACCGAGAGTGGCTTCCGCGATGCGGTGTTCATCACCGGGGCCTGGGGCTTGGGTGAGACGGTCGTGCAGGGCGCCGTGAACCCCGACGAGTATCAGGTCTACAAGCCGGCGCTGGCGGCCGGAAAACGCGCCATCATTGGCCGTGCCCTGGGTACCAAGGCGGTGCGCATGGTGCTCACGGAGGACGGTACCCGCACCGAGGACACCCCGACGGACCTGCGCCACCGCTTTTGCCTCTCCGATGCCGATGCCGAGCAGCTGGGCCGCTATGCGGTTGCCATCGAGCAGCACTACGAACGGCCGATGGACATCGAGTGGGCGCAGGATGGCGAGACCGGCGAGCTGTTCATCGTGCAGGCGCGTCCGGAGACGGTGGAAAGCCGCGTCGAGCTGGGTGCGGGCGAGCGCTACGAGCTGGCACCGCACGACGCCGAGCCGCTGGTGACCGGCCGCGCGATCGGTTCGAAGGTGGGGGCCGGTATCGTGCGCGTGCTGGATTCGCCGGATGCGATGCACACGATGGAAGAGGGCGACATTCTGGTCGCGGACATGACCGACCCCGACTGGGAGCCGGTGATGAAGCGCTCCGCTGCGATCGTGACCAACCGCGGCGGACGTACCTGCCACGCGGCGATCATCGCCCGCGAGATGGGCATCCCGGCGGTGGTCGGTTGCGGTAACGCAACCGAGGTGCTCTCCGACGGCATGGAGGCGACGGTCTCCTGCGCGGAGGGCGACGACGGGCACGTGTACCCCGGCAGGCTCGACTACGCGGTCAAGAAGACCGAGATCGGCGAACTGCCGGAGTTGCCGGTCAAGCTGATGCTGAATGTGGCCAACCCCGGGCGGGCCTATGCCTTCTCGCAGCTGCCACACGCGGGGATCGGTCTGGCGCGGCTGGAATTCATCATCAACGGCACCATCGGCGTGCACCCGCTGGCGCTGCTGGACTATGCCGAGGACCCGAACCGCCTCGAGCCCGAGGTGCAGGAGCAGATTGCCGAACGCCTGCGTGGCTTTGACGACGGCCCACGCGAGTTCTTCGTGCGCAAGCTGTCCGAGGGTATCGCGACGCTGGCAGCGGCCTTCGCGCCGGAACCGGTGATCGTGCGCCTGTCCGACTTCAAGTCCAACGAGTACGCCCATCTGATCGGTGGTGCTGGCTACGAGCCGCACGAAGAGAACCCCATGCTCGGCTTTCGCGGGGCCTCGCGCTACCGCTCGGAGGTCTTTCGTCCGGCGTTCGCCATGGAGTGCGAGGCGTTGCGCCGGGTCCGCGACGAGATGGGCCTGGACAATGTTCAGGTTATGGTCCCGTTCGTGCGTACGCTTACCGAGGCCGAGGACGTGATCCGGGTGCTGGGCGAGGAGGGCCTGCGCCGCGGCGAGCAGGGCCTGAAGATCGTGATGATGTGCGAGATCCCGTCGAATGCCCTGCTGGCGGCGCGCTTCCTCGAGCATTTCGACGGCTTCTCCATCGGCTCCAACGATCTGACCCAGCTGACCCTGGGGGTCGACCGCGACTCCGGACTGGTGGCGGATTCCTTCGACGAACGCAACGATGCGGTGAAGGCGCTCTTGAGCATGGCGATCCGCGCCGCCCGCCGCGCCGACAAGTACATTGGAATCTGCGGCCAGGCCCCGTCCGACTATCCGGATCTGGCGGTCTGGCTGATGAGCGAGGGTATCGATTCGCTGTCGCTGAATCCCGATTCGCTGCTCTCCACCTGGGAGCAACTGGCGAAGGTCGGGGGGGCGACAGATGACTGAGTCCGTCGCCCAATGCCCGCAGGTCTATCTGGTCTCGGACGGCACCGGGATCACCGCAGAGGCCCTGGCGCGCTCGCTGTTCACCCAGTTCCCGGATGTCGACCCGGCTTGGCACCGGCTGCCCTTTGTGCAGACGCCCGGGCGTCTGGCCGCCGTGTTCGCCCGGGTCGAGGCTGGGCCGCAGCCCGCACTGGTGGTGGCCACCCTGGCCAATGCTGACTTGCGGGCTGATCTGCACCAGAGCTCGGTGCCGGTGATTGACGTCTTCGGGGAGCACGTCGAGCGGCTGGAGGGGCTGCTGGGGGTGGCCTCGCAATCGGCTTCCGGGCGTGCCCACGGCATGGGCGATGTCAGCCGCTATGACCGGCGCATCGAGGCCCTGAACTACACCCTCGCCCATGATGACGGTTTGGCCGTGCAGGACCTGTCGGTCGCCGATGTCGTGCTGCTGGGTGCCTCGCGTTCCGGCAAGACGCCGACCAGCCTCTATCTGGCCATGAACTACGGGCTGTTCGCGGCGAATTACCCGCTGGTCCCGGAGGACCTGCGCCAGGGCGACATCCCGCACATGCCGGAAGGGCTGCGAGGCCTGGGTAGGCGCCTGGTGGGGCTGACGATCACCCCGCAGCGGCTCGCGCAGATCCGCGAGGGCCGACGGCCCGACAGCCGTTATGCCAGTCTGGCCCAGTGCCGGGCCGAGTGTGCGGCGATCCAGGAGTTCTTCGACAGCTGGCAGATCCCGCATCTGGACGTGACCGAGCTGTCGATCGAGGAAATCGCGACCCGGGTACGCGACTGCATGGATACCCGCCGCGGCGTTTGATCCGCGCCTCCCTGGCTTGGCATCCTGCCGGGCTTGCCGGAGAATGGGCGCGGTTCACTCGCTGCATCGCAAGGAGTCTGCATGCCCGCCACCGGAACCGGACAAGAGATCGCCATCTTCCTCGTTGGCGTTGTCTTCGGGATTTATATCATCCTGTTGATTTTGAGGACGATCTTCGGCCTGGTGCGGGCCGATTACTACAACCCGATCTCGCAGACCATCGTGATGCTGACCGACCCGCCGTTGCGGGTGTTGCGGCCCGTGATCCCCTCGGTCGGGCGGGTCGATCTGGCCGCGATCGTGCTGATGATCGTGCTCAAGTTCATCGAAATCTGGTTGCGCGTGCTGATTGTGGGTGTGGATGCCGGGGTCGGGATTATCCTTGCCGTGGCAATCCGGGAATTGCTGACCACGGTGATCTGGGTCTTCATCATCGCGCTCATTGCCGAGGTGGTGATGAGCTGGCTTCAGGCGGGGGGCGGTTCCACCAACAATCCCATCATGCGGCTGGCGGGGGCGGTGAACCGCCCCATCCTCGGCCCTCTGCGCCGGGCCCTGCCGAATACCGGCGCGATCGATTTTTCGCCAATGATCGCCCTGGTTGGGCTTTATATCTTGCTGATTATCGTGCGCTCTTTTTGAGGTGGATTGCCGTCCGGGCGAAATGCACGGGGCGGCCTTGCCTGTTCGGGTGCAAAACGGGCTAGACTCGGGACGAGGGGCCCCTGCGGCAATGCCGCCGCCAGGTCCTCGTTTCTCAAACGGAACAGGAGTCAGTCATGGCAAGAGTGCATCGGGTCATCACCGGCTTTCTCGTCGCATTGGCGGCGGTTGCTCTCGGAAGCTCGATCGCATCCGCCAACGAGGCGGAATTCGACAATTACGTCGTCTACTACAACGTGATCAACACCACCTTCCTGTCCCCGGAGGTCGCGCGGGCCTATGACGTGCGGCGCAGTTCCAACCGGGCCATGGTCAACATCAGCGTGATGGAGCGGGGCGACAACGGCTTGCAGGCGGTCTCCGCGGAAGTCAGTGGCTCGGCCACCAACATGAACGACCAGATGCGCAGCCTGCGCTTCCGCGAGATTCAGGACGGTGATGCCATCTATCACCTTTCCGAGGTGACGGTGCGGGGCGGGGAAACACTCGAGTTCCAGATCGACATTACCCCGGCGGACAGCGATCGCACGCTGCCGATCCGTTTCACCCGCGACTTTTACGCCGACTGAGCCCCGCCCCGGCGCTCGCGAACGATGCCCCGCTCGTCCGGGCGGGGCATCACAGCACCAGGCCTAGCAGCATCCATGCGCCGTACAGTGCGACCCCGCCGCCGGCGATCCGGCGGACCCAGGGGCGGCGCACGAAGGCCGCCAGGCGCGCGGCGAATACCCCCATCAGCAGCAGATTCGGCAGCGTCCCCAGGGCGAAGGCCCCCATCAGGGCGGCCCCTTCCAGCGCGCCGCCGGCACTGAGCGACCAGGCCAGCACGCTGTACACCAGGCCGCAGGGCAGCCAGCCCCACAGCCCGCCGACCATCAGCGCCTGACCGGCATGGCGCACTGGCAGGAAACGCCGGCCCAGCGGCTCGATGCGGCGCCACAGCACGCCACCGGCCTGTTCCAGGCGGGCCAGGACCGGCCACCAGCCCCCGAGATAGAGCCCGAGCAGGATCAGGAAGGCGGCGGCGATGCCCTGGAGGATCGCCTGCCCGGCGGGCAGGCCGCCGAGCAGGCTGGCCCCCAGCCATCCCGCCAGCGCGCCGGCGACCACGTAACTTGCCATGCGCCCGAGATTATAGGCCAGCAGGAGGTCGAGCCCGGGTCCGCGGCGGCCGTGGCCCATGGAGATCGCGCCGACGATGCCGCCGCACATCCCCAGGCAGTGCACGCCACCGAGGATGCCCACGGCCAGGGCCGCCAGCAGGGTGCCCGGATCACTCATCAGAAAGCGCCTCGGTCAGCGAGGGTCGGCCGCATCGCCGAGCACCTCGTGCTTGGTGCGGATGAAGGTCGCGTGCGGGATGTAGAGCAGGTCTGCCAGGTGCCGGATTACCGCTTCCTGGCGCTTGTTGAGGTCGCGGTTGGCCCAGGCGGCACGCCACAGGGCGCGCATGATGTCGGTCTTCTGCCCGGCATCAAAGGACGCGTTCACTTCGCGCACCATGGGGTGGATGGAGATCAGTTCGTCGCTATCCTCCTGGGCGATCTCCAGCATCGCATCGGCGGTATCGCGATCCAGCCGGAACAGTTCGATCAGGCTGGCGCGCACGGACTCCAGTTCCTCGGCGTGCAGATCAAAGTCGGCCCGGCAGACCTCCATGATCAGCGCCGCCGCGGCGCGTTGCAGGCGCTCCTCGGGGGCGCCCTCGGCGCGGTCGCTGCGTTCGGCGCCCAGCAGGCGCTGCCAGTGGCTGCGTAGTTGTTCGATCAAGTCAGGGTCTCCGTGGTCTTGCGCTGTGCGGTATGGTGCCCGAATGGAATCCGCCCGGCCCGAATCCCCCGATCTTCTCCTGCTCTCCGGCGGCATCGAGAGCAGCGCCTTGTTGGCGCAGGAGCATGCCGCCGGCCGCTTGTTGCGTGCCGTGTGGGTCGACTACGGCCAGCGCAATGCCGCGCGCGAATGGACCGCGGTGGAGCATCTGTCGGCGGTCTACGGTTGTGCCCCCATCGCGCTGGATCTCCAGTCCCTGCGCACGGCCTTCACCCGCCGCAACGACTGGGTCGGGCACGTGCCGCTGCCCCAGCGCAATCTGCTGGTGCTGGCCCTGGCGGTCAACTTGGCCGAGCACCACGGCGCGGCACGCATCCTGCTGGCGCTGAACCGCGAGGATCAGGGGCATGGTCCGGGTTCGCAACCGGGGTTTGTGCAGCAGGTCTCGGAGCTGGCCGCAGGTCTGGTGCCCGGCCTGCAGGTCGAGGCCCCGCTGATCGACCGGAGCAAAGCCGAGATCATTGCCGCCACCGACCCGCTGGGGATCGATTGGCGTCACACCTGGAGCTGCCTTCTGGCACAATCGCGCCAGTGCGGGCGTTGCCCGCAGTGTCAGGCCCGGCGTGCCGCGTTCGCCGCGGCCGGCATCCCCGACCCGACCGACTACCGCGAAGCCCCCCGATGACCGATCCCGCCATTCCCCGTCATGTCTCCGAGCGTCTGGAGATCGCCATCCTTACCGGTGAGACCCTGCAGCTGAACTGGGTCGAGCCCAATTCCAGCCAGGCCTGGTGGGGCAAGGTGACCCCGCGCGAGGTGCGCGAGGCGGACGGGTGCCATTGGCTCGACGGGGAATGCGAGGGCCGTACGGTGCAGATCCGACTGGACTTGATCCGCAACCTGCCGACACCGGTCAAGTAGCCGCCACGCCTCCCGGGTCGCTCAGGCCGGGCAACAGGTCCGCGAGCGATTCCAGCAGTTCGAAGTCCTCCGAGTGCATGGGCTCGCCGCGCTCGTCCGGGTAGCGCATCCCCCGCAGTTCGGCGATCCCTGCTCCGGCGGCGCTGGCCAGCGCCAGCAGGTTGTCGTCCACCAGCAGCGTCCGTTCCGGAGCGTACGGTGCGACCCGCTGCAGGCGTTCCCAGAAGCTGCCGTCTTCCTTGGCGCAATCGAGGTCGTGGGCGGAGACAATGGTATCCAGGCGGTCGCCAATGCGGGTGAGCCGGTGCTTGAAGGCGTAGACCTGCGGGTGGGCGTTGGTGACCAGCACCCGCCGCCGCCCGGCCCTTTGCAGGGCACCCAGGACTTGATCGGCATGCGGTTTCAGGGCGATGTGGTGGGCCAGTTCGCGTTTCAGGCCGAGGATGTCGAGACCGGTAAAGCGGGTCCAGTGATCCACGCAGTACCACTCCAGCTTGCCGCGCACCCGCTGCATCTCGTCCTCCAGGCGGCGGCGCGCGCATTCCGGGTCATCCGGTTGGCAGCGGATGTATTCCTGCGGGATCAGTTCACGCCAGAAGCGATTGTCGAAGTGCAGATCCAGTAGCGTCCCGTCCATGTCGAACAGCACAGTGTCGATGCGATCCCAGGCGATCGCCGCGCGGGCCGCGGGCGGGCGCGGATTTTTTTCGGGGTTTTGCAGGTCCACAGCTAACGGCTACACGAAAGAGGGTGACGACGATGGCCCCCATGGTACCCCAATCGCGGTTCCTTCCCGCGCCCCTGCTTCTTGCGCTGATGGCGCTGCCGTTGGCGGTGCAGGGGATGGACCCCGGCGACCCGGACTACGACCCGCTGGAGGACGACAGCCTGTGGGGCGAGACGGTCTCCCCGGACCAGACCCAGACCACCAGTCCGGAGCTGACCTTCCTGCTGGAGGAGCCGGACCGGACTCCGCATCACCACCAGAACCAGATCCGCATCACGCAGTCCTCGCTGGAGGACGGCTGGGCCGATCTGCGCCAGTGTCACAATGATGTGGCGGCCATTCGGCGCATGGTCATTGTGTACAATGAAGCCAGAATCGACGAGCTCCAGGTCGAGTCCACCCGCAATATCGAATCCGCGCGTGCCGAGGGCGATCGCGTGGACCTGCGCGGGGTGCAGCGGGACGCCGAGGTCTGCGTGACCGCGCGCATGAAGATCGTCGAGGACGAGGGGGACGGCGTCTATCGCCTGGAGAACGGCCCGTTCGTGCGCCGCTTCCTGGATGGCTACTTCCCGATGCGCGTCACCATGGCCGTGAGCTGGGGCGATCTTGACCTGCGTCTGGCGGAGACCGATCCGGCCGACCAGGACGGGTTCGAGGTGGTCACCTCCGATCACGGCTTCATGTTCGACACCTTGTTCGAGGGCGAACTGCGTACCCTGGTGCGGCTACGCAACAGCCATTAGGGAAACGCTGACGCATTTACCGCTCGCGCTTGACGTGTTTGCGTGCGAACAAGGTGCGGCGCTGCCGTGCAGTCCCTGTGCGGCAGGTGAGCCGCAGCGCCGTGCGCGCGAAAAGGCGGCGGAGCCCGTAGGGTGCCAACGCGAGCGTGTACATTAAGCAGCGTTTTCCTACATGTATCCCGGAGGGCGCATGAGCCGAGACAAGCCGGATGTCCAGGGGCGGCGTACGGTCGCCAGCAGCCGCCTGTTCGAGGTGGAGGAGCTGGATCTCGAATTCAGCAATGGCGCGCGCACCTGTTTCGAGCGTCTGGTCAGTCGCGGCCACGGGGCGGTGATCATCGCCCCGGTGCAGACCGACCGGACCGTCCTGTTGATCCGCGAGTACGCCGCCGGCACCCACCGCTACGAGCTGGGTCTGCCCAAGGGGCGGATGGAGGCGGGCGAGGACATCCTGACTGCCGCCAACCGCGAGATCATGGAGGAGGTCGGCCACGCCGGGCATCGCCTGACCCACCTGGGCGCGCTGACCGTGGCACCCGGCTACATGGCCCACCAGACCCATCTGGTGCTGGCCGAGGACCTGTACCCGCAGGCCGCGGAAGGCGACGAGCCGGAGGCGCTCGAGGTAGTCCCCTGGTCGCTGGACCGGCTGACCGAGCTGGTCGCCCGGGAAGACCTGACCGAGGCGCGCTCCATCGCCGCGCTGTACATGGTGCGCGATTACCTCGACGCCTGAGCGCAACCCTGCCAAGCTAGGCGGAACGTTTCGGGAAAACGGGAGTTCCCCATGCATGCTCCGCCGAAGGATTCGGCTCTTACTGCCCTGATGCACGAGGTGGCTGCGCTGGCCGACCAGGCCGGCCACGCGATCCTCGAACTCTACGAGACGCGCTTTGCGGTCACCGAAAAGGCCGATCATTCGCCGCTCACCGAGGCCGATCTGGCTGCCCACCGGATCCTTGCCCATGGGCTGGCCGACATCGACCCCGACTGGCCCGTGTTGTCGGAGGAGGGGCAGGACGTGCCTTTCGAGCGCCGTCGCCAGTGGCAGACCTACTGGTTGATCGATCCCCTCGACGGCACCCGCGAGTTCGTCAAGCGCAGCGGCGAATTTACCGTGAACGTTGCCCTGATCCACGACCACGAGCCGGTGCTGGGCGTCGTCTGGTGCCCGGTGCTCAAGCGCCTGTACGCCGGTCATCGCGATGGCGTGGCCATTCGCCGTGACGAGGATCAGCCCCCGCGGGAAATCGCAGTGGCGCGCGACCGTATTGGCACCGATCACCCATTGGTGGCGGGCAGCCGTTCGCACGGGGCGGAGCGACTCAAGGTCGCGCTGGACCGTCTGGGTCCCCACGACCTGGTCAGCATGGGCAGCTCGATGAAGCTGTGCCTGGTGGCCGAGGGAGCCGCCGACATCTATCCGCGTCTGGGGCCCACCAGCGAGTGGGATACCGGCGCGGCGCACGCCGTGGTCCGGGCCGCAGGCGGACGGGTGACGGATCTCCACGGGCAGGAGCTGCGTTACAACATGCGCGAAAGCCTGCTGAACCCCGAATTCCTGGTGTGCGCGGGCAACCCCGACGGCTGGTTGCGCCGCCTGGGGCTTCCCGACGCCTGAGTCCCCCGCTCCGTGTCAGGCGGCGCCGTTGGTCCGCGACGGGGCCACCGGCTCCGGCGTGATATCCCAGATCTGGTCGGCGTAGTCGCGCACCGTGCGGTCGATGGAGAAGTACCCCATGCGCGCGACATTCAGGATGGCTGCCTCGGCCCATGCGGTACGGTCGGCGTACAGGGCATCCGCCCGGTCGCAGGCCGCGGCGTAGGCCGGATAGTCGGCGATCACGAAGAACGGGTCCTCGTGGCGCAGGTAGCGCCCAAGGTCGCCATGGGTCCCCGGGTCGTCGCAGGTAAAGAACCCCGATTCGATCATCTCCACCGCGGCGGCCAGGTTGGGCTGCTGCGCCAGGATGGCCTCGGGGCTCGGGCCGTTGCGGCGATGCTCGACCACCTCGTCGGCAGTCATGCCGAAGATGAAGATGGACTCCTCGCCCACCGCGTCGCGGATCTCGATGTTGGCGCCGTCCAGCGTGCCGATGGTCAGGGCCCCATTCAGCGCCAGCTTCATGTTGCCGGTGCCGGAGGCCTCGAAACCGGCGGTGGAAATCTGCTCGGAGACATCGGCCGCCGGGATGATGATGCTGGCGGAACTGACCTCGTAGTTGGGGAAGAACACGCACTTCAGGCGGTCGCCCACGACCGGATCGCGGTTCACGATGTCGGCCACCTCGTTGATCACCTGGATGATGCCCTTGGCGCGGGCATAGCCGGGTGCTGCCTTGCCGCCGAACAGGACCACGCGCGGCGGGACGTCCTCGCCGGCGCGAATGCGCTGGTAGAGATCCACCACGTGCAGGAGTTTCAGCAGCTGGCGCTTGTATTCGTGGATGCGCTTGATCTGCACGTCGAACATCACGTCCGGGTTCAACTCCACGCCGGTGCGCTCGCGGACCAGGTCGGTCAGGCGCTGCTTGTTGGCGCGCTTCACGTCCATGAACGCCTTTTGCAGGTCGGGATCCTGGGCGTAGGGCTCCAGCGCGCGCAGACGGTCAAGGTTGTACTGCCAGTCGTTGCCGATGCGCTGGCCCAGCAGTTCGGTGAGCGCGGGGTTGGACTGGATCATCCACAGGCGCGGGGTCACGCCGTTGGTGACATTGACGAAGCGCTCCGGCCACAGGGCGTAGAAGTCCTCGAAGAGGGTCTCCTGCAACAGCTGGGTATGCAGCGCGGCCACGCCGTTGACGTGGTGCGAGCCGACCACGGCCAGGTGGGCCATGCGCACGCGGCGGCCATGGTCCTCGTCGATGATGGACAGCCGGGTCAGTCGGTCGTTGTCCCCGGGATAGCGGTGACGGACCTCTTCCAGGAAATCCTGGTTGATACGGTAGATGATCCCCATATGGCGTGGCAGAACGCGCTCCATCAACTCCACCTGCCAGGTCTCCAGGGCCTCGGGCATCAGGGTGTGGTTGGTGTAGGCGAAGGTGCGCCGGCTCAGGTCCCAGGCGTGGTCCCAGGGCTGTTCATGGTGGTCCACCAGCAGGCGCATCAGTTCCGCCACGGCGATCGCCGGGTGGGTATCGTTGAGCTGGATCGCAATCTTGTCGGGCACTTCATCGAGGCTGTAGCCGAGCGCCAGATGGCGCTCCAGGATGTCCTGCAGCGAAGCGGAGACGAAGAAATACTCCTGTTTCAGCCGCAGTTCCTTGCCGATCGCGGTGGCATCGTTCGGGTACAGGACCATCGAGATGGTCTCCGACTCGGCCTTGTCCGAGACGGCGCGGATGTAATCGCCCTCGTTGAAGTAGCGCAGGTCGAAGTCGCGGGTGGCCTTGGCCGCCCACAGCCGCAGATTGTTCACGTTGCGCCGGCCGTAGCCCGCCGTCGGGTAGTCGTAGGCCATGGCCAGGACTTCCTCGCCGTCCTCCCAGGTGTAACGGGTGGAGCCGTCGGGGTCATGATGCTCGACCACGTAGCCGTAGAAGTGGATCGGGAATTTGCGATCCGAGCGCGGGAATTCCCAGGGGTTGCCGTAGCGCAGCCAGTTGTCCGGGTGCTCGACCTGTTGGTAGGGCTCGAACTCCTGCCGGAACATTCCGAATTCATAGCGGATGCCGTAGCCGTAGCCGGGGTAGCCCTGGGTCGCCAGCGACTCGAGGATGCAGGCGGCCAGGCGCCCGAGGCCGCCATTGCCGAGGGCGGCGTCGTCTTCCAGGTCGAGGATGGTATCCAGGTTCACGCCGAGGTCCGCCATCGCCTGGCGTGCCGGCTCGAGGATGCCCATGTTGCGCAGGTTGGCCTCGAGCATGCGCCCGATCAGGTATTCCAGCGACAGGTAGTAGACGCGCTTGACGTCCTCGTCGGCGAATTGCCGGCGGGTCAGCAGGCGCCGCTCCACCATGCGTTCACGGATGGCGAAGGTGAGTGCTTCCATCCAGTCGCGTTCGGTGGCTTCGCGCGGGTCTTCCCCCACCACGCGGACCACGGCATCGCGGATCGATTGCCGCAGGCCCTCCGCGTCGTTGGGGAGGTTGGGCAGGTGCGTGACTTCGGGGGCGGCCATCGGGTGGTTCTCCAGGAGGGGGTAGACGCGCTGTTGCCCGGGGTTATCCCTCCCGGGCGACGGCGCGATAGCCGATATCTGTTCGGCAGTATATATCGTCGAAATGAATCTGTTGTACGGCCGCGTAGGCCTTTTTCTGCGCGGCCTTCACGTCCTCGCCGAGGCCGACCACGCACAGCACGCGGCCCCCGGCGGTGACGATCGTTCCGTCTTCGCCCTGTGCGGTCCCGGCGTGGAACACGTGGGCATCGGGATCGCGTTCCACGGCCTCCAGGCCGGTGATGGCATCGCCCTTGCGGTAGGTTCCGGGGTAGCCGCCGGCGGCGAGGACCACGCCCAGTGCCACGCGCGTATCCCATTCGGCCCGGACTTGGTCCAGGCGGCCTTCCAGCGCGGCCTCGACCAGTTCGCCGAGGTCGGAGTCCAGGCGGCTCAGGATCGGCTGGGTCTCGGGGTCGCCGAAGCGGCAGTTGAACTCCAGCACCTTCGGGTTGCCCGCGGCGTCGACCATCACGCCGGCATAGAGAAAGCCGGTGTAGCGTTCGCCATCGGCGGCCATGCCCTGCACGGTCGGCTCGATAACCTCGCGCAGGATGCGCGCGTGCAGGGCATTTGTCACCACCGGGGCGGGCGAGTAGGCCCCCATCCCGCCGGTGTTCGGGCCCCGGTCGCCGTTGTCGCGCGCCTTGTGGTCCTGCGAGGAGGCCAGCGGCAAGACATGCTCGCCATCCACCATGCAGATAAAGCTGGCCTCCTCGCCGCGCAGGAATTCCTCGATGACCACCCGGTTCCCGGCCTCGCCAAAGGCATTGCCGGCCAGCATGTCGTGAACCGCGGCGCGCGCCTCGTCTTCGGTCTGCGCCAGGATGACGCCCTTGCCGGCGGCCAGGCCGTCGGCCTTGACCACGATGGGTGCGCCGTGGGTAGCGATGAACTCAAGCGCTGCGGTCTCGTCCTCGAAGCTGCCGTAGGCGGCGGTCGGGATGCCGTGGCGTTGCATGAAGTCCTTGGCGAAGCTCTTCGAGCCCTCTAGCTGCGCCGCCTTCGCGGTGGGGCCGAAGCAGCGTCGTCCGGCGGCGCGGAACGCATCCACTACACCGGCGACCAGCGGGGCCTCCGGGCCGACGACCGTAAAGGCCACTGCCTCGCGCTCGGCCAGGGCCAGCAGCGCGTCGATGTCGGTGACGCCGATGTCGACGTTCTCGCACTTCGCTTCGCGCGCGGTCCCGGCGTTGCCGGGGGCCACCAGGACGCGTTCGATTCGCGGGGACTGCGCCAATTTCCACGCCAGGGCGTGTTCGCGGCCGCCGTTGCCGATTACCAGTACGTTCATGGGAGGCCCCGGATCAGTGACGGAAGTGGCGCATGCCGGTGAACAGCATGGCGATGTCGTGCTCGTTGGCGGCGTCGATCACCTCCTGGTCGCGCATCGAACCGCCGGGCTGGATCACCGCGGTGATGCCGGCCTCGGCGGCGGCGTCGATGCCGTCGCGGAACGGGAAGAAGGCGTCCGAAGCCATCACCGAGCCGGCCACCTGCAGGCCCTCGTCGGCGGCCTTGATGCCGGCGATGCGCGCGGAATACACCCGGCTCATCTGCCCGGCACCGACCCCGATGGTCTGTTCGTCGCGGGCGTAGACGATCGCGTTGGACTTTACGTACTTGCCCACCTGCCAGGCGAAGCAGAGGTCCTTCATTTCCTGTTCCGAGGGCGCGCGCGCGGTCACGGTCTTCAGCTCCACATCGGCCAGGCTGCCGCGATCGGCATCCTGTACCAGCAGCCCGCCGCCGATGCGCTTGTAGTCGAGGCCGGGACCGACACCCGCCGGCGGGATCTCCAGCACGCGAACATTCTTTTTGGTGGCCAGGGCGCGCAGTGCGCCCGGGGTGATCTCGGGGGCGATGACCACCTCGACGAACTGGCGGCTGACGATCGCGTGGGCGGTGTCGCCGTCCAGCGGCCGGTTGAAGGCGATGATGCCGCCGAAGGCCGAGGTCGGGTCGGTCTGGAAGGCGCGTTCGTAGCCCATCAGCTGGGTCGGGGCGACGGCCACGCCGCAGGGGTTGGCGTGCTTGACGATCACGCAGGCCCCGGCCTCGAACTGGCGCACGCATTCCCAGGCGGCATCGGCGTCGGCGAGGTTGTTGTAAGACAGTGCCTTGCCCTGGTGCTGGCGGTAGCTGGCCAGGGTGCCGGGTGCAGGCTGTGGGTCACGATAGAACGCGGCGCGCTGGTGCGGATTTTCGCCATAGCGCAGGGTCTCGACGCGTTCGAAGGTGGCGTTCAGCTGTCCTGGGAAGGGGGCCATCTCCCCATCCTCGTCGAGGGCCGAGAGGTAGTTGCTGATTGCGGCATCGTAGCGCGCTACGTGATCGAAGGCCGCGACCGCCAGGCGGAAGCGCAGCGACTGCGGCACCTCGCCATGGTCGCCGATGGCCGCGGCGATCTCGCTGTACTGGTCGGGGCTGGTGGCCACGGCCACGTCGCGGTAGTTCTTGGCCGCGGCGCGCAGCATCGCCGGGCCGCCGATGTCGATGTTCTCGATGGCGTCTTCCAAGCTGCAGCCGGGGCGGGCCACGGTCGCCTCGAAGGGATAGAGGTTCACCACCAGCAGGTCGATCGGCGGGATGTCCTGCTCGGCCATCACCGCGGAGTCGATGTCGCGCCGGCCGAGCAGTCCGCCGTGGATGCGCGGGTGCAGGGTCTTGACTCGGCCATCCATGATCTCGGGGAAGCCCGTGTGCGCGGAAACCTCGATTACCGGAAGGTTGTTTTCGGCCAGCAGGCGGGCGGTCCCGCCGGTGGACAGAAGCGCCACGCCGCGTTCATGCAGGGCGCGGGCGAGCTCCACGACGCCGGTCTTCTCGGAGACCGACAAAAGGGCGCGCTGGATAGGGCGGCTGGGGGTCATGCGGGGCCTCGGGATCGCTGCAAAACGACCATTATATCGAACGCGCGGCCCGGATGGATCGGCATTCGGCGTCGCGAAGCCAGGGTCGCCAGACGGGCCCTCAGCTTGTAATTTTTGCGCAAAACCTTCAGGGTATAAAAACGATTTCGGACACAACGCCCGCGTTCAGACGCATCGCGCGGCGCCGTAAACGATCCCCGAGCCAGGCGGGATGGGCCCGCCAGACCACGGCTCGGCATCCGGGTACCGATTGCCCTCCGGATGTGCAGGAAGAACCGGCCAGGCCGGTGTCGGGTGCTGCGAACAACGCACCTGGCGCATTGATACCCGAACACCGGGCGGCACCCGCCTGGCTCGATCGGGCTGCTGGCGAGACCGCCGTGTGATGCGGAGGTCGCGGTTTACTGCGTTTGCGGGGTGTTGTGCCGACGGATCGGCCCAGAGGCCGGTCCAGTCACGCTTACAACAGCAGCAAAGCCAAGAGGAACCAGCATGGCAGCGAATATCAAGAATGATCAGGACTTCGGCGAGAAGCCGACCGAACGTCGCGATACCGAGAACTATCTCAACGAGTACACCACCGGCTTCGTCGACAAGTGGGATGACCTGATCGACTGGGACAACCGCGCCAAGAGCGAAGGCACCTTCTTCATCGAAGAACTGAAGAAGCGCGGCGCCAAGCGCGTGCTCGACGTCGCCGCCGGCACCGGCTTCCATTCCGTACAGTTGCGCGAAGCGGGCTTTGACGTGGTGACCGCCGACGGCGCCCCCGAGATGCTCGTCAAGGCCTTCGAGAACGGTCGCAAGCGGGGTCACATCCTGCGCACCGTGCAGGCCGACTGGCGCATGCTGAACCGCGATATCTACGGCCGCTACGACGCCGTCGTCTGCCTGGGCAACTCGTTTACCCACCTGTTCAATGAACACGACCGCCGCAAGGCCCTGGCCGAGTTCTACTCCGCCCTGAACCACGATGGCGTGCTGATCCTCGACCAGCGCAACTACGACACCATCATGGACCATGGTTACTCGTCCAAGCACACCTACTACTACTGCGGCGACAACGTCCAGGTGCAGCCGGCCCACGTTGACGAAGGCCTGGCGCGCTTCCAGTACAAGTTCCCGGATGGTTCCGAGTACTTCCTGAACATGTTCCCGCTGCGCAAGGCCTATGTCCGCCGCCTGATGCGCGAGGTCGGTTTCCAGAAGATCGAGACCTACGGGGATTTCCAGGAGACCTATCGCGAGAGTGATCCGGACTTCTTCATCCACGTGGCCGACAAGCGTTATATCGAGGGCGAGGAACGATGAGCGAGAACTACTCCGACGTAGTCGAAACCGCTCGCGACTACTACAACAGCGAGGACGCCGACACCTTCTACAAGATGGTGTGGGGCGGTGAAGACCTCCATATCGGGCTGTACGAGTACAAGGACGAGCCGATCGGCGACGCCAGCCGTCGCACGGTCGCGCACATGTCCGACCTCCTGGGCGAGCCGCAGCCGGAATGGCGCGTGCTCGACATGGGCGCCGGCTACGGCGGTGTCGCCCGCTACCTGGTGGAAAACTACGGTTGCGACGTTACCGCGCTGAACCTGTCCGAGAAGGAAAACGAGCGCGATCGCGAGATCAACAAGGCGCGCCACCTCGACGACAAGATCACCGTGGTCGATGGCTCCTTCGAGAAAGTCGACGAGCCGGACGAGTCCTATGATGTCGTGTGGTCCGAGGACTCCTTCCTGCACAGCCAGAACGAGGCAAAGAAAAAGGTGATCCAGGAGGCCGCGCGCGTCCTGAAGCCGGGTGGCTGGCTGATCTTCACCGATCCGATGCAGACCGACGATTGCCCGGATGGCGTGCTGGACCCGATTCTGGCCCGTATCCACCTGGATTCGCTGGCGAGCCCGGCGCTGTACCGCGAGGCGGCCAAGGCGGCCGGCCTGGAAGAGGTCAGCTTCGAGGAGCACTCCGGTCAGATCTCGACCCATTACGGTCGCGTGAAGCAGGAGCTCGAGTCCCGCGAGGACGAGTTGAAGAACTACATCTCGCAGGACTACATCGACCGCATGAAGCAGGGCCTGCAGCACTGGGTCGATGGCGGCAACTCGGGCTACCTGACCTGGGGCATCTTCCGCTTCCGCAAGCCGGCCCGCTAGGCCGCGCGCGAGGAGGCTGCTGGCCGCCGTCAGGCGGGCAGCAGCCTCCAGACCCCGTCCACGCGGCCTTCGAGCGGCTGGAACCGGGTCTTGTATTCCATCTTCGGCGCCTGGTCGATCCAGTAGCCGAGGTAAACATGGGGCAGACCCAGGCGGTGCGCATGCGCCACCTGGGTCAGGATTGCGAGGGTGCCCAGGCCGCGGCGCGGCTGATCCGGATCGAAGAAGCTGTACATCGCCGACAACCCCTGTGGGGTGCGATCGGTGACGGCCACCGCGACCAGCGTGTCGGCCTGGCGGAATTCGATCAGATCCACTGGGCCGTTGCGGTGGGCGAGCATTCCCGCGTATTCCTCGCGTCCCATCTGTTCCATGCCACCGCCCGTGTGACGGGCGGTCTGGTAGCGCGAGAACAGCGGCATGTGCTCGTCGAGATCGGCGGCGGGCGATGTTCCGGGCTGTTCCGGCGGCCGGCGGATCGTCACCGCGAGATCGCGATTGCGATCCAGGCAGCGGCGCTGGCTCCGGTTCGGGCGGAAGGCCGCAACCGGGATGCGTACGGGCACGCAGGCCGCGCACTCGGGGCAGTGATGCCGATAGACAAACTGACCGCTGCGGCGAAAGCCCTCGGCCAGTAGCTGGCCGAAGCGCGCGCCGCCCAGGCTGACCGCGGGGTCGACCAGCAAACTCTGCATCTCGCGGTCGTCCAGATAGGGGCAGGCCTGCGGGGCAGTAATGAACCAGCGGATCGGATGTTCCTGCATGGCGCTATCGTGACAGCTCTGCTCACGGGCGCAACCAGGCCGCATCCGGGGCTGCGACGCAATTTGAAAGAGCCTGCCACCAGGGTGGGCTCCACGCACGGGATGGAACCCCGGCGTGTACACTTATCCCATTCGAAACCAATGGTGTACGGCACATGACGGCAACACGAAACGATATCGAGAAAGCGCTGAAAGAGCGCATCCTGATCCTGGACGGCGGTATGGGTACCACCATCCAGCTGTACAAGCTGGACGAGGCCGATTACCGCGGCGAGCGCTTCAAGGACTGGAAGAGCGACCTCAAGGGCAACAACGATCTGCTGTCGCTGACCCGCCCGGATATCATCGAGCAGATCCACAACGACTATCTCGAGGCCGGTGCCGACATCATCGAGGCCAACACCTTCAACGGTACCCGCATCGCGATGGCGGACTACCACATGGAGGACCTGGTCCCCGAGCTGAACCGCGAATCGGCGAAGCTCGCGCGCAAGGCGGCTGACGCCTGGACCGAGAAGACCCCGGACAAGCCGCGCTACGTCGCCGGCATCCTCGGCCCGACCAACCGCACCGCGTCGATCTCCCCGGATGTGAATGACCCGGGTGCGCGTAACGTGGACTTCGACACCCTGGTCGCGTCCTACAAGGAGGCCGCCGAGGCCCTGGTCGAGGGGGGCGTCGATCTGCTGCTGATCGAGACGGTGTTCGACACCCTGAACGCCAAGGCCGCGATCTTCGCGGTGAAGACGCTGGAAGACGAGCTCGGGAAGGACCTCCCGATCATGATCTCCGGCACGATCACTGACGCCTCCGGCCGTACCCTGTCCGGCCAGACCACCGAGGCCTTCTGGAACTCCGTGCGTCACGCCAATCCGGTCTCGATCGGCCTGAACTGCGCGCTGGGTGCCAAGGAAATGCGCCAGTACGTGGAAGAGCTTTCGCGCATCGCCGATACCTTTGTCTCCGCGCACCCGAACGCCGGCCTGCCGAACGAGTTCGGCGACTATGACGAGAGCCCGGAGCAGATGGCCGCGGATGTCGGCCCGTGGGCCGAACAGGGCCTGCTGAACATCATCGGCGGCTGCTGTGGCACGCTGCCGGAGCACATTCGCGCCATGCGCGAGGCGGTCGAGAAGCACGCGCCGCGCAAGCTGCCGGAGATCGCCCCGGCCTGCCGCCTGTCGGGTCTCGAGCCGTGCAACATCACCGACGACTCGCTGTTCGTGAACGTCGGCGAGCGCACCAACGTGACCGGGTCGCGCAAGTTCCTGCGCCTGATCCAGAACGAGGAATTCGACGTCGCGCTGGAAGTCGCGCTGAACCAGGTCGAGGGCGGCGCCCAGATCATCGACATCAACATGGACGAGGGCATGCTGGAGTCGCAGGAGGCAATGGTCCGCTTCCTGAATCTGCTGGCCGGCGAGCCCGATATCGCCCGCGTCCCGGTGATGATCGACTCCTCCAAGTTCGAGATCATCGAGGCCGGTCTGAAGTGCGTGCAGGGCAAGCCGGTGGTCAACTCGATCTCCATGAAGGAGGGCGAGGAAAACTTCATCAAGCAGGCCCAGCTGTGCCGCCGCTATGGCGCCGCGATCGTGGTCATGGCCTTCGACGAGGACGGCCAGGCGGATAACGAGCAGCGTCGCGTCGAGATCTGCACCCGGGCCTACAAGCTGCTGACCGAGAAGGTTGGCTTCCCGGCCGAGGACATTATCTTCGACCCGAACATCTTCGCGGTCGCGACCGGCATCGAAGAGCACAACAACTACGGCGTGGACTTCATCGAGGCCACTCGCCGTATCAAGAACGACCTGCCGCACGCGCTGATCTCCGGTGGCGTGTCCAACGTATCGTTCTCCTTCCGCGGCAACGAGCCGGTGCGCGAGGCGATCCACGCCGTCTTCCTGTATCACGCCATCAAGGCGGGCATGGACATGGGTATCGTCAACGCCGGCCAGCTGGCGGTCTACGACGATATCGACGCGAAGCTGAAGGAAGCGGTCGAGGACGTGGTCCTGAACCGCCGCGACGACGCCACTGACCGTTTGCTCGAACTGTCCGAGGAGTACAAGGGCCAGGGCGGCGGCAAGAAGGAAGAGAACCTCGAGTGGCGCGAATGGGAAGTCTCCAAGCGTCTCGAGCACTCCCTGGTCAAGGGTATCGACACCTACGTGGTCGACGACACCGAAGAGGCACGCCAGGCGTATGACCGCCCGATCCAGGTGATCGAAGGCCCCCTGATGGACGGCATGAACGTGGTCGGCGACCTGTTCGGCGAGGGCAAGATGTTCCTGCCGCAGGTGGTCAAGTCCGCCCGCGTGATGAAGAAGGCCGTGGCCCACCTGATCCCGTACATCGAGGCCGAGAAGACCGGCACCGAGAACAACGGCCGGATCCTGATGGCCACGGTGAAGGGCGACGTCCACGACATCGGCAAGAACATCGTGGGCGTGGTGCTGCAGTGCAACAACTTCGAGGTCATCGACATTGGCGTGATGCAGCCGGGGGCCTCGATCCTGAAGGCCGCCAAGGAACACAACGTCGACGTCATCGGCCTGTCCGGCCTGATTACCCCCTCGCTGGAGGAGATGGCCAACTTCGCCGCCGACCTCGAGCGTGAAGGCATGAAGACCCCGCTGATGATCGGCGGCGCGACGACCTCGCGCGCCCACACCGCGGTGAAGATCGAGCCGAACTATTCCGGTCCGGTGGTCTGGGTGAAGGACGCCTCGCGTGCCGTGGGCGTGGCCCAGAGCCTGATCAGCCCCGAGCTGCGCGAGAAATACGCCGCGGACATCCGCGAGGAGTACGAGAAGCTGCGCGTGCAGAACGCCGGGCGCAAGAAGAAGGTCCAGTGGGTCACGCTCGACAAGGCGCGCGCCAACAAGCCGAAGATCGACTGGTCCGACTACACGCCGCCGAAGCCGAACGCGCTGGAGACCGACAACCTCCCGGGGCAGCCGAAGGTGTTGCACCCGCATGGCGATGGCTCCGTGCTCCTGCGCTTCGACGACTACGATCTGAACGAGGTCGCCAAGTTCATCGACTGGACGCCGTTCTTCCACTCCTGGCAGCTGCATGCCGCCTACCCGCGCATCCTGGACGACGAGAAGGTCGGCGAAGAGGCGCGCAAGCTGTTCAAGGATGGCAAGGACATGCTGAAGCGGATGATCGACGAGAAGTGGGTCACCCTGCGCGGCGTGGTCGGCTTCTTCCCGGCGAACACCGTTGATGACGACGACATCGAGGTGTACACCGACGACAGCCGCTCCAAGGTGCTGAAGAAGCTGCACCATCTGCGCCAGCAGACCGAGAAGCGTCGCGGCCAGCCGAGCCACTCCCTGGCGGATTTCGTGATGCCCAAGGAAGCGGGTGGTCCGGACTACATCGGCGCCTTCGCGGTCAGCGCCGGCGGTGATGTCGACGCCAAGGCCAAGGAATACGAAAAGGCCAACGACGATTATCACGCCATCCTCGTGAAGAGCCTGGCGGACCGTCTGGCCGAGGCCTTTGCCGAGTGCATGCACTACCATGTGCGTCGCGAATACTGGGGCTATGTCCCCGACGAGTCGCTGGAGAACGAGGACCTGATCGAGGAGAAGTACCAGGGTATTCGCCCGGCGCCCGGCTACCCGGCCTGCCCGGAGCACACCGAGAAGGGGGCCCTGTGGGAGCTGCTGCAGCCGGAAGAGCACGCCGACATGACTCTCACCGAGAGCTTCGCCATGCTGCCGGTCTCGGCCGTCTCCGGCTGGTACTTCGCCCATCCGGAGTCGCGCTACTTCGGGCTCGGCAAGGTCAACCGCGACCAGGTCGAGGACTACGCCAAGCGCAAGGGCATGTCGTTCGAGGAGGCCGAGCGTTGGCTCGCGCCAAACCTCGGCTACGACGACAGCGACGAGGCCAAGGCGGAAGCCAAGGCCGAGCGCGACGCCCGGACCGCGTAACTTCGCGATCCTGCCCCGGGCGGGCCGGCTGACCGGCCCTTACCCGGCAAACTGCGAGCCCCGCCCCGTGCGGGGCTCGCTTTGTTTGGGACGGCGCGCCAAACTGGATGGGTCCGTGCTGTGCGGACGCGTCCGTCCCCAACCGGAGTCTGCGCATGTCTGCCCGTGAACCTGCGATCGACGCCCGACCGGCGATGTTCCGCAATCACCCGGTCGGTTTCATACTCAGCCTGGTGCTGATCCCGGCCTTCGGCCTCGGCTTGCTGATCCTGTTGTGGTGGTACTTCCAGACGCGCTCGGTACGGTTGCGCATCGATGCCGATCAGGTGCATCTGGAGCGGGGTCTGTTGTCGAAGTCGCATGTGGACCTCGATATCGGCCAGATCCGCACGGTGAAGGTGGACCAGAGTTTCTTCGACCGCATCTTCCGTGTCGGCCAGATCGCGGTGTACACCACCGGGGACAACCCGGAATTCCGGGTTAGCGGCATCCCGGACCCCAACCGGGTGCGCGAGTACGTTCGGGAGCGCCGCGAGGCCGTGGCATGAGCCGCTCGGACCGCCGCGACAGCCGCCTGGCGCTGCGTATTCTGCTCGGTACCTCGACGCTCGTGGCCCTGCTCGTCGCCCTGCTGGTGCTGGCGGCAGCGGTGTCCCTGCCGGGGCTGTCGGACTGGGTCGCGCTCACCTTCGATGATGGTATGGGCCTGCAGAACGCGGCCCTGGTCGCGGCCATCGTCTCGGTGCTGGTGTCGATCGTGTTCGCCCTGGCCGCCGGCGAGGGTCTGATCGGGGAATTGCAGTTCATGATCCCCGGTTTCTTCCTGTTCTTTGTGTTCTTCTGGTTGATGCTGGCCTGGATCTTTTGATCCACGCCCATTCCCCGTGCATCCTGCCCCTCTGTCTCAATCCCGGAGCCCCCAAGCGTGACCACTGACGCGGACAACGAGTCGAACCCCCAGCACCACCTGACCCTGCGTCCGACGCGGGTCGAGGACTACGAGGACATCCGCGAGATCATGGAGCGGGTCTATCACGACCTCGACGGTGCCTGGAGCGAGGCGCAGTTCCGGTCCCAGGTGATGCGCTTCCCCGAGGGCCAGATCTGCATCGAGGACAACGGCAAGGTGGTCGCCGCGGCCATCAGCCTGATCGTCGAATACAAGCGCTTCGGTGATCAGCACAATTACTGGCAGATCACCGGGAATGGCTTCCTGACCACTCACGACCCGGACGGCGACACGCTGTACGGCGTGGACATCTTCGTGCATCCGGACTATCGCGGGCTGCGCCTGGGCCGGCGCCTGTACGACGCGCGCAAGGAGCTGTGCGAGAAGCTGAACCTGCGGGCCATCGTCGCCGGTGGGCGCATCCCCGGCTACGAGCAGTACCGCGACGAGCTGACGCCGCAGCAGTACGTACGCAAGGTCAAGAACCACGAGATCATCGACCCGATCCTGACATTCCAGCTGGCGAACGACTTCCACGTCCGCAAGATCATCACCAACTACCTGCCGGACGACGAGAAGTCCGGGGCCTACGCGACCCTGATCGAGTGGCTGAACATCTACTACGAGGAGAAGGAAAAGCTGATCGGCGGCAGCCGTTCGGACGTGCGCATCGGCGTCGTCCAGTGGCAGATGCGCCCGACGGTGGACCTGGACTCCCTGTTCCAGCAGGTGGAGTATTTCGTCGATGCGGTTTCCGGCTATCGCTCGGACTGCGTGCTGTTCCCGGAATTCTTCAACGGCCCGTTGATGGGGGCCTTCAACCAAGACTACCCGGCCGAGGCCGTGCGCCGGCTGGCCGAGTACACCGAGGCGGTCCGCGAGGAGATGGTGCGCCTGGCGCTGGCCTACAATATCAACATCGTGGCCGGCTCGATGCCCGAGTACACGGACGATGTCCTGCGCAATGTCTCCTATCTGTGTCGTCGAGATGGCACCTGGGACCGCCAGTACAAGATCCACGTGACCCCGGACGAGGTCTCCTACTGGGGCCTGCAGGGCGGCGACGAGGTGCATGTCTTCGACACCGACTTCGGCAAGATCGGGATCCTGATCTGCTACGACGTGGAGTTCCCCGAACTGCCGCGAGTGATGGCGGACCACGGTCTGCAGATCCTGTTCGTGCCCTACTGGACCGACACCAAGAATGCCTATCTCCGGGTACGGCGTTGCGCCCAGGCCCGCGCGATCGAGAACGAGTGCTACGTGGTGATGTCCGGCTCGGTGGGCAACCTGCCCAAGGTCGAGAACATGGACATGCAATACTCCCAGGCGGCTGTGTTCACCCCGTCCGACTTTGCCTTCCCGCACGACGCGGTGGCCGCGGAGGCCACCCCGAACACCGAGATGACCCTGATCGTGGATCTCGACCTCGACAACCTGAAGGAGCTGCGCAATCACGGTTCGGTGCGCAACCTGCGTGATCGTCGGCGCGACCTCTATTCGGTCAAGTGGAAGTCGAAGCCCGTGTAGCAAACACGGAGCGGTGGTCGCGCACGACGCTCCGCGGGCCGATCGCCCGGAGCGAGAAAGTGTGAACCGGTTCCGGTTGCCCCGGCGACCCCACTGGCATCCGGACGCGGGGGCCCGTAGTCTTGCGAGTCTAGGGATGTTCGGCCACCGGGGGTACAGCGTGGTCGGCGGCCGTGCCGCTGTCAGGCGGCCGGATGTCAGTCAGGGGGAAGCATGAGCGATCAGATACCGGACCCAAAACGCGCCGCGATCCTCGTGGTGGATGACTCCAAGGTCATCCGGGTTGCGTTGCAACGTATTCTGCAGGGTCAGAACACCGTCTACGAGGCGGCCGACGGCGAACAGGCCCTGGAACTGCTGCAGCAGTATCCCGATATCGGGCTGGTGCTGACCGATCTCTCGATGCCGGGCATCGACGGGCAGGATCTCCTGCTGCGTATTCGTGATGGCGTCGATGACCTCCCCACGGACCTCCCGGTGGTGATCGTGACCGGTCAGGAGAGCGACGAGGCGGCCAGCGACGAATGGCGTTCACTGGGGGCCAATGCCGTCCTGATGAAGCCGTTTGTTCCCACCCGCGTGCGCGAGGTCGTGGCCGAACTCCTGCCACCGCCGCCGGTCCCCGAGCCGCCCCCCTCCGGAGCGGCCCCCGACTCCGCCGAGAACCAGGCGCTGCGCGACGAGGTCGAGCGCCTGCGCCGCGAGTTGATGCTGCGGCAGCAATCCTCCAATGAGCGCGAGGCGCAGAAAGAGCTGGAGCGTCTGCGCAACGCCCTGGGCGAGGCCCGCGACGAGTCCACGGCGGCGTTCCAGCGCGCGGAAGAGCGGGATCGCGAGATCGAGGCCCTGCAGGGTCGTCTGGAGGAGGCGGAGACGGCGCTGGCCGAGGCGCGGGCGCGGGACGAAGAGGTCGCGGCAGCAGCCGAACAGGCCGCGGCCCGCGAGGAGGAGCTTGCGGCCTTGCGTGTGCGTGTGGAAGAACTCGAGGCTGAGGGCGCCCCGGAGTCGACCGAGCCCGACCGCGAGACCGAACAACTGCGTAGCCGGGTGCGCGAGCTCGAGAGCGAGAATGTCCGTCTGGACCACGAGCTCGTCGACCTGGAGCGCCAGCGCGAGGAGGAGCAGACGGAGCTGAAGGTGGCGCGGGGCGAGGCCGAACGCCTGCGCCGCGAGCGCAACCAGCAGTGCGAGCGCGCCGCGGCGGCCGAGAAGGCCCAGGCCGAGGCCGAGCAGCGCTGTACGGATAGCCAGGATTCGGCTTCGGATCTGGGTGACCGCCTGGTGGCCCGCGAGCAGGAGCTGGCGGAGGCCCAGCAGCGCAACCAGGACCTGCGTGGCCGCATCCGTGATCTGGAACATGCCCTGACCGGCCACAGCACCACCGCTGCGGCGGAGCCGGCGAGCGAGCCGAGTCGGGGCGAACCGGTCAAGGCGGAGCCGGAGGACAGCCTGCGAGCGTCCCTGTTCGATGCGCAACACGCGCGACCCGCGCGCCTGGGGCGTCGCCGCTGGTTCCGGCTGGCGTTTGTCGGGGTGCTGGCGGTGATCGTGGTCCTGGGGGTGGCAATCTACCTGCGCGGGATCTGAGGCGCCGCGTGAAAGGGGCGGGCACCTGGCAGTGCCCGCCGTACATCGGGTTTAGTGCCGATCGCGGAGGACACCCAGCAGGTGGTTCCAGGAGTCGTGGTCGGCGCGGGCGTCATAGCCGACCGGCATGCCGAACTCCTCGGCAATCGCATCGGCCCCCGGATTGGTGAAGCTGTGCTTCACGCCGGAGAATTCCACCACGGTGTAGCGTACTTCGGCCTCCTGCATCTCCTTCTGGAAACCGGCGACCTGCTCCGGCGGGATCATCGGGTCTGCGGTACCGGTGAAGGACAGCAGTTCGGCCGACACCTTGCCGACCTCGGCCGGGTGCTCGGTTGCCAGGCCGCCGTGGAAGCTCGCCGCCACGTTCAGGTCCATCCCTGCGCGCGCGGCCTCGAGGGCCACGGTGCCGCCGAAGCAGTAGCCGACCGCGGAGGGCGCCGCATCCGCGCTGGCATCATGCGCGCGCAGCCAGTCGTAGGCGGCCTGGAAGCGGCCCAGCATCAGGTCGCGATTCTCGCGGATTTCTCCGGCGAACTCGCCGGCGGTAGACGGGTGATCGGCCAGCTTGCCGCTGCCGTACATATCCAGGGCGAAGGCGGTGTAGCCCTCGCGGGCCAGCTGCTCGGCACGGTCGCGGGCGTAGTCGTTGTGGCCCCACCATTCGTGAATGACCAGGACCGCCGGGTGTGGCCCGTCGCCTTCGGGATGGGCCAGATAGCCGGTCATCTCGTCGCCGTCATGGTCGTAGGCGATCTCTTCGGTCTGGATACCGGCCAGGGCCATGCCGGGGAGCAGGCCGGCGAGCAAAATGGCCAGCGGCGCAAATGCGGACTTGCTAAACATATGGGCACCTCCTTGGTGGTCGAAGCGTCGTGTTTTCGACCCGGGCCTCCGAGTATGGTTCGGGCCCGGCCGGGTTACAACGAAGGGGACAGCGGCTACAGTAGAGAGGTCGGGGCCACGTGCGCGAGGTGGCCTCGAAACAGGACGAGTGAGGCGCAGCGATCCCCGTTCCGCCTCGGCAAGAGGATCCACCCATGTCCGACCGATCCGCCAACGATTCCCTTGAGGCCCGCGTCCAGTCGGCTGACAAGCTTCTGGCCATGCCACAGGTGGTGTTCGAGGTTGCGCGCCTGCTGGAGGACGACGACGCCACGGCTGCCAGGATCGCCAGCAGCCTGGGACGCGATCCCGGCCTGGTGGCCCTGGTCCTGCGCATCGCCAACAGCCCTGCCTATGCCCCGGCGCGTCCGGTTGACTCGGTAGACCGCGCGATTGCCCTGCTGGGTCGCGATGCCCTGCAGCGTCTGGTGGTGGCGAGCGCGATCACCCGCGCCACGGCCAGCATCCCCGATCAGGAACGCCTGCCGCTGGAGGTGTTCTGGCGCCATTCGGCCTACTGTGCGGTGATCGCGCGGCAACTGGCGATGCGCGTGTCGCCGCGCCAGGCCAGCGGGATCTTCCTGGCTGGCCTGCTGCATGATCTTGGCAAGCTGTTGTTGTTCTCGCAGTCGCCGGAATCGGCCCACCGGGCCTTCCTCTCCAGTCTGGATGTTGGCGACGGCCTGAGCCCGCAGGGCGCGGAGCGCGCGCAACTGGGCTTCGATCATGCGGAACTGGGTGGGGCCCTGGCCGCGCACTGGGGTCTGCCGGAACTCCTGGTCGACTGCCTCGCCGGTCACCATCAGCCGCTGCAGGCGCCGGAGCGCAATCGTACCTCCGTGATGCTGGTGCACCTGGCCAACACCGGTGCCCATCTCGCCGAGATCGATTCGCGCGACTGGGCGGATGCACCCCCGGTAGACCCGGCGGTGTGGGACGCCCTGCACCTGGCCCCCGAGGTCCTGCTCGCCGCGGTGGAGGAGGCCCAGCACGAGGTGCTGGCGGTGCAGGATCTTTGCGATCCGGCGCACGATGGGGAGCCGCGGCCATGAGGGCGCGCCGTGAACTTGAGGGTGGCGCTCGAATCTCATCGACTATGCAGAGTCGGGCATTGCCACTGGTACGATTGCGCGCGCTGGTCCTGACGGGGCTGCTGCTCCTGCTGACAGGGTGTGCCGGGGTTCCGGCGGCCCTTTCCCCGTTGCCTGCTGCCGCCCCCGATCGCGATCAGGTGCTGGCGGATCCCGAGGCCGTGAAGGGCGAGACCGTGGTCTGGGGTGGGGTGATTGCGGACATCGAGAACACCTCGGGCGGTACCCGGCTGGAGGTGGTGGCCCGCGAGCTTGATCGCCAGGGGCGACCGCAGGAGGCGGATCGCTCACCCGGGCGCTTCCGCGTGGTCAGCAGCGGTTTCCTCGACCCGCAGATCTACAAGGCAGGCCGCGAGGTGACCGTGCGGGGTGTCATCCACGGGATCGAGGAGGGCCGCATCGGCGACTACGCCTATACCTTCGTTACGCTGCAGGCGGATGCGGTCTACCTGTGGCCGCGGCGCCCGCCACCGACGGAGCGCGGCTACCGCGATCCGTTCTACGACCCGTTTTATGACCCGTTCTATAGCCCCTGGGGCCCGCGTTACGGCCTCTATGGGCGCTATCACCCGCATCCCTGGTACTGGTGAGCATGACCCGATTCCTGCGTCCTTTTCTGGCATTGCTGCTGCCCGTGTTCCTGGCCGCCTGCGCCTCCGGCCCGCTGGAGGCCCCGGATGACCCGGCCGTGCAGGTCGAACCGCGTGCAGTCACCGCCGATAGCCTGCCGCCCGACGAGCAGGTATGGGGCGGGGTGATCGCGCGCGTGGACAATCGCGCCGAGGCGACCTTCATCGAGGTGGTCGGTTACCCGCTCAGTCGTCAGGAGCCACAGACGCGGCAGTCCACCACCGGGCGTTTCCGCCTGCGTGTGGAGGGCTTCGCCGACCCGGTGGACTATCGTGCCGGGCGCCGGATTACCGGTGTCGGGACGGTGACCGGGGTCGAGGACGGCCGGATCGGCGAGCTGGACTACGTATTCCCGGTGCTGGAGGCCCACTCGGTGCACCTGTGGCCGGAGCCCGAGCCGCCACGATCTTCCGGCGGTGTGCGCTTTGGCATAGGCATCGGAATCGGCCTGTAGGCCGCACTCGGGGCGGCCGGCGCGCGTTTCCACGAATCCCCATGCAACGAGGAGTAGTCATGCGAGCAGTCGTGTTCGACCAACCCGGAGCCGCCGAGGCCCTGCGTCTGGACGAAGTGGCGGAGCCGGCGCTCACGGCCCCCGATCAGGTCCGCATCCGGATGCTGGCGGCCGGTGTCAATCCGGTGGATACCAAGGTGCGCGCCGGGGGCATGATCGTCCCCGGTGCGCCGCGCAACACGCCGGGCTGCGATGGGGTAGGCATCATCGAGGAATGTGGCAGCGCCGTGCATCACGCGCGGCCGGGGCAGCGGGTTGCCTTCTGTTTTGGTGGGGTCGGGGCCGATCCGGGGACCTACGCCGAACAGGTCGTGGTGCCCGAGGCCGCGGTGGTCCCGGTGCCGGCGGCGGTATCCGATGCCCAGGCCGCCGCCCTGCCGCTTACCTGGCTGACCGCCTGGGAGGCCCTGTTCGAGCGGGCCGACCTGCAGCGCGGCCAGAGCGTGCTGGTCCACGCGGCGGCCGGCGGGGTCGGGCAGATGGCCGTACAGATCGCACGCGCCGCCGGCGGCCGGGTACTGGGGTTGGTGCGGCGCGACGAGGCGGGCACGATTGTCACCGCACTTGGGGGCGATGTCGTCGACCTGCGCAAGCCGGATGCCGCGGACGCGATCATGCAGTACACCGATGGGCGTGGCTTCGACATCGTGCTGGACACCGTTGGTGGCGAGGTCTTCCGCGAGGGACTGACGCAGGTGGCCTATGGCGGGGATCTGGTGACCCTTCTGGCCCCCCCGGAGGATACCGACTGGAACCCGGCGCGGCTGCGCAACCCGAGCATCAGCCTGGAGCTGATGCTGACCCCGATGCTGGAGAATGATCGCCGCCGTCTGAAGCACCAGGCCACCCTGGTGGCCGAGGGTCTGGCCCGGCTGGCCAGCGGTCGCTTGCAGGTCAACGTCGAGGATACCCTCCCGCTGGCCGAGGCCGCCGAGGCCCACCGGCGCATCGAAGCCGGCGGCCGCCGCGGCAAGCTCGTGCTGCGCATCCCCGAATAAGCGGGTCTTGCAACCACGAAGCGCGTGGGGGAGGAGATTAGCTGCCGAAGAGGTGGCTGAAGACGCGGGCGCCGCCGATGTAGGTGCCGGCGGCCGAGCCCAGGGTGGTCAGCAGGAATACCAGCAACACGCGCGAGACGCGGTTGCGCCACCAGCCGCGTGGCGTGGTGGTGTCCTGACGCAGACTGGCAAAGTCGGAGACCCGCGGCTTGCGCAGGAACAGCTCGGCCGCGGCCGCCACAAAGCCGACCCCGATGGTGGGATTCAGCGAGGTCAGCGGGGCCGCCAGGGCAGCGGTGAGCACGGTCAGTGGATGGGCCAGGGCGATGATCGCGCCGAGGGCCGCCAGCCCGCCGTTGATCAGTACCCAGTCGATCACCATCTGCAGGCCGATATCCGGGTTGCGCGAGAACCCGATGGCAAAGCCGGCGAGGATGATCCCGATCACCACCCACGGGACGACCTTGGGCCAGCGCGCCTTGGGCGGGGCCTGGTCCAGGGCGTCGAGGATCGCGTCCGGCGGGGTCAGGTGATCCTCGGCCTGTTCGGCAATCCCGGGCAGGTGGCCAGCCCCCACCACCGCCAGGATGCAGCGCGTCTCCGGGTTGGCCGCGAGGCGGCGCAGGTGGGCGGCCATGTAGTGGTCGCGCTCTTCGATCAGGGTGCGGTAGAGGTCCTCGGACTGCTCGGCGAACTCGCTGAAGGTGGACTCCAGCATGTCGCCTTCCTTCAGGCGCTCGATCTCGGATTCGTCGATCTTCTCGCGCGAGAGTACGGAGCTGAACAGTCCGCCGATCAGCCCCATGCGTTCCCACCAGCGCACTGCGCGGTAGGTGCGGCGCAGGGTCAGGCCGATATCCCGGTCGATCAGGGCCAGGGGGAGGCCATTGTCCAGGGCGCCGTCCATGGCCGCGCGCATCTCGGCGCCGGGTTCGATGCCGTACTGGTCGGCCAGGCGTTGCTGGTAGGCCCCGAGCGCCAGACTGGCGGCGATCATCGGGGCCTGGCCCTTGCGCATCACGCTGAACAGATCCATGCGCCCGACTGCGTCGGGGTCCAGCATCGCGCGCTGACGGCTTTCGCACAGCTCGACCGCCACGCTGTCAAAGGCCCCCGTGTCGATCAGGGCACGGACCTTGTCGGCGCTGGCGCGCGACACGTGCGCGGTGCCCAGCACCACGACTTCGGTGTCGCCCAGTTGCAGGACGCGGTGGGGTTCGTCGGCGATCAGTTCCTGGACGGCGGGATTCATGCGTGGCGGGCTCTTGCTCCGGTGGGCGGGCCGTATTCTACGGCGAATGCGCGCGGCCCGCAGCGCCGGGCGCCGGCTTGCGCGCTACGGGGCATCGGGCTCGGCCTGTGGCACGTCGTCGGGCGGGCTGTCTGCCTCCGCTTCAGGGAGCGGTTCCGGCACGCGAAGGCTCTCCAGGCGTTCGACCACGCGCAGCGCGCGCTCGTGGGCCGAGAGGAGTCCGGCATGGTCGGGCGCCAGTTCGAGCCCCTCTTCCCAGTGTCTCAGGGCCTCTTCGATGTCACCGGCGGAGTAATGGCTGCGGCCCTCCTCCAGCAGCGTCTCGGCGCGCGCGTCTCGGCGCTCGCGCCATTCCTCGCACAGCGCGCGATGGGCTCGCTGGGCGGCCTGGTCCGGGCCGGAGGCGTCGGTGTCGGGGGTGATCTCGTTGCGACACCAGCGCGCCGCCGTGGCCAATTCGCCGGCCTCCAGGGCCTGACGCAGGCGTGCATTGATGGTGGAACGCGGGACCTCTTCCTCGATCTCGGGGGCTTCGGCCTGGCGCAGTTCCCGCTCCAGGCGCGCGATGCGTTCTGCGCGTTCGGAGTCGGAGGCCAGGCCCTGGGCCAGGTGCAGTAGCTCCAGGCGTTCCTCGCCATCGGTGTCGGCGGCGTAGCCATCCAGCGCCCGCGCCAGGGGCTCGCGACGATTGGCAAGGCGGTCGGGATCGTCCGGCAGTCGTTCGCTGTGGCGCACCAACGGACGCATCACCTCGAGCAGGCGCAGCCGCTGGACCAGGGCGCGCGCCTCGAGGATGTCGTGGCGTTGCTGCAGGGTCTGCAATCCAACCTGTCGCTGGCGCTCCAGTTGGCTGATGAATTCCCGACGTTCGCTGTCCGGCGGCAGTTGTGCCTCGGCCGTCTCGAGGATCTCCAGGGCCTGAGCGACCGCGCCTTCGGCCGAGGCGGCGCGCGCCTCGTGCATCGCCTCGGCCGCGGCGGTCGCGGCCTCGTCCTCGATGGCTGCCCGGCGCTCGGCCCATCGGGCTCGCGGTTCCGGGTCGTGCTCGTCGATCAGCTCGAGGGCATGCTGGTAGTTACCCGTCTCCAGTGCGCGTTCGATGCGCTGCTCGGGCGGGGCGAAGGGGTCCAGAGCGGCGCAGCCCTGGACCAGCAGAAGGGCCAGCAGGATGCTCGCGAGCGGGAACAGGCCGCGGGCTGCAGTCATGTGCGATCCGTAGCGTTCAGTACCCGGGTGGTGGGCACGGCTTCGCTGACCCCGTGCAGCTCGTGGGTGCCCCAGTCTTCGGTGCGGAACTGTCCCTTCACCTGCTCGTGCTCCATGAATGCGGCAGTCGTGACCAGCCCGCCGGCGGGCGCGACCGTGACCAGGCGGGCCGCGAGGTTGACGGTGTCGCCGACTACGGTGAACTGCATGCGGTCTTCGGCCCCCATGTTGCCGGCCAGCATCTCGCCGGCATTCAGGCCGATACGGAACTCCACCCGGGTATCGCCGCGGCGTTCACGCTCGGCGTTGATCGAGGCGACGGTGTCCAGCAGGGCCAGGCCGGTCTGCACAGCGGTCAGGCGATGGTTTCCGGCATCCGCCGCGAGGCCGAAGACCGCCATGGTACAGTCGCCCATGTACTTGTCCACCGTGCCGCCGTGACGGGCAATGCATTCCGACATCGGCCCGAAGAATTCGTTGAGCATGCGGCCCAGGGCCTCCGGGCTGCAGCGCTCCGAAAGCGCGGTGTAGCCCTGGATGTCGGCAAACAGTACCGATCCCTCCAGCGCGCGACCGCCCAGCTCCACCCGGTCCAGATTCTCCAGGATGTCCTGGGCGATGGCGTCCGACACATAGCGGCGCAGGGCGGCCTCGACCTGGTCCTTGCGCAGCAGGTCGCGCGCCATATCGTTGAAGGCGTCGGTCAGCTGGGCGATCTCGTCCTGGCGCACCATCGGCAGCGTGTTGCCCTGGTCATCCATGGGGCGGGCGCGCGAACGCATGCTCTCGGCCAGGCGTTCCAGTGGGCGCACCAGGCGCTTGCTGATGTCGATTGCCAGGATCAGGCTCAGCAGAAACACCCCGACGGCCGTGGCGATCCCGGCGTTCAGGGTGTTGCGTATTAGCTCCTGCATTGGCGAGGTGTCGATGTAGGCCTCGATGTAGCCCACCTGTACGTCCTGAAAGCGCACGTTGCGTCGGTAGGGTTCCATCGTCGGTGCCAGCGGCCACACCCCGTCGGTGAGGGATTGCTCCGGGGGGGTCCCGGCGCGGGCAACCTGACCGCGGTCGATCGCGTAGGCGGCGATGGACTCGACGCGCCCCTCCTCCACCAGTGAGTTCAGCAGGGTTTCCAGGGTCAGGTAGTCCTCGGCCAGCATCAGTTCCGCCGAGGTCCGCGCGACCGGCGCCACGGTGCTCTCGGCCTGGGCGCGAATCTGGTTGTCCAGCACGTTGCTGACCTGGTTCAGCACCACAGCCGACAGGGTCACGATCCCGGCCAGTGTCAGCCCGGCGATCGCCGCGACGATCTTCCATGCGATCGGCAGGTAGCGTGGGGTGAAGTCGGCGCTGCCGACGCCCAGGCGTGCGCCACCGCCGGACTTGCGGCGGCGGATCACGAGGGGGTCTCCGGGGCGGCAAGCCAAGGGGCCAGCCACGCCCGCCAGTCGGCGAGCAGGGTGTCGGAGCGCGCCGCCACCGCGGAGCGCTTGGTCAGCGATCGTCCGAATACGGGCTCGCCCGCGAGGTTGCACATGGCACCGCCGGCGCGGGCGAGCATCAGCCCGCCAGCCGCGCTGTCCCATGGGGCCTGGCCACCGTGCAGGTACAGATCGGCGCGGCCGGCGGCCAGCCAGGCCCACTCCAGGGCGCAGGCGCCGAGGTTGCGTTGCGAGCGAAACGGCGCGTTGCAGGCCAGTTCACCCGCCAGGGGGGCATCCAGGCGCTTGTAGTCCACCAGGGCGATGGCGCGGCCCAGCTCCGTGACGGGAGGGCGAGTGGTCGCCGGCGGGGTGACCCCGTTGAGCTCCAGCGCGCTGTCTTCGGTGGCGGTAAAGAGTTCTTCGCGTACCGGATCGTAGGTCGCGCCATGGGTGACCCGGTCACCCTCGATGCGGGCGATGGAGATGGCGAAGAAGGGCATGCCACCGGCGAAATTGGAGGTGCCGTCCAGCGGGTCCACCAGCCAGAAGGCGGGGGCGGTCTCCAGTACGCGTGCCTGTTCGCCGCGTGCCTGTTCCTCGCTCAGTACCGGCGTGTCCTGTCCGTATGCGCCCAGCAGGGTGCGTACACGCGCATCCACCGCGTGGTCGGCCTCGGTGATTACGCTGCCGTCTGCCTTGTAATCAACGGCGATATCGGCCTCGAAGCGGGGCAGCAGTTCTTGCTGCCCGATCTCGCGCAGGCCCTGCGCGAGATCGGAGAAGGGGATGGCAGTGGTAGTCATGCAGACCCGGAAACGCTGGTGGCAAGGTAAACGAACCGGAGACGGCCGGGCATGCCCGGAAAAACTCGGGTTCGATTGCGCTTATCATACCGGTCCATGACCGGCTTGATCATAATCATATCCATTGCCTTGATAGGGTTTTACGTTAATGACACCTGGCGTGCCAACGAGCGTGCCCGTCGGGTGGGGCGGCAGGCCTGCGAGCGGGCAGGGGTGCAGTTGCTCGATGCCACCGTCGTGCGTACCGGCCAGCGCCTGGTCTGGGGCGACCGCGGCCTGGCCCTGCAACGCCGCTACCGCTTCGAGTTTTCCGCCGATGGGGCGGGGCGACATCCCGGCGAGATCTCGCTGGAAGGCCGACAGTTGAAGCGCGTGACCCTGGACTGGCCGGACGGCGGCCGCGAGTTTCAGGGGCTGGACAGCGATGACAACAGCGGAGGGGCGCCCCGGTGACCCTGAGCGAGCTGCGGTATGTGGTCGCCGTCGCCGATGCCCGTCACTTTGGACGGGCGGCCGCGGCCAGCCACGTCAGTCAGCCATCGCTGTCGGTGGCGGTGCGCAAGTTCGAGGAAGAACTGGGCGTGACCCTGTTCGAGCGCGGCCGCGGCGAGGTCAACGTGACGCCGGCAGGTGAGCAGATTATCGCGCAGGCGCGGCGCGTGCTGGCCGAGGTCGAACAGCTGCGCTCGGTTGCCGTGCAGAGTCAGGATCAACTCTCCGGCCCGCTGCGCCTGGGTGCGATCTACACCATCGGTCCGTACCTGCTGCCGGAGCTGATCCCCGCGCTGCACGAGCGCGCGCCGAACATGCCGCTGGTGATCGATGAGAACTACACCGGGCGGTTGCGCGAGCGGCTCAAGCAGGGTGAGCTCGACGCGATCCTCATTTCGTTGCCGTTCGAGGAGCCGGGCGTGGTCACGCTTCCCTTGTACGACGAACCGTTCATGGCCGTGCTGCCGGCGGCGCACCCGCTGAAGGACAAGGAACCCCTGCGCCTGGAAGACATGGCCGATGCGACCCTGCTGATGCTGGGCGCCGGACACTGTTTTCGCGACCAGGTGCTGGAGCGCTGCCCGGACTGTCAGCGTACGGTGACTGCGGATGGCAGTACGCCGCGCAATCTGGAGGGGTCGTCGCTGGAGACAATCCGCCACATGGTGGCCTCGGGGATGGGGGTAACGATCCTCCCGTGCACGGCGGTGGGGGCGGATCGTTATGCCCAGCGACTGCTGGCCGTGCGGCGGTTTCAGGATCCGGCGCCCAGCCGCCGTGTGGCCCTGGCATGGCGCACCAGCTTCCCGCGTCCGGAGGCCATCGAGGCGCTGCGGCGCGCGGTGCTCTCGACCCCGCTGACCTGCGTCGATTTTATCCAGCCCGGCGCGGGGTAGGCGGCTTCAAGGCAATGCGGATTCGCGCGGGATGGGCTGCCGCGGCTCAGTTGCCGGCAAGGACGCGGTTGCGCCCGGCCTGCTTGGCCGCATACAGGGCCTCGTCCGCCGCCTGGTAGGCGGACTGCAGGGTGGCGCCGCGCCCGACGCCGGCCACACCAACGCTCGCGGTCACCTTGACCGCGCCGGCGCTCTCCAGCGCGGACTGGTCGGTGGCGGTGGCGCAGGCGCGCAGGGCGGCAATAGCCAGGCGGATGCGCTCGCCGCATTCCATGGCACGGCTGAGATCCGCGCCGGGCAGCACCGCCAGGAACTCCTCGCCGCCCATGCGCACACACAGGTCGGACTCGCGGGTGGTGCTGCGCAGGGTCTTCGCCACCAGGCGCAGGATGTCGTCGCCCACGCTGTGGCCGTATTCATCGTTGATCTGCTTGAAGTGATCGAGATCGATGGCCAGCACCGACATCGGGCGATCCTGGCGGCGGCAGTCGGCCAGCCACTGGGCGCCCTGTTTCTCGAAGGCGCGGCGGTTGCCGAGACCGGTCAGTTCATCGGTCTCCAGGCTTTCGTTCAGGCGCTGGAACCGCAGGGCGTTGGCCAGTGCCGGGGCGGCCAGCCCCAGCAAAGCCTCGATCAACTGCTGTTCGTCGTCGCTGAAGCGGCGTCCGCGCATCAGGATCAGCGAACCCATGGTCTCGTTGTTGAAGCTCATGCCGTACTCGATGCGATGGCGATCCTCGTCGCCGCCGGACCAGGTCTCGTCACTCTCCTGCAGGATGAAGAACCAGCCGCTGTGGTGGACCTGGGCGTGCAGGTGTTCCTGCAGGCGGGCGAGGACGGTCCCGAGCTCGAGACTGGAGGACAGGGCCTGCACGAAGGCAAGGGCATCAAAGGGCGTCCCGGCATCGCCAGTCGTCTTGCCCTTGGCGGATACCAGTCGCAGGTTGTGGGCGTTCCCGTCGCGGTTCATGGCCGTCTCGCTCGCATCGATCGTTGGGTCGAGAGTAAAGCCAGATCCATGCCACTTATCGTATATTTAGTTAAAACAGTGACTTGCATCACGGATAACGGAGGTCTTGACGGAAATTCGGCGATTTTTCGCCGCCCCCGGCAGGTCCTCACCGCCGCAGGCGGCAAGGTGCGGCAGGATTCTGACACCCTGCACCGGGGCGGCGTTTCCCGAGGATCGGCCGGCCTACATGAGCCGGGCGCGCGCTTGCCCTACACTGCGCCGCATGATTCGAATACAAGATATCGAGCTGCGTCGCGGCCGCCAGATCCTGCTGCAGCACGCCAGCCTCACCGTGCATGCGGGCTGGCGCGTCGGCCTGACCGGCGCCAACGGGTCCGGCAAGTCCAGCCTGCTGGCGGCGTTGCAGGGCGAATTGAGCCTGGATGCCGGCGAGATCGACCAGCCCGCGGAATGGGTGGTGGCGCACCTTCCGCAGGAGGTCCCGGGGAGCGAGCGCTCGGCCGTGGACTACGTGCTGGATGGGGATACCGAACTGCGCGACCTGCAGCAGCGCCTGGAGCAGGTGTCCGATGGCGCCGAGCAGGCCCGCCTGTTCGGCGCGCTGGAGGCGATTGACGGCTGGACGGCCGATGCCCGTGCGCGCCGACTGCTGGCAGGCCTCGGATTCGCTGCGGCGGATGCGGATCGGCCCATGAGCGATTTCTCCGGCGGCTGGCGCATGCGCCTGGGCCTGGCGCGCACGCTGATGACGCGCTCGGATCTCTTGTTGCTGGACGAGCCCACCAACCACCTGGATGTCGAGACCATCCTGTGGCTGGAGGACTGGCTGGCGCGTTATCCGGGGACGGTGATCGTGATTGCGCATGACCGGCGGTTTCTTGATTCGGTCTGCACCCATATCGCGCACATCGAGCGCGGTGGTATCGCGTTGTACGCCGGCAGCTACACCCACGCCGAGGCCAAGCGCGCCGAGGCCATGGCCCAGAGCGAGGCGTCGGCCGCAAAGGTGGCGGCCGAGCGCGCCCACCTGGAGGACTTTGTGCGCCGCTTCCGTGCCAAGGCGAGCAAGGCACGCCAGGCCCAGAGCCGACTGAAGCGTCTGGAGAAGCTCGACGAGGTTGCGGTGATCCGCGCGGCCCGGGCGATTCACCTGGAGATCCCGACCCCGGAGCGCCTGCCCGACCCCCTGCTGGCGCTGGATCATGCCGAGGTCCGATCCGGGGACCGCGTCCGCCTGCATCCGACGACTTTACGTCTGCGCCCCGAGGACCGGATCGGCGTGCTGGGCCCGAACGGTGCCGGGAAATCGACACTCTTGACGCTGCTGGCCGGCGAGCTGGCCCCGACCGCGGGCGAGCGCCGCGTGGAGCCCAACCTGAAGGTCGGCTATTTTGCCCAGCACCAGAGCGAGCAGCTGGACCTGAAGGCCTCGCCCCTGGTGCACCTGCAACGTCAGGACCCGCGCGCCGAGGAGCAGCGCCTGCGCAACTTTCTCGGTGGCATGGGTTTTCCCGGCGAGAAAGCGGACGCTCCGGTGGGTCAGTGTTCCGGCGGGGAGCGGGTGCGCCTGGTACTGGCGCTGCTGATCTGGCAGGCGCCCTCGTTACTGTTGCTGGATGAACCCACCAACCACCTGGATCTGGACATGCGCGAGGCGCTGGCCGAGGCGCTGGAGAACTATGCCGGTGGCCTGGTGGTGGTGGCGCATGACCGTGAACTGCTGGCTCGCGTCTGCGACCGTTTCTGGAAGGTGGAAGGCGGCCACCTGAGCGACTTTGACGGGGACCTGGATGACTACGCCCGCGAGCTGAAGGCCCGCGAGCGGGAAAGTGTCGCCGCGAAAGCCCCCGGAACGCCCGCCACGACGTCCCCGAGTGGTCCGGCACTGTCACAGAAGGAACGGCGGCAGCAGGCGGCGCAGGCGCGTGCCGCACTCAAGCCACTGAAAAAGAGTGCGGACCGAGCCGAGCAGGAATGTGTCCGTGTTCAGGAACGACTGGATGCGCTGGAGACCGAGCTGGCCGATCCGGCGCTGTACGCCGATGAGGCGGCGGATCGTCTGGCCCAATTGACCCGCGAACAGGGCGATTTGCGCAGTCGGCTGGAGACGGCGGAGGCCGAGTGGATGGAGGCGCTGGAGGCGCTGGAATCCGCCCAGGGTGAGACTGCGGAGTGAGGCCCTCTTCAAAGACCAACCCTTGAACTCGGGTATTGCGGGGTCTATACATAAGGGTGAATGCATTGGAGCGAGGAGTGATCCCCATGAATGCACAGGAACTGAATCGTCGCTGTGTCGAGCTCTTTCACAACCCGGATGCGAAACTGCATTGCTGGCACCCGCGCATGTTCTGGAAAACCAACATGCTGGAGAACCCGAAGCCGGAAGACCTGCAGGAACCCAAGGTCGACCTGCGCGAGCTGGAGGTCATGCTATCGGAGGCCGCGCACGAGCCTTCGCAGTGCGCCGACGAGCTGGAGCAGGAAGAGCCCGGTCGGGCTGCATTGATCCGGCACATGATGGAGCGTGGCGAGATGCCGCTGCTGCATCGGCCGCACTGATCGTTCCATCAAGGAGCGATGATCGATTATGGAGTGAGCCCCCAGCGGGGCTCGATCCCGTCATGTGCTGGCGGGAGCATCGGCCCCCGGTAGCCTGTGCTGCCGGGGGCTTTTCCTTGCCGGCGAGTGAGGATTACTGGCGGATGAAATCCGAGAAGTAGAGGGCTGCGATCCGGGGTGCCCCGGTAATCTCCTCGAGCAACTCGTTCAGCTCCTCCGTGGCCTCGTTGCGCAGGTCCTCGCGCGCGCCACCGCCGGTCAGGCTGTCCGGACTGCGCCCGCCAAGGATGCGGATCAGTCGGTCGCGCACTGCGGGAATATGCTCGCGGATCGCGCGGGCGTCTTCCAGATCGTTGCCTTCCAGCTGGATGGAGGCCTGCAGGTAGCGCCCGCGGTCGGAGGACGCCATGTTCACCACCACCGGCTCCAGGGTCACGTAATGGCTGTCCAGGTCGTCCACGGCGAGCGCGAGGGGCGCGGCCAGCATCAGGACAATCCCCAGAAGAGCAAGGTGCAGGGAACGAAAGGGGCTGCGGATCATGGTGTGTGCTCCGGGGCGGGTTGCGTGCTGGAGGCGATCAGGTCGCCGCGTCGATGGGGCTCCTGATCAAAGTATGCCACCAGATGCTCATAGATTTCGGGCATGGCCTCTCGCAGGCGCGCCGGCTCGAAGAAAAAGGACTCTGTCGCGACGGCCAGGAACTCCTCCGGGGCGGTGGCCGCATAGGGGTCCAGCGGCAGCTCGGCCTCGTCGATTTCGCCGGACTCCACGGCCTCCACGAAAGCCTCGAAGGCCCGCGAGAAATCCTCCGTCCAGGCACCGGCCGACTGCCCGCGGCGTAGTGGCGGAAACCCGTTCACCTCGCCGTTGCCGGCGTCCAGTACGTGGGTCATCTCGTGCACGACCACAGCGCCGTCGCGCTCGACATCGTTCCACGACAGGATGACCGGGCCGCGCTCCCAGGCCTCGCCGGACTGGGGTATCGCCCCCTGGTGGACGACGCCAGACTCGTCCACCCACTCGTGCTCGGGCACGAAGGTGTCGGGATACAGGATCAGCGTGCGCCAGTCGCGATAAGGCTCGAGGCCCAGTTCCAGCACCGGCAGCGCGGCGTAGGCGGCGATCACCTGGCACTGCCAGGGTTCCGGTTCCGCGGCAATCCCGATGAATTCCTTTTGCGCCAGGATTTGGCCGACCAGTTCGCGCAGCCGGGAGCGCTCTTCCGGTGTGAGGCGGGCGACGAACGGGACCCGCCGGCGCAGGGTCTCCCACTCGTCGTTGTCCAGCTGCACGGCCTCGGGCTCCAGGCCGGCAAACGGCCCCAGCAGGCGGCGGAACAGGCCACGCAGCGGAAAATGCGGTGTCGAGTGCATCGTCCAATCGTCGCATGTTTGCCCGCCGGGCGCCGTGCAGGACCGGAAAGCAGGGGGCACCCGCGCGAACCCCGAGCGCCTCCCTGGCCTGCGGGGCGTGGGCAGGAACCGCTACCATGGGGATCAATCCCAACGGTCGGTCGCCCGCGGGAGCACGATGGCACCGCGCGCCCCCCTCGCCAAACAGGTCGCTGCACATGCCGAACATCCAGGATGGTTTATTCGCGCGGTCCGCGCGCGCGACCCGCAGGGCTGGAGTCGCGCTCGCCTTTGCACTGGTGCTCTCGCTGACTGCCTGCGGGAATGGCAACGATGCCGGGGCCAATGATGAAGGCGGCGAGGCGGCCACCCCGGTCGCGGCGGTGGAGCTCCAGCCGCGGGATCTGTCGCGCGAGCTGATGGTGTCCGCGCGGGTCGAGCCGCGGGCGTGGGTGCGCCTGGCGGCGCGCACCGATGGTGTGGTCGAGGCGGTGCATGTCGAGGAAGGCGATCGCGTGGAGCAGGGCGAGACCCTGGTCGAGCTGGACGTGGCCGAGGAGCGCGCGGAGCTGGCGCGGGCCGAGGCGCATGTCGAGGAGGCCCGGCTGGAATACGCGCGCAGTGCCGAGTTGCGTGACGAGGGGATTGCCAGCCGAGCCAGCTACGAACGGGCACGTGCCGCGTTGCGCTCGGCCGAGAGCGAACAGGCGTTGTGGCAGGCACGGGTAGACTACGGCGCGCTCGCCGCCAGCCGTGACGGCGTGATCACCGAGCGCATGGTCGAGCCCGGCGAGGCGGTCGCCGCGCGCGATACGCTTCTGGAACTGGTCGATACCACTACGTTGGTCCTGCGCCCCGGGGTGTCCGAGCTGGACGTGCGCGATCTGGTGGTGGGCCAGGATGTACCCATTCGGCTGGATGCGTTTCCGGATGCCGATTATGTCGCGAAGATCCGGCGCATCTTTCCGGCGGCCTCGCCGGACTCGCAGCAGGTGACGGTGGAGATTGCCCTGCCGGCCGGGGCGGCCGACAACGGCGTGCGTCCCGGCAATCTCGGGCGCATCCGCATGACGGTCGACGAACGCCCGGATGTGCTGGCGGTTCCGGCCGCCGCCATCGGCGAGGACGGCGACCAACGCTATGTCTACGTGGTGGTGGACGAGCAGCTGGAGCGCCGCACGGTCGAGACCGGCGTGACCCGCGGCCCATGGACCGAGATCACGGACGGCCTGGAGGAAGGCGACATCGTGCTGGCCACCAACCCGATCGACATGCGCGAGGGCCAGCGCGTGCGCATCGTTGGCTGGCGGGGCTAAAAGATGGCGGCCGAACCGGAGGACCGTCCGCGCGGGCGGGTGACCAGCTTCTCCATCCGCCGACCGGTGGCGATCATGGCGCTGGCCTCGGTGGTGATCGTGCTCGGCATGTTCTTTGTTGATCGCCTGCCGGTGGACCTGCTGCCGCACGTCGAGTATCCGCATATCCGCGTGACCGTGAACCATCCCGGCACCTCGCCGGAGGTGATGGAGGAACAGGTTACCCGCGTGCTGGAACGCAACCTCGCGGCCACGGAGAACCTGACCCGCATCTACAGCCGTGCCTCCGAGGGCCGTACCAACGTCAATCTGCTATTCGAGTACGGGACCAACCTGGACCTGGCGTTGCAGGATGCGGCGCGCCACCTGGAGCTCGCGCGCACCCAGCTGCCGGACGATTTCGACTCCCTGCGCCTGTACAAGTACGACCCCTCGCAGGACCCGATCTGGGAGGCGGGGTTTTCCTCCACCGTGCGCACCGAGACCGCGGTGCGCGACTGGGTGGAACACCAGCTGGCGCCGCAGCTGATCGCGATCCACGGCATCTCCTCGGTGGAGGCCTCCGGCGGGCAGGAACGCGAGCTGGAGGTGATCCTCGACCAGGAGCGGGTGCGCGGCTATGGCCTTTCGCTGGCGGCGATCAGCGTGACGCTGGAGGACGAGAACCGCGAGGTGGCCGGGGGCTGGGTGACCTCCGATACCTTTGACGTGATGGCCAAGACCGAGGGGTTGTTTACCTCCGCGGCGGACGTGCGCAATGTGCTGATCCCGTTGCCGGGGCCGCAGTCCGCGCATGTGCGCCTCGGCGAGCTGGCCGAGGTGCGCGATGGCCACCGCGAGCAGCGCCTGTTCATCCGCCTGGACGGCACGCCGGCCGCGCGCGTGTCCGTGTTCAAGCTGCCGGACGCCAATACCGTTGAATCGGTGGACTCGGTACGCGCCACGCTCGAACGACTCGAGCGCTCGGGCTTCATCCCCGAGGACATCCAGTGGGAGGTCGTCAGCGACTCCGCCCCGTTCATCCGTGGCGCGGTCAGTTCGGTGGGTACCGCCGCGATCCTGGGCGGCGTGCTGGCGATGCTGGCGGTGTTCCTGTTTCTCGGCAGTCTGCGCAAGAGCTTCATTATCGGGTTGTCGATCCCGATCGCGTTGATGGCGACCTTCGCCATGATGGGCCTGGGCGGGCTCACCCTGAACATCATCAGCCTCGGCGGGCTCGCGCTGGGGGTGGGGCTGTTGCTCGACAACGCCATCGTGATGCTGGAGAACATCGTCCGCCATCGCGACAAGCTCGGAAAGTCGCCGGAGCAGGCGGCCCATGACGGGGCCGGCGAGGTGGTCTCGGCGGTCATCGCGGGCACTCTCACCAATCTGGCCGCGGTGCTCCCGTTCCTGCTGATTACCGGGATCGGGGCACTGATCTTCCGCGAGCTGATCCTGACGCTTTCGTTTGCGATCATCGCGACCCTGGCCGCGGCCATCACCCTGGTGCCGATGCTCGCGGCCCTGCTGACACGCATCCGCTGGGAGAGCGGACTGGACCAGACCTGGCTGCTGCGCGGCTTCGATCGCGGGGTGCAGGGACTACGCCGACGTTACCGGCGCCTGTTGCCGAAGGTGCTGCGCCTGCGCTGGGCGGTGCTGGCGGCGGCCGTCGTTTTGCTGATCGGCGCGGTGCAGGTGGGCGGTGAGCTGGGCACCGAGTTCCTGCCGCAGGTCGACGATGGCCAGGTCAGCGTGCGCATGGTCCTGCCGCCGGGCACGCCCCTGCACGAGACGGATGCGGCCGCACGCGATATCGAGGCCGCGCTGGAGGCGTTGCCGCATGTGGAGAGCGTGTTCGCGATGGTCGGCGGGCATCTCGGTGGCGGCGTGGTCAACGAGCGCCCCGGCACCTCCAATATCACCGTCCAGCTGACCCCGGCCGGACAGCGCGAGATGAGCGCGGGACAATGGGTGGCCGAGGCGCAGGAGGCAATGGATGCGCTGGAACTCCCCGGGGCACGGATTACCGTGCGACCGCCAAGCATCCAGGGGCTGCAGTTCAGTATCACCGGGGATGACCTCTCGATTGCGGTGGTCGGGGCGGATCTGACCGAGATGCGCCGCATTGCCCGCGAGATCGCCGGGCGCCTCGAAGGCATCCGGGGCCTGGAGGGCGTCGAGGTCGGGCGCGAGGACCAGAGCCCGATTTTGCGCGTCCATGTGGATCGCGAGCGGGCAGCTGCGCTGGGCCTGCAGGTGGGCCCGGTGGGACAGGCGATCCGCGACGCGGTGGAGGGATCAGTGCCGACGCAGTACGTCCGTGACGATCGCGAGTACGACCTGCGCGTGCGCCTGCCGCGCGAGGATGTGCAGGATACGGCCACCCTGGGGCGGATGATCCTGTTCCGCGACAACGGGGATCCCGTGCGCCTGGCGGACGTGGCCGAGTTCGAGACCGGCGAGGGGCCCGCGCATATCGAGCGCGAGAACCAGAGCCGGGTGGTGCGGGTGAACGGCGACATCAATACCGAGGTGAACGATGTCGGCTCGGTGATGACCGCGGTCGAGCAGCGCCTGGCCGAGGTGGATGTGCCCGAGCACTACAGTCTGCTGATCGGTGGCGAGTGGGAGACCATCCAGGAGACCCAGCGCGAGATGGCCACGGTGGTGGCGCTCGCGATCTTCCTGGTGCTGGTGGTGCTGGCGGTGCAGTACGAGCGCCTGGCGAATCCGCTGGTGATCGTGGCGGCCGCGCCGTTGTCGCTGACCGGGGTAGTCGCGATCCTGTGGGCGACCGGCACACCGGTCTCCGCCCCGGTGATGATTGGCGCCATCCTGCTGATCGGGGTGGTGGTGAACAACGCAATCCTGCTGGTGGAGTACATCGAGCAGGGGCGTCGACTCCGTGGCCTGAGCCCGGCGCGGGCGGTCGTGGAGGCCGGGGCATTGCGCCTGCGCCCGATCCTGATGACCACGCTGACGACGGTGCTGGGCATGTTGCCGCTGGCGATCGGCCTCGGCGAAGGGGCGGAGATCATGCGCCCTCTGGCGCTGACCGTGGTCGGCGGCCTGATCGCGGGGATGATCCTGACGCTGCTGGTGGTGCCCTGCCTGTACCTGGTGGTGAACCGCGCTGCGGAGGGACTGAAGCGGCGCCTGACCGGAGGCATGCGGGACGCTGCCCGCGCAGCCTGAAAAGGCCCGCTGCCGAATGGCGGACGGGCCGTGAAGGAATGCTAGAAGCGGTAGCCGAGACCGACCATGAAGCGCGAGGCATCGGGATCGAAGTGCAGGGTTTCGCCCTCGATGCGATAGCGCTCGCTTTCGAAGAGCGTGTACGAGTACTCGGCACGCATGAAAAGGCGGTTGTCCATCTGGTATTCGACGCCTACACCGAGCCGGGCACCGTTGATACTGTCCTTGAAGCGAATGGATATGTCCTCTTCTGTATCGGTAAGGCGGTAGTCCAGGCGCGAGCGCTGGTAGCCGGCCAGGCCGTAGAACAGGACGTTGTCGTTTACCGTGGTGCCGAGCCGGCCGGTGATGCCGTAGCTGTACTTGCTATCCACCCCCAGTTCGCTCTCATCAAGGGTGACCGTCAGGTCGGCGTCCTCGTTCTGCGCATTCAGTTCCAAGCCCAGGTACAGGCCGTTGTCCAGGACGGTACCCCAGCCCGTCATGACACCCCCGGTGAAGCCGGAGGCGCTAAGCCCGGAGATGCCGCCGTCACTGTCTTCGCGGTAGTCGATGTCATAACCGACCCAGCCGAGTTGGCCGCCGACGTAGGAACCGTGGAACGGGCTTGCCTGAACTGCTCCGGCCGAGCCCAGGAGGATGCAGGCGCCGGCCACGGCGGTGGCGAGGCGATAAGGGCTGGACATGGTGGTTTCCTTTGCGGTGTGGTTGCGGCAGTGAACGGGTGCCCCGTCCGGGCGCATAGTGGCACAGGCGGTCAGACAGGGCGCCGGTCCTTGTGTGCCAGAATGGGACCGACCGGGCTTCCGGGCGCACGGCGACCCCTGCATCAATCGATGGCATGGGTTTGTGCGACCGCGGGATGATTCGCCCAGGGAGATGTTGTTCAGCGTTTCCCCAACGCCAACAAGCAAACAAGAGAACAGGAGTCGAGCAATGCGCGGACAAGCGGGAATTCTGGCGGGACTATTGGTGGGGTTGCTCGGGTGGGGCGTGGCGAGCGCCGAACCGATGCATACGGTGGAGGAGCTGAATCAGGCCCCGGCCGAGCTGGATGGGGAAGAGGTCCGGCTCGAAGGCATTGTGGGCCGGGTGAACGAGGACATCATGGGGCGCAATTTCATCCACTTCGTCGACGGTACCGGCAGCGAGGGTGACTACATCACCGTCACCTCCACCGAGTTGCCCGAGGTGGGCGACCGCGTCTCGGTGACCGGAACGCTGATCCTGGATCGCGACTTCGGGGCGGGTTACAGCTATCCGGTGATCCTCGAAGGTGCCAAGTTCACCGAGCAGTAGCCGCATGTCATGATCGTGCATGTCGGGGTACTCCGACATGCATCCAGGTCGCACAGGGTGGTGCGGCTTTCAGATATCCCAGGGAGGGGAGACGATGTCCATCAAGGGTCTGCTGTTTCGGTTTGTACTGCTTTATTTCTCGCTGTTGATCGCTGCCATGGTAGCGGGCGCCTATGTCGATCTGGATCAAGCCGGTACGGCGATCGGGATGGGCATTCTGGCGCTGGCGGTGGTGTGGCCCTGCGAGTCCTTCGGGCGCAGGAACGGGCGCTATCTGTCGCGCGCCGAGAAGTGGCGCGTGATCGCCGCCATGATCGCGGTGCTCCTCGGTACACAGATTCCGCTCACCCTGCTGGTGATGTGGGCCGAGGGGATTGCACTGGACGCCGTGATGCTCGGGATCGTGGGGGGCGTCGCGTTGTTGTATGCCGGGACCGTGGTGGCAATGGTGAACTTCACGGGCCGCAACCTGCGCAAGCGAGGCCTGGTCGCCGGGGAAAGCGCGGGGTAGGCACCCTGTCGGTCAGTCGGCCAGGTGGCGTTTGAGCCACTCGATCTCGTCCGCGGACCGGTCTGCGTTGGTCACTGCCTGCCAGGCATCGATGTAGTGCTCGGTGGCGTAGACGTGGCCGTAGCCGCGCGGGGCGGCATCGCCGATCGCTACGTCCACCGCCAGTTGCAGCATGGTGATGACCGGGTACCAGGTCAGGTCCGGAGAGACGTCCGGGCCGCGCGGTGCCTGCATCCATTCTGGCTGGCGGTACAGCGCCTGGGGCTCGAAGAAGGTGACCGGGTCGCTCGCGTACTGCAGGTAGACGATGCGCATCGGGCCCCATTCGGCGCCGGGGATGTCCAGGTGGTTTCCCTGGTTCGTGAAGCGCACCACCGAACTGTCGCGAAAGCGCGGCAGCCAGGCGGGCGAGTCGGGTTGGCGCTGGCGTTTGATGTCGCGCCAGGTCTCGCTACGAAATGGCGGGCCCGCCCACAGCGCGCCGGAGAACGGGTCGCCGATCACGTCGTACAGGTCCGCGGCCCGCTCGGAGTTGAGCGCGCCCAGGCTGAGGCCGTAGAGGTACAGGTCCGGGCGGGCGTCCGGTGGTAGCTGTTTCCAGTAGCCGTAGATCTCCGCGAACACCGCCTGGGCGGTCTCATGGCCGTACTGCGATTCCGCCATGAGCGACAGCCAGCTCGGCAGGTAGGAGTACTGCACGGCCACCGTGGCCACATCGCCACCGTGCAGGTACTCGACCGGCTGGATTGCGCGATTGTCCACCCAGCCGCGTCCGGTGGGCGTGGCCAGCACCAGCACCGAGCGGTCGAAGGCATTGACCCGCAGCATCTCCTGCAGGGCCAGCCGGGCGCGTTCCGCGATGGTCTCGGCGGCGTTCAGCCCCACGTAGACCCGGATGGGATCCAGTGCGGTCTCGCCGGAGAAGTCGCTAATGGCGGCGGCGTCCGGGGCCTGGTGGATGAAGCGCTGGCCCTGGCGGCCCAGGCCCTCGTCCCAGCTGATCAGCGAGGCGGGGCTGCCGGTGCGGAAGGTCGCGCTCGGCTGCTGCGCCCCGGGGTGTTCGCGCACGTCGAACTGCTGGAAGCTGCGATCGGCGGCGCGCAGGCTGTATTCCAGGATCACCCCGTCGATCACCGCCCAGAATACCCCGGCCGCCACCAGTACGCCGATTACGTTGGACAGCCGCCGCGGGATAAAGCGGCGCAGATGCCGCGCGAGGAAGCGCACCAGCAACTGGAACAGCCGCGCCACGGCCAGCGTGGCGACGAACACCGCCGCCGCGATCAGCCCCAGGCGGATGGGGAAGCCGCCATCCACCGGCTCCTGCTCCATCAGCGCGCGGATGCTGTTCTGCCACTCGGTGGCCTGCCACAGGAAGATCAGCACGATCAGCATGGCCCCGCCGCCGGCGATCACGACCAGGGTGTTGTGGGTGCGCTCGCCGAGCTCCGGCAGTTCCAGGTATGACCACAGCCAGTGGAAGAACACGCCCAGGCCGTAGCCGGCCGCCAGCGATACCCCGGACAGGATGCCCTGGACGTCGTCGGTGCGCGGGATCAGGCTGGGGGTCAGCGAGGCGGCAAAGAACAGCGTGGCCAGGATCAGCCCCGGGATCGACAGCGTCCCGAGGATGCGGGTGGCCCAGGCCGGCCAGATGAAGGCTCGCAGGCGGGTTTGCAGGCGGCCGACGACGGACATCGCGTTCGCGCTTCCTTGGCGGGGTATGGAGGCGCTCATCCTGTCCGCCCCGCCGGCTGGGTTCAAGTTTCCGCGCCCGCGGGCGGCCTGCCTAGCCGTCCCTGGGGGGTGCGTTCTGCTACTGGCGCGTCATTGCGTGGAGCGCGGCGACGAAGCGGTCGCTGTCCGGAGCCACCCGCGCTGGTTGGATCGTCTCAGCGCTTATTTGACGCGTCTCGTGCTTCGCTGCGGTGTCTCGCTGGCAGCACGGGCTACTCGGCGGTGACGGGGCGGCGGAAGCGGAAGGTGCCCTCGACCATGCGCAGGGCGACACCGAACAGCGCGACTTGCAGCAGGATTCCGCCGGTTGCCGCGCCCACCGCGAGGCCGGTGGCGAGCCCCAGTGCCATCAGCAGCATCAGCAGTGTGGCGGCGACCCGGCTGCGCAGCCAGCCGCCCACCAGTGCCAGCAGGGCGACCAGCGTGCCCTCGAGCATGGTGGGCGTGTGCTGCACCAGGACACCCAGCATCACCACCACAACCCCGGCGAACACCAGCACCCAGCCGGCCACGCGCGCCAGGCGCTGGGCCTGTTCGTGATTAGTGATGGATTGCAGCAGCAGGAGCAGGTCGGCGCCGGCTCCCGCCCAGTGACGCGATCGCGATTCGTTCATTGTGGCCACGGTACTACAGGGCCATGACAGCCCGGTGACAGGCGCCCACCTATCGTTTGGCGAGGAGCGAATCAAGATCGAGTGTATTGACTGCGGGGGTGCCCGTCTGCGCGTGTTGCACAGTGCCATGATCGGGCCAGTGCAGCAGGCGGAGGTTGCCGGCGCGGTCCTCCACCAATGCGGTGCAGTGCTCGACCCAGTCTTTAGCATTCGCCGATGTCGCCCCGGTGCTGGCAGGCACCTGAACACCTAGCCGGGGTGGTGTGTCCTTAGCGGTAGACCCGGACTTCCTGTTCCCAGCCTTCCACGCCGCGGTTGGCGCAGAACTCCTGTACCTGCCCGTCGGCGTAGCGGATTTCCATGTTGAAGCCGGCTGCGGGGATATGGTTCAGCGCCACCCGCCGGTGTTCCCCGGGCTGGAGCTGGCCCTCGCGGATGCTCGATTCCGACAGGTCGTGGCCGAAGTCGAAGTGGATCGCCTGGATCAGCACGTCGCTGTCATTGTGCACCGTGACCATCAACGCCCCCTCGGCCGGTGGGCGCTCGACGCCCCAGTGCACGGCGGCGGCACCGAGCACGAGCCCCAGCACGAACAGCCAGGTCGCGGGCGCGCGTAGCGCATCCACGATCCGGTCCTCCCAGCTACGGTGTTCTCCGGACGACTCCACGTCTCATCCCTTGATTATTAGGGATTGCTAATCTACAAGATCGGCCGGCATCGGGATACCGGGCGGCCGCGATATCCGGGAAGGCCGCCGCCCCGCAGAAAGCGCCATGGGCGCTGCAGCGGGCTGTCAGTCGAGCCCGAGCGCGCGCAGGCGCTCGAGGAGGCGCGGATGATCGAAGTCGCGGGCGCCGATGGCGCGGTAGGCGATGCGGCCCTCGGGATCGATGATGAACGTGGTGGGGATGCCGCGAACCGGCCAGCGGTCGATGGTGGCGGAATCCTGGTCCAGCAGCAGAGGGAAATCGACCGGGTAGTCGGCGGTAAAGAAGAAGATGCGATCGGCGTCTTCGCCCACGTTCACGCCCAGCACCACCAGGCCCGCATCGCGCAACTGCTCCCAGAGCCGTTGCAACGACGGCAGCTCGTCGCGACAGGGTGGGCACCAGGTGGCCCAGAAGTTCACCACCACCACACGTCCGCGATAGTCCTCCAGTCGATGGTGCTGCCCATCGATGTCCTCCAGTGCCAGGGGCGGGCCCTTGGGGCGTGGCTCCAGCGCGGTCAGGTGCGTGGCTTCCGCCCACACGGGCCGCAGCGAAAGGCCGAGCAGGCCACCGGGGATTGCAGTCAGGAAGCGGCGCCGGTTCATCATGGTTCGGCCTCGTCCCGTTCCGGTTCCCCGGCGCAGCGTAGATCGGGCAGGGTGGACTGCCGCAGGGTCGTCTGCTGCCGCCAGTGCACGGTCAGATCAAATGTCGTGCTGGGCGGGTGCTTGAAGACGATCATGCCCATCAGCCAGTCGCCGGGCTGGAACCGGTGTTCGCCAGGGAACAAGGCCCAGCGAAAGGCGATACGGGCTACTTCCGGAACCTCCCGGCTCGTCCACTCGTCCTGCCAGTCGCGGTTGGGGAGCGGTCGCGCGGCCCCGTTTGGCGTTTGGCTGCGCCATTGGCGCAGGTCCACGGTGGCCGATGCGCTGCGGTCGGTATTGCGCAGGACGCCCTGAAACACGCAGTGGCCGGCGATGAACGTCGCATCCTCGGTGTCGAACCCGCGGCCCAGGAAGAACGCGCGGGTCTGGTCCGGGAGCCGCTGTGCGAGTTCCAGCGAAAGCCCCTCGCCCTGCCAGTGCCAAGTGATCAGCCCACTGTCGGGGTCGGTATGCACCTGCATCTCCTCCGCCGTCCCGGCGCCGCCCGGAAGGGCCGGCCCCGCCAGAGCCAGAAGCGTCCATGCGACGACCGTCAACCCTGGGCCGGGCATTGGGCGCCTCGTGGCAAACCGGCGGGGTGGCTTGGCGCGGCGTCCCTACGACCCACCAAGGACATGATCCAGCAGCGCCTCGAAGGCGGGCTCGGCGTTTTCCACGGCACGTTCAAGGCTCGGGTGCGGCTGCAGCGTCGTCATGAACTTCGGGTGCAGCATGGACAGTTTCGTGCCCCCGTCCTCCTCGTACAGGCCGATGTGGCCGCAGGGCATCATCGCCCCGACATGCAGCCCGGCATCCAGGATGTCCGGTCCCAGCGGCAGGTAGCAGACCTTGAGCGCGGTGATGTCACCGCCCGCCAGGTCGAACTCGGCCAGAAAGATCCAGTCCTCCTCGTTTTCGGCGTATTCGCGAATCGCCCCCGCCAGGTCCGCGCGCGACTGTTCGCAGTCGCGGATGATGAAGTGGTCGTCTGGCTCGGTGGCTGCCAGCGGGGCGGACAGCGCCAGTGCAGTGGCCAGCGTGAAGGCGGCGATGGGTGTGAGTGTTTTCATGATTGTGTCCTCCAGGTGGGTGGGTGAAGGCGCGTCAGACGCGAACGATCTCCGGTTTCAGAGACCCGGCGATCATCGGCAGCGCTTCCTTTTCGCGCTGCCCAATTCAGAGTTCTTCCAGGGTCTCGGCGAGGTCGTCGACCACGGCGACGAATGCCTCCTCGCGGATGTTCATGCCGCGATGGATGGTCAGCCTGTCGCGGTCCCTGCAGGCCTGCAGGCCTGCAGGCCTGCGGGCCGCCGGTGCCGTTGCAGATGCATCCGTGTTCCCCTCGTCGAAGATGCTGCCTGGCGAGCCCGCGGATCCGTGCCTTGCTGCCCAGGCGTTGGTAGAGATTGGCTTCGGTCATGGATGAGTCCTCCTCGCGCCGTCGTTAACGGGTGGCCACGTACCAGTTGTTCTGAGGGTCGTGGACCAGCTGGTGGACCCGGATGTCGTGAAAGCCGGCGCGCTCCAGGTAGTCACGTGCCATGGGCTCGCCCCACATCGCGCCCAGGCCGGGTCCGCCCCGGGCGAGCGATACCGGCATGCAGTGCATGCAGGAGATGGTGTAGAGAAAGGGTCCGAGCGGATGCTCGAGATCGCCATGAATCTGTCCGGAGCCGCGGATGTCCTGCATCAGGTAGATGCCTTCGGACTCGAGCGCGCGGTGAATGCCCGTCAGTACGCCCAGCGGGTCGGCCTGGTCGTGGATGGCATCGAAGGTGGTGATCAGCGCGAACTGTTGCGCGGCGACATGCCGATCCAGTTCGGCCGCGTCGGCCTGGATGAATTCGACGTTCCCCAGCCCGGTGGCTTGTGTCTCGGCGCGGGCGCGCTCGATAGCCTCTGTGGACAGGTCCAGGCCGGTGAACCGGCTGTGCGGGTAGAGCGTGGCCAACTGGTTGAGGATGCGCCCGCTGCCGCAGCCGATATCCAGGACCTGAATGCCGCGCTCGAGGTGGTCGGTCAGGCCCGGAACCAAGGGCAGGATGTCGCTTTCCAGTGACGACAGTACGGACTGGCCGCTGTCCTCGGCCATCACCTCGTGGAAGCGCGTGTAGTGCTCGTACCCCACGCCACCGCCGGTCCGGAATTTCGCAACGATCGTGTCCTCCACCCCACCCAGCAGGCCCATGTACTGCGCAAACACGGCCAGGTTGTCGGCCGCTGCCGCGCGCGTCAGGCAGGCGGCGTGTTCCGCGGGCAGGGCAAATCGTGGGCCATCCGCATCCACCGTGACGATGCCGCTGGTCGCCATGACCCCGAGCCATTCCCGTACGTAGCGCTCGTTCAGGCCCGCGGCGGCGGCGATCTCGCCGGAGGTGGCAGGCGGCCGGTCGCGCATGTGGTCGAACAGCCCGGTGCGGTGCCCGATCGACAGGGTCAGGCACAGCGCGCCGTGGTTGAGCACGCTGACCAGATGCTCGCCGAAGTCCTCGGCGGCAGATGGGGGTGACAGGCATTCCGGGGCTGACGACATGCAGTGGACCTCCGCCAGGACAAACCGGGCCGGGTGTCGGCGTTACTTCGAGCCTAGGCCGGGAAGCCCTTGCGGGCGGTCACGATCTTGCGGGGGTGGGGCGAATCTTGCGGTGATTTCCAGGGGCGCATGGATCCGTTTTAATGCTGGCGCCGGTATGCCGCGGGGGCCACACCCAGGGCCTGGCGGAAATGGCGGACCAGCTGTTGCGGGGAGTACCCGGTCGCGGCAGCGATCTCGGTGATGCTCAGTGATGTTCGGGTCAGCAGGTCGCGGGCGTGCTCCACGCGCAGGCGGGTGAGATAGCGATGCGGTGGCAGGCCGTGCGTATCGCGAAAGGCGCGCGCGAAGTGCCAGGGCGAGAGTCCGGTCAGGGCCGCCAGATCGCGCAGGGTGATGCGCTGATCCAGATGGCATTGCATGTAGTCAATCACCCGTGCCGACTGGTGCGGTGCCAGGCCGCCCCGGCGCCTGTCCAGGTCCCGGTCGTGTTCGGCCATGCGGGCCAGGCGCACAACCAGAACAGCGAGCATGCTCTCGACGAACAGTTGCGCGGCCGGGTCGTCACGGTCCATCTCCTGCCACAGGGCATCCAGGGCCTGGGTGATCAGGGGGTCCCGGTGGTGTCGGGTATGCAGGTGGCCAAAGTCCAGCGGATCGCCGGGGTCGCGCTCCAGGCAGTCCCGGGCCAGCTCGGGCGGGATGCCGAAAAACCGCATGCGTGCCGGGTCCCGCATATGGCAGCGTCCCGCGACCTGCGGGGCGATCACCACGAATTCGCGCGGGCCGGCGCAACCGGAGAACGGACCGGCCCCGATGTCACAGTGGTAGCGAAAGGGGGCGCCCACGGACTGGCTCAGCATCAGTTCGCGGACTGGCGGGGTGCTCAGGTGGCCGGCCGGGTGCGCGTTCTCGATCATCGGCACCGGGAGATCGGGGCGCGCACGGGCCTCCTCCAGGAACGGCGCGTCACGTCCCCGGGCGAAGAAGTCGAGCATGCTGGATGAACGTTGCAGCATTCCGTGTACCCCGCAACTTTAGTTATAGGCCATTTGGGAACGGCTTGCGGTGCAGGCGTCGCACGAACCTCGCGGACCGCGTCGGGTCGTATGTGACCGTGGCGCTGCATTCGGGTATGTTCGCCGGGTTTCGATGACCGCAGGGTTACCATCACGTGAGTACGGACGAGCGCAAGCTGCAGGATCTGACGCACCAGCTGGCCGAGGCGCTGGCGGGTGTCGGGTTGCACGGGCAGATCGGGCTGGAAAAGGAGACCCTGAGGGTCGGGCCGGAAGGCTCGCCGGCGCTTACGCCGCACCCGGCCGCGCTGGGATCCGCGCTGACGCATCCATACATCACCACGGATTACTCCGAGGCGCTGCTGGAACTGGTGACGCCGCCGTTCGAGGATGTACGCGAGACCCTCGGCTTCCTGCACGACCTGCAGGCCTTCGCCGCCGCCAACGTCGGCGACGAGACCCTGTGGTCGACCTCCATGCCCTGTGTGACGGCTGATGACAATGCGATTCCGGTCGCGCAGTACGGTGCCTCCAACGCCGGGCGCATGAAGACCGTCTACCGCATCGGTCTCGGGCATCGCTACGGACGCAAGATGCAGGTGATCGCCGGGGTCCACTTCAATTACTCCCCGCGCCCGGAATTCTGGCCGGCCCTGGCGGAGGTGCTCGGTGCGCCCGACGGCCGCGCCTTCCGCGACGAGCGCATGATGGGGATGATCCGCAACCTGCTGCGCTTTGGCTGGCTGGTGCCCTATCTGTTCGGGGCGTCGCCGGCCGTCTGCAACTCCTTTCTCGAAGGCCACGGCGCGGTGCTGGAGGACTTCGACGACGACACCTCCTATCTGCCGCATGCCACCAGCCTGCGCATGGGCGATATCGGCTATACCAACCGCAAGGAGGCGGACACCGGCATCAAGGCGGACTACAACTCGCTGGCCGGCTATGTCGACTCCCTGCGCTGTGCGATCAATACCCCCAGCCCCGAGTGGGAGAACATCGGGGTGAAGGTTGATGGCGAGTATCGCCAGCTGAATGCCAACATCCTGCAGATCGAGAACGAGTACTACTCCACCGTGCGGCCCAAGCAGCCGCTGGAACGTTTCGAGAAGCCGACCGACGCCCTGGAGGCGCGGGGCATCGAATACGTCGAACTGCGCTCGGTGGACATCAACGCCCAGCACCCGCTGGGGGTGGACGAGACCCAGCTGCGTTTTCTCGAGGTGTTCGCGCTGGCCTGTCTGCTGCAGCCGAGCCCGCTGCTGGCCGACGGCGAGCTGGACGCGATCGACCGCAATCTGCTGGACGTCGCGCATTACGGGCGTCGCCCCGGCCTCGAGCTGCGTCGGGGGGGCGAGAGCGTTGCGCTCCAGGCCTGGGCGCGCGAGCTGCTGGCGCTGATGCGACCGGTGGCGGCCGTTCTGGATCAGGAACTGCCGGGTGACCCCTACCGCCGGGCGCTCAGTGAGCAGTGGGGCAAGGTCGAGCAGGCGGATCTGACCCCGTCCGCGCGCATGCTGGAAGACATGATGGCGCGCGAGGAGGGGTTCTACTCCTACGCGCGCCGCCTGTCGGCCCAGCACCGCGAGGCCTTTCGCTTCAACGGGCCGTTGCCGCGCGCCGAGACGCTGGAGGCCCTGGCCCGCGAGAGCCTGGCCGATCAGGCGGCCATCGAGCAGGCGGACGAGCTGGACTTCGATACCTTCCTGACGCGCTATTTCGACGGCACCCTGCGGGCCTCCTGAACCGGATTCGTTCGATTTTGTAGAACGGTCGACCGCATTTAACGCGATTTATCTTCGATAAAATCGATGGGATGATCGGGCTATCACATACATTCAGCCATTGAGGCGTGCGCGCATTCGGTGCCGGGCACAGACGGCAGGAGCATGGCATGAGTCTTTTGATCAACGGTGAATTGCGTGAGGGCTGGCTGGAAGAAGAGTCGGACGAGAGCGGCGAGTTCGTGCGCCAGGACCAGCAGTATCGTAACTACGTCACCAGGGATGGTTCGCCGGGCCCGATGGGTGACGGCGGCTATCCGGCCGAGTCAGGGCGCTATCACCTGTATGTCTCCTACGCCTGCCCCTGGGCACACCGCACGCTGATCCTGCGCAAACTGAAGGGTCTGGAGCCGCATATCGGGGTTTCGGTGGTGCACCACTACATGGGTGACGCCGGCTGGTCGTTTGATGACTGCGACGGTTGCACCGGGGACCGGGTGCACGGGTCGCGCTACATGCACGAGCTCTACACCCGTACCGATCCGAATTACACCGGCATCATCACCGTGCCGGCGCTGTTCGACACCCAGACCGACCGCATCGTGAACAACGAGTCGCTGGACATGGTGCGCATGTTCAACAGCGCGTTCGACGGCATTACCGGCAACACCCTGGATTTCTATCCGGAAGATCTGCGCGAGGAGATCCACGCGGTCAACGAGCGGGTCTACGAGAACGTGAACAACGGGGTGTATCGCAGCGGCTTCGCGACCAGCCAGAAGGCCTACGAGGCGGCCTTCGACCGTCTGTTCGAGACCCTGGACTGGCTGGAGGAGCGCCTGGCACGCCAGCCGTTCCTGGTCGGCGAGCGACTGACCGAGGCCGACTGGCGGCTGTTCACCACGCTGCTGCGCTTCGATCCGGTGTACTACAGCCATTTCAAGTGCAATCGCCAGCGGCTGCTGGACTTCCCGAACCTCTCCGCCTATCTGCGCATGCTGTACCAGCGCCCGGGGGTGGCCGAGACCGTGCGCATGGATCACATCAAGGCGCATTACTACGGCAGTCACCCGATGCTGAATCCCAGCGGCATCGTGCCGAAGGGCCCAATGATTGACTACACCCGGCCGCATGGCCGCCCCCTGGGCGACCTGCCGGCCGCGTTGCGGAACGTCGACGAAACGTGACGGTCGTTACACTGTTGGGACGTTCAACCGTGGCCCGGCTAGATGCCGGGCCGCATTCGTGTCGGGGGAAAGGCAAGTGAAGGCGATAGGCGGGTTCCTGGGGCTGGTCCTGGTTGTGGCGATCGTGGCCGCGGCCTGGTTTGCGTTCGGCCCCGAGGATGGCGCCCGTGACGAGGGAGGCGATGCCCCCGCCGCGTCCCAACGCGACGAGCGCACGCCGGTGCGGGTCAGCGAGGTGGCTCCGCGCACCTTCGAGACCATGGTCGAATCCCTGGGCACGGTGGAGGCCAACGAGTCGGTCGTGGTGACCGCGAGCGTGACCGAGCGTGTGGTCGAAATCCTGTTCGATGATGGCGATGCGGTCGAGGCCGGAGACGTGCTGGTGCGCCTGGACGCCGACGAAGAACGCGCCGCCCTGCGCGAGATCCGCGTGCAGGTGGACGAGGCCCGGCGCGAACTGGACCGTGTGCGCGACCGGGTGGCCGATGGCGTGGTCACGCAGCAACAGGTGGATCAGCAGCGATCGCGACTGAACGAGGCCGAGGCCCGTCTGGCCGCCGCGGAGGCGCGGGTTGCGAACCGGGTGATCCGGGCCCCGTTCAGTGGCCGTTTGGGCTTGCGCCAGGTCAGCCCCGGTTCCCTGGTGAGTCCGGGTACCGCGATCGTGGAGCTGGATGACGTATCGGTGGTGAAAGTGGATTTCGCCGTGCCCGAGCGCCATGCCGCCGCCATCGGTCTGGGTATGGAAGTAGCGGGCCGCAGCGCGAGCGGAGAGTTCGCGGGGCAGGTGGCGGCGGTCAGCAATCGTCTGGACGTGGCTACCCGGACCCTGACCGTGCGCGCCCTGGTCGAGAATCCCGATCTATTGCTGCGCCCCGGGATGCTGGTAAACATCCGTCTGCCGCTGGACCCGGTCGAACGCCCGGGGGTGCCGGAGGGTGCCATCCAGCAGGTCGCCGATCAGCACTTCGTGTTCCGGCTGCGCGACGACGGCACGGTGGAGCGCGTGCGCATCCGTATTGGCCGCCGCGACCCGGGCTACGCCGAGGTGCTGGATGGCCTGGAGCCGGGGGATACCGTGGTCTCCGAAGGGGTCTCGCGGGTCCGTGACGGGCGGGAAGTGCGTGTGCTCCCGCCGCGCGTACCGGATTCCGATAACGGCAACGGCGAGGCCGGGGCCGACACATGATCATTTCGGACGTCGCCAATCGCCGGCCGGTGCTGGCGATTGTCTTCAACCTGCTGCTGATCACCTTCGGCCTGATCGCCTACGACAGCCTGCCGCTGCGCGAGTATCCGGATGTCGATCCGCCGGTGGTGACGGTGGACACCATCTATCCGGGCGCTAGTGGCGAGATCATCGAGCGCGAGGTGACCCAGCGGATCGAGGACCGCATCGCGGGGATCGAGGGGATCCGTTTCATGCAGTCCTCCAGCGAGGACGGGCGCTCGCGCATCACCATCGAGTTCAATCTGAGTCGCGACATCGACGCCGCCGCGAATGACGTGCGCGAGGCGGTCAGCCGGGTACTGGGCGATCTGCCCGACGAAGTCGACCCGCCCGAAGTGACCAAGGCGGATGCCGATTCCAACCCGATCCTGTGGCTGAACCTTGCCAGCACCACGATGGATGCGCTGGAGCTTGCGGACTACGCCGAGCGCAACCTGATCGACCGCCTCTCGGTAGTGGATGGCGTGGGGCTGGTGCGCCGGGGCGGCGCCCGCAGTTACGCGATGCGCATCTGGGTCGACCGCGAGGCCCTCGCCGCGCGCGAGCTGACCGTGACCGACATCGCTGACGCCTTGCAGCAGGAAAACGTGGAATTGCCGGCCGGGCGCCTGGATTCGCTGGAGCGCGAGTTCACCGTACGCGTGGAACGCCAGTACCGCACGCCCGAGGATTTCTCCGGTCTGGTGCTGAAGCGAGGCGAGGGCGGACAACTGGTGCGCCTGGGCGATGTCGCCGAGGTGAACGTGGGGGCGGATACCGAGCGCAGCGAGTTCCGCGGCAATGGCGAGGACATGATCGGGCTGGGGATCATCCGCCAGTCCAACGCCAACGTGCTGGAGGTGGCCAATGGGGTGAAGGCCATGGCGGCCAGCCTGCAGGGCTCCCTGCCGGAGGGCACCTCGCTGGTGACCACCTACGACGAATCGGTGTTCATCGAGGGCGCGATCCGCGAGGTCTACATCACCCTGGCGGTGGCGACCGCCGCCGTGGTGTTCGTGATCTACCTGTTCCTGGGCAGCTGGCGCGCCACGTTGATCCCTGCGGTGACTGTGCCGGTGGCGATCACCGCGGCCTTCATTGGCATCAGCCTGTTCGGATTCTCGGTCAACCTGCTCACCCTGCTGGCGTTGGTGCTGGCGGTCGGCCTGGTCGTGGATGACGCGATTGTGATGCTGGAGAACATCCACCGGCGTATCGAGCGCGGCGAGCCGGGACTGTTGGCGGCCTATCGCGGCGCCGGGCAGGTGGGCTTCGCGATCGTCGCGACGACCTCCGTGTTGATCGCGGTATTCGTGCCGCTGGCCTTCCTCGACGGCACGGTGGGCCAGCTGTTCACCGAGTTCGCCATCGCCATGGCCATTGCCGTGTTCTTCTCCAGCATCGTGGCACTGACCCTGGCCCCCGTGCTGGCCGGGCGCCTCATGCACAAGGGCGACGACGAGACCGGCGTGGCGCGTTATATCGGCCGCGGCTTTGCCGCGCTGGAGGCCGGCTATGGTCGGATACTGGCGAAGGGGCTCAAGGGCTCCTGGCTGGTCTTGCCGCTCCTCGCCGCCGTGTTGGCGGGCGGCTGGTACCTGTTCGCGGAACTGCCCGAAGAATTTGCCCCGCAGGAGGACCGCGGATCTTTCTTCGTGCTGGTGGATGGCCCCGAGGGTGCCAACTTCGAGTATATGAGCCGGCAGATGGCCGAGGTCGAGGCACGCATCCAGCCGTTGATCGAGGATGGCCCGATTCGCCGTGCACTGGTGCGCACGCCGCGCGGTTTTGGTGGTTCGGAGCTGATGAACAACGGCTTCGTGATCGCGATCCTGGAGCACTGGGATGACCGTGATGTCTCGGGTCAGGAGGTCATCAACCAGATCCGCGGCATCATCGACGAGATGCCGGGAGTCGAGGCGCGGGTGATCATGCGTCAGGGGCTCTCGAGTGGCCGTATCGGCCCGCCGGTGCAGTTTGTCATCTCCGGGCCGGACTACGATCAGCTCGAGGAATGGGGCGAGATCATGCGCGAGGCCGCCGAGGGCATCGACGGCCTGACCCGTGTAGACCTGGACTACGAACCCACCCAGCCGCAGCTCAACGTGCGTCTGGACCGCGACCGTGCGGGGGATCTGGGCGTGTCCATGCGCGATGTTGGGCGCACGCTGGATATCGTGCTGGGCGGCCGCGACGTGACCACCTTTGTCGACCGTGGCGAGGAATACGACGTCATCATCGAGGGTCTGGCCGACCAGCGCCGCACGCCCGGGGATATCGACAACCTCTACGTGCGCTCCAGCTCTGGCTCGATGGTGCCGTTGTCCAGCCTGGTGACCTACGAGGAGCAGGCCGGCCCATCGTCGCTGGAGCGCTACAACCGTTCGCGCGCGGTGACCCTGACCGCCGGGCTGCGTGACGGCATGACCCTGGGCGAGGCCCTGGACGCCCTGGACGCGAAGGCGGCCGAGCTGCTGCCGGCCGAGGCGGGGATCGACTACAAGGGCGAGTCGCTCGATTTGCGCAGTGGCTCCGAGGCCATCCTGTTCGTGTTCGCGCTGGCCCTGCTGGTGGTGTTCCTGGTCCTGGCGGCGCAGTTCGAGAGCTTCGTGCACCCGTTGGTGATTATGCTGACGGTGCCGCTGGCGGTGGTCGGGGCGCTGATCGGGCTGACGGTTACCGGTCAGACACTGAACATCTACAGCCAGATCGGCATGGTCATGCTGATCGGGCTGGCAGCGAAGAACGGCATCCTGATCGTGGAGTTTGCTAACCAGCTGCGCGATCGTGGGCGCGATTTCGATACCGCGATCCTCGAGGCCTCGCGCATGCGTCTGCGGCCGGTCCTGATGACCGCGCTGACCACTGTGGCCGGTTCGATCCCGCTGATCCTGGCTTCCGGTCCGGGCGAGGAGACGCGCTTCGTGATCGGGGTAGCGGTGTTCTCCGGCGTACTGTTCGCCACGCTGTTCACGCTGTTCGTGATCCCGGCGGCCTATCGCCTGGTCGCCCGCGGAACGACCTCGCCGCTGGCGACCACCCGCCGCCTGCACGACCTCGACGCCGAGGTCGAGGACGTCGATGGCGAGCGTAGGGGCGTCCGCGCCGTGCCCTGATCGCTCAGGATTTCGGTAGGCGGCTGCGGACTGCTGCCGTCGAGGATTGTGGCTAGGCCTGGTTCGTCATCTGGTGTTTACGGTGGTTTCGTCTGGCCGCCTGCCACGCGCTCTCTCGCGAGCGCGCCGCGAGGTACTTTCTTGCTTGCCCAAGAAAGTACCCTTCGAGGCGCACCCGGATTCCGCCCGGGAACCTCGCTCCGGACGCGCTGGGCCGGCGGCGCTGAACTCGCTACGCTGCGCTTCGCTCAGACATCCAGCGCCCCATGTCTATTGTTAACTGGCCGGCCCATCACGCCCTCCGCGAGGGGCTCCATACGGGAGGAGAAGGTCAAAACAGACGGTATCCCGTAGGGTGCGGTTGAGCGCAGCGAAACGCACCGTTCCCCACGCCGTGCGAAACTCGGATTCGATTCGCTACGCTTATCGGCATCCTACGCCCCCCGGCGCCCGCTTCGCGGGCGCGGCACGCAACGGCCAAAGGCCGAGCGTGCCGAAGATGTCCGAAGACCTAGCCATCATCCACTGGCAACAACGTCGGGAAAGCTGTTGTTTTGACCTACCTCCCCGTTGTCGTCGCGCCGAGTGGAGAGGCTTTTCGCGGGACGATTCTAAATAGACACGGGGCGCTGGATGTCTGAGCGGAGCCGAAGGCGTAGCGAGTTCAGCGCCGCCCGCGAAAAGCCTCGGAGCGAGGGAA
>NZ_KB906232.1:0-84363 GCF_000381225.1 Thioalkalivibrio sp. ALMg3 | reverse complement strand
GGTCCGGCGGCCCTCGCGGTTGGCGAAGATCGGTTCCAGCCGACTGCGCAAGGCGCTCTACATGGCGGCGGTGGTGGCGACCCGGTACAACCCGGACGTGCGACACCAGCATCAACGTCTGCTGACACGCGGCAAGGCCAAGATGTCGGCGATCGGGGCGGCCATGCGCAAACTCCTGCACATCGCCTTCGGTGTGCTCAAATCCCAAACCCCGTATCAAGCCCGCCATGAAACTCCTTGCACCCCGTAGGGCAAGACGGTATCTACATATTCCTGGACCTACCAGTAGTTCTCGGTCGTGATCTGCCCCGGCTTGCGTCGGCGGTTCTTCTCCAGCCCGCGCTCGCGCAGGATCGCGGCGGTGTCCTTCACCATGTCCGGGTTGCCGCACAGCATCACCTGGGAGTGTTCCGGCGTGATCTTCAGGCCCGCGTGATGCTCCAGGCGGCCCTCGGCAATCGCGGCCGGTACGCGGCCCTCGAGCCCACCCGGGAACGGCTCGCGGCTGACAAACGGGATGTACTGGAACCGCTTCGCATCACGTTCCTGGAACTGCCGGATGGTGTCCTGATAGGACAGTTCTTCGGCCTTGCGCGCCGCGTGGATCAGGCGGATGTTCTCGAAGCGTTCCCAGGGGGTATCGGTCTTCAGCATGGACAGGAACGGCCCCAGCGCAGTGCCCGTGGAAAGCAGCCACAGGTCGCGGCTGTCCGGTAGCTCATCCAGGGTGAAAAAGCCGGTCGCGCGCGGCATCAGCTCCACCGTGTCGCCCGGCCCCAGTTGCGCCAGACGATTGGACAGCGGTCCATCCGGAACGGTGATCAAATAGAAGTCCAGCGGCGTTTCGCCCGGCGCATTCACATAGGAATACGGCCGCGCCACCGGCTCGCCGTCGATCTCCAGACGCAGGCGGTTGAACTGCCCGGCCTTGAACAGCTCGACCTCGGCATCCACCCGCAACGAGAACAGCCGATCCGTCCACTGCTTGCGCTCCTGTACGACACCGGTCACCCAGCCCATATTCCTTACTCCATTGCTCGGGTATTATCTCGAAGAGTGCTGGCGGGGCCGGAAGGTTTCAAGCACCCCCGGCCAACGCCGTATAATTGTCGCAAATCCGAACACTGGAGCAGTCATGGCCCGCACCCCCTCGCAGATGATCGAACTCGGCACCGAGGCACCCGGCTTTTCCCTTCCGGACGTCGTCTCCGGCGAGACCATCAGCCTCGACAGCTTCCCCAACGCGAAAGGCTACATGATCGCCTTTATATGCAATCACTGCCCGTTCGTGCAGCTGGTCCGGCACGAGTTCGCCCGCTACGGCCGCGAATACTCGAGCAAGGGCATCGCGGTCATCGCGATCAACTCCAACGACATCCAGGCCGTACCGGACGACGCCCCGGACAAGATGAAGGACGACGCCCGCCGCTTCGGCTACAACTTCCCCTACTGCCTGGACGAGGACCAGTCCGTCGCCAAGGCCTATCACGCCGCCTGCACCCCGGACTTCTACCTGTTCGACGCCGAACGCAAGCTCTATTATCGCGGCCAGTTCGACGCGTCCCGCCCGGGCTCCGACACCCCAGTCACCGGACGCGATCTGCGCGCGGCCAGCGATGCCCTGCTCGACGGCCAGGCAGCCCCCGAGCCCCAGCACCCGAGCCTCGGCTGCAACATCAAGTGGCGCCCGGGCAACGAGCCCGACTACTTCGGCTGAACCGGGCACTCCTGTTCAAACAAGTTTTTGTGGTAACAGCCTTGTGGGAACGGGCCTGCCCGCGAATGGCCCTGCCCGCGCCAGATCCTGGCCGGAGCGTTCGCCCGCGGGCCATCCCCAACAAGCCCCTCGCCGCGCCGTATACTGACCCCATCTATTTTCCGGGGAGCGCCGCATGCCGCCCAATAACGTAATCGACGGCCCGCGAGTCTCAACATGGCGCTGCCCCTCCTGCCAGGAGTCGGTCCCGCGCCTGCTTCCGAACGGCAAGACCAACCGCATCCCGGTCGCCCCGGAACGCATGGCGCTGCCAGACGGAACGGTGCGTCAAGCCTGTGCGCGCGTGCAGGGCCTGCGTGCACCGGAAATCTGCTATGCCTGTGACCAGGCCTATCAGGAGCTGTTGGGCACACTGGTGCGCCCCCCCGCCGAGCTGGGCGATGCCCGCAGCGACCCCGGGCTGAACGACACCGGCCTCATCGGCGCCCTGCTGCCCATCGCCGACCAGGGTACGCAGATCCTCATCTTCAACGTGATCAACGAGGAACTGCGCTGCACCGAGATCGAGCGCCTGATCAGCTTCAACCCCGACCGCCTCACCTACCCCGGCTCACGCGGCGCCATCGCCCCACGCATCTGGGCGCTCTACGAAGACCACCTGGCCCAGCTCCACGCCCGCGCACCCGTCCCCTACCACCCCGAGTAGAAGCACCTCAGCCCCCGGTGGAGCCTCCCCACAACGGATTGATGAGCACGTCATCGCGAGGCGCGCCGCGCCGTGGCGACCTCCGCAGACAGCCCAAACGCCACCCCCTCACCCGCGAGGCAAGCATCGGGATTTCGGATGGATATTGCCACGCCCCCTCGCGGGCCTCGCAATGACGGAGGATATCGTCATCCCGGCCGAAGCGGAGCGTAGAGCCGGGATCTCGCCGGAACGGTGACAGGGTCAGGAGATCCCGGATAACCGCTACCCGGTTTCCGGGATGACGAACGAGGAAAGGATGCGTCAGGCGTCGTCTTCAGCGTCCACGCGCGCGAGCATGCGCATCCCCCCAACCATGCAACGCAGCGCCTCCAGGGTCTGCAGGTCGAACGCCGCCCCGGTCTCGCCCGGCAGCGTCCAGTACTTCGGACGGCAGGTGGCCGGGCGTTCGGCGGGCATCGCGCGGGCGGCCGCCGCGTCGACCGCCACGAGCAGGTCGGCCCACGCCAGATCCTCTGCCGTGACCCCGCCCATGATCCGCGCCGGGCGCACCTCGATCCAGTCCTCGAACTCCGCTGCTGCGCCCAGCTCGGCCACGCGTGCAGCACGCCCGTCGGCCCGCTCGGCCGCCACCAGCAGGCGCGCCCGCCGCTTAAACATGTCCGATACCCCGCAAGCCCATTTGTCCAGCCACCGAGGTCAACGCCAAGCTATATTCAGAGACACGAGTTACCCACCCCATATGGAGAACGGACACCATGGCCCACCTCGACTGGTCGCATTATCCGGTGAATGAACTGAAGCTCGTCTACAGCACGCTGCACGCGCAACTGACGCTGGAGCCCGAGCTGATGGATTCCGAACTGATGGCCGACCTGCAGACCCACCTGCAGCAGGAAGCAAAGGCTGCCGGCGTGGACGCCTCCACCCACTCGCAGTGGGCCGCGTGGCTTAACGACCGATAAAAACCGATGGAACACATGTCCCACGCAGCTAGCGGCGGACGTCGAAGCCCGACAGGCGGCCAAAAAACCCTAGCCCCTACAACTCCTGGCGCATTTTCTCGAGACCGCTGACCAAATCTGGAAGGTGCTCGTCCACCAAATTCCAGATCGTGTCGCTGTCGATACCCAGATAGGCATGGATCAGCCGATTGCGGGTAGCAACGATCATGCGCCAGGGAATATCCGGATGCGCCTCCCGGACCTCGGAGGGCACATGACTGGCAGCCTCGCCGATCAGCTCGAGGTTACGGAGTACGGCGTCGAAGACGAGCTCATTCCGTATGAACATGTCGCGATCAAGACCATCCGTATAGGCCATCGCCTTGCGCGCGAACCGAACCATGTCGTCCAGATAGAAACGCCACTCGCGCCCGGCCATGGACTCAGACACGGATCGCCTCGCGCTCGACGAACGGACGAAGCTCGGCGCGCAGAGCTTTTTCCGAGACCAGATCCACCGGATACCCTAGAAGATCCTCGAGGTAAAACTGCACACCGAAATACTGTTGTGCGGAGGCCGGGCCGTCGTAACCCACCAGGATATCGACGTCACTCTGCTCTCCGGCCTCGTCGCGGGCCAGCGAGCCAAACAGCGCCAGGCCGCACACGCCGAATTCGCGCTCGAGATGCGCACGGTGATCCCTGAGTGCCTTCAAGACGGCGGTACGGTCCAGCCTGCGAGACATTTGGCCCATTACATCGTCCTGTTAATGCCCGTCGGTCATCCCGGCAAAGTGCTCAGGCGTCGCCTTCGGTGGCCTTGCGATGTTCGGTGGCGAAATCGAGCATGCGCTGGGTGGCGACCAGGGCCTTCTGGCGCGCGGTCTCGTCGACGAAGATCTCGTTCTTCGCCGGCTCGTTGGTGTCTTCCAGTGTCTCGGCCAGCGAGACCAGATCGTTCATCGCCATCCACGGGCAGTGCGCGCAACTGGTGCAGGTGGCGCTGTGGCCACCAGTGGGCGCCTCGATCAGCTTCTTGTCCGGCGCGGCCTGCTGCATCTTGTAGAAGATGCCCTTGTCCGTCGCGACGATGAATTCCTGTTCCGGGCGGTCCTTCACCGCCGCGATCAGCTGGCTGGTGGACCCCACCACATCCGCCTGGTGGATCACCTCGCGCGGGGATTCCGGGTGGACCAGCACGGCGGCGCCGGGATGGCGCCCGCGCAGATCTTCCAGCGCCCAGGAGCGGAATTCGTCGTGCACCACGCAGGAGCCGTCCCAAAGCACCATGTCGGCGCCGGTGGTACGGCGGATGTAATCGCCCAGGTGCTTGTCCGGGGCCCAGAGAACCTTCTTGCCCTGGTCGCGCAGGTGCTCGACCAACGGCACGGCGATGCTGGAGGTGACGACGTAATCGGCCTGCGCCTTCACGTCCACCGAGGTATTCGAATACACGACGACCGTGTGATCCGGGTATTGCGCGCGGAACTTCGCGAAGTCGTCCGGGGGGCAGCCGAGGTCCAGCGAGCACTCCGCCTCCAGCGTCGGCATCAGCACGCGCTTTTCCGGGCTCAGGATCTTGGCGGTCTCGCCCATGAAGCGCACGCCGGCCACCACCAGCGTCTCGGCCGGGTGCTCCTTGCCGAAGCGCGCCATCTCCAGGGAGTCGGACACACAGCCGCCGGTCTCGTCCGCCAGGCGCTGCAGGGATTCGTCCACGTAGTAATGCGCAACCAGCACCGCGTTGCGCTCGATCAGCAAGCGCTTAATGCGGCGCACCAGCTCGTCGCGCTGGGTGTCGGTCAACGCGTGCAGCGAGGCCGTCACATGGTCCGTGCGCGGCACGTGGAAAATCGGTTTTTCGGCCACCGGTGCGTTCATCTGCCCTCTCACCCCAGGATCCGGGGTAGATCATCGTCTTCTAATAGTACGACAGGGCCCCGGCCGCTGTCGTTCCTGCACATTGTGGGGTCGTATCCGCGCATCCCAACCGGCCCGCCTATAATGTCGCGGCCATGACCGAACTGAAGCAGCAATACAAGGCGATGACGTTCGAGGAACGCATGGACCTGGCCCTGTCCGCGGACCTCGAGGACAAGTGGCGCTCGCTACTGGTACGCGACCAGCACGCCCAGGTGAAGGCGTATTTCTCGCGGCGCATGGACCTGACGCCGGAAGAGGTCGTCCTCCTACTGGCCGACCCGAACCAGACCGTGCGCCTCAACTGCGCCAAGCGCCCGGACCTGACCCCGGACCAGGTGGAGGCCTGCGTAAACGACCGCGACCCCAACCTGCGCTACTTCGTCGCGCGCAATCCGCTGTTGACCGAGGCACAGAGGGAACGCCTGATGAAAGACGAGGACGAACTGGTACGCATCGCCGTGCGCAAGGGCCCGAAGACCCGCGGCACCCGCGCACGCCCAGGACAAGCCGAGATGATCCGTTGACCGAGACCCCGCCAGAAAAGCCGAAACGCCCCAAGCCCTCGCGGCGCCGCCGCGCGCTCAGCTGGGGCATCCAGATCGGGCTCGCGCTGGTGATCTTCCTGGCGGTGCGCGCCTGGATGGCGCGCGACATGGTCGAGGGCCCGGCGCCCCAATTCGAGGCCCTTTTGCTGGACGGCACACCCGTGTCGCTTGCGGACTACGCGGACGAACCCATGCTGCTGCACTTCTGGGCCACCTGGTGCCCGATCTGCCGCCTGGAGGCAGGCGAAATCGTGCGCCTGTCGCAAGGCCACCCGGTTCTGACGGTCGCCATGCAGTCCGGCGTGGACGAAGAGCTGCTCGAACACATGACCGAACAGGAGCGCGAACTCGCCGTGATCAACGACCCGGAGGGCGCCCTCGCCGCGCGCTACAACGTGCGCGGCGTCCCGGCCAGCTTCATCATCACACCCGACGGCGAAATCGTCTTCCGCAAGCAGGGTTACGCTCCGCCGCTCGAACTGCGCCTGCGCCTCTGGCTCGCCCGCTGGCTGTAGCCCCTTCCTGCAAACGGTGCAATTCGCTTCGCTCAGTGCACCCTACGTCCAACCGTTATCACGCGGCGCGGGGTTCGATCTCGCTACGCACGCGGTCGGCGAGTTCGATCTGGGCACGCCGCAATTCGTATTCAACCTGCAGGTTTAGCCAGAAACGTTCAGTTGTGCCGAAATAACGCGCCAGCCTCATGGCCGTGTCGGCGGAGACGCCCCGGCGCTCGCGCACAATGTCATTCATGCGCGTCGTCGGCACGTGCAATGCCCCGGCAAGCGCGTTCACACTAAGCCCTAGCGGAGCAAGAAACTCCTCGCGCAGGACCTCGCCTGGATGGATGGGCCGCATACCGTTTGTAGTCATGCTCTAACCTCCTTCGGGAACCCTTCAATGGTAATCGACGATCTCCACGTCCTCGGCACCCTCGTCGGTCCACCGGAAACAGATGCGCCACCGGGCGTTGATGCGAATGCTGTGCTGTCCTGCGCGGTCACCAGACAGGGGTTCCAGCCGGTTTCCCGGCGGTGACCGCAAATCCTGCAGCGTCTCCGCCGCTTGAAGCTGGATCAGCTTGCGTTCCGCGATCGTTCGGACGCTTGACCAACGTCGACTTCTGCCCGTTTCGAACAGTGCCCGGGTTTCCCTACACCGAAAGCTTCTGATCATGGTCACATGATATAACGCTTAACGGTAAGCGGTAAACACGCGGTGCAGTTCGCTTCGCTCAGTGCACCCTACCCTCGATAATTACCCGAACGCCGTAGGATGCGTTGAGCGCAGCGAAACGCATTGCCCTCGGGCGAAGCGACTAATCGTCCAACTCGCGCAGGACGCGGAAGCCCAGATTGGTGTCCATCTCGTCGATGTTGCGGCGGCGACGGGCGGCGCTGCGCGTGTTCACGGCAGGGTCGAACCAGGAGCCACCCTTGGTCACCACCCACTCGTTTTCCGGGTCTCGGCGATAGACGCCGTCACGCGGCAGCGACTGGTGTCCGTCGTGCCAGGGGGTGGAGGTGAACTCCTGCACGTTACCGTGCATGTCGTACAGCCCCCAGAGGTTCGGCTGGAAGCTGCCCACATCCAGCGGGCGCGACAACGGGAAACACGCCGGGATATACCACCTGCGCCGCTGGCGCCGCTCCTCGTACGGAAACAGCGAATTGAAGTGCACGTCGCGGCACCCCACCACCTCGCCAAAGGCGAACGGCGTGCGCGTGCCCGCCCGACAGGCGTATTCCCACTCCGCCTCGGTCGGCAGGCGATAGCGCTTGCCCGTCTCCTCGCTCAGCCAGTCGAGATACTGCTGGATGCTGTCCGGCTTGATGTTGAAGATCGGCATGCGCGGGGTGCTGGGCCACACCAGCCACTCCCAGGGTTCCCAGCCGGTCGCCGCCTGGAAGGCCTCCCACTCCTCGCGGGTGACTTGATAGCGCCCCAGCGCAAAGGGTCGCTCCAGCGCCACGAAGCGCCGCGGTGCCTCGTGTGGCTGATGGCCGTACTCCGAGGCATCCGAACCCATCTCGAACTCCCCGGCCGGAATCACCTGCAGCTCCGGCGTCGACGCGCCGGAACGCGCGTCGTCACGAAACCCAACCGACACCCCCGCCTGACGCGCCGCCTGCTGCTGCAAATCCAGCAGATCCGCCTGATCCATCCGCTGCACGTCCTTCACCATGACCCTGCTAACCTCCAGCACCTTCAATTCCCCCGCACCTGACACGCCGCGTCGTTACGAATGACATCGCTACACCGCCCCGTCATTGCGAGCGAAGCCAAGCAATCTCCTGTCGCATCCGCGGCATCCAGCCAAAACCACCGCCCGCATGCCTGCCGGGACCTCTGACTTGTAGGCAACCTGTCACCGGCAACGTTCCAGCACCACCCGACGGGCCCGTGGCCTCGGGCGCCGCGCTCGTCTATGCTCTCGCATGCACGCGATCTCAGGGAGGAGACGACGATGCGGACCTGCAAGGGAGTTACGGCCATCGAGCTGATGGTCGCGCTGGGCGTGCTCGCCATCCTGGCCATGCTCGCCGCCCCGGGCTTCAACCAGATGCTCGAGCGTCAACGCGTCATCGGCGCCACCAACAGCCTGCTCAACGCCATGCATCTTGCACGCAGCGAGGCGATCAAGCGCAACGAGCGCGTTACCCTTTGTCCGTCCAGCGACGGCGAGACCTGCCGCGAAGACGGCGACTGGGCATACGGCTGGATCTGGTTTGCCGACCCGGAACACTCGGGCGAGCGCTCCGAGGAAGACCCACTCATCGGCTACGAGAATCCAGGGCTACAGGACATGCTCTCGATCAAGGGGAACACCCCGGTCCGGGACTACGTGTCCTACGTAGCCCGGGGAACAACCCGGCGCACGAGCGGCGCACTGCAGATGGGCAGCTTTACCGTTTGCGGCAACGGCCACGAAGGCCGGCGCGTAATTGTCAGCAGCATCGGGCGGCCGCGAAGCGAGCCATCGAAGAGCTGTCCTGACTAGCGTTGTCCTCAGCGCGCGAAAAACGTTCGGTCAGGAACGTACGGATCACCAGCAATCATCGCCACCCGGGGTTCCATCCCGGTCCGCGCTCCCTCCGGTAACCGCGAGCGTAATGCTCTGACAATTGGAGTCATTCGCCTGGCGCCCCTGCGCGGTGGCGGTCGCGGTAAAGCTCGACCCCGACTCGTTGGATATCGCCAGCTGGTAATGCCCATCGTCCGATTCGGCGGTCAGCCCCAGATCCGAAAGGTCTCCGGTGTAGGCCGGATTATTTGCCCGCCAGCGCTCCTGTTCCATCTGAATACGCAGTAGTGAGTCATGCGCATCCGCTCGTTGCGACTTCAAGATGTAGTTCTGGTACGACGGGTAAGCGATTGCCGCCAGGATGGCCACGACCGCGACCACGATCATCAGCTCGATCAGGGTAAATCCCAGCGCCTTCGTGTTTGCTGCCTTCATCGCTCTATCCCCTCGGAGACTTCCGTTTTCGCCAAACCCGATTCCACCACAACCGCCCGCCAGCGAGCCCTGTCAATATCGCGAGTGGAAGCATTCGCACGACGAGCGGTAGCCAGACGACATGCCCAAGATACCCCAAACCGTATAATGGGAGTCGAGACCTCCCTACCTCCTGCCCGGGGACCGCGCATGGCCGCACCACAAAAACCCTTCGGCTTCACCCTGATCGAGCTCATGATCACCATCGCCGTGCTGGTGATCCTGGTCACGCTGGCCGCCCCAGCCTTCAACCTCGCCGAGCAGCGCCGTGTAATCGGCGCCGCCGAAAGCGCCCTCGACCAGATCCAGATGGCCCGCACCGAGGCCATCAAGCAGGGGCGCGATATCCGCTTCGTGAGCCAGGTGGACGGCGACGCCTGGTGTCACGGCATAACAAGCACACCCGCCTGCGATTGCACGGTCGAGGACCCGGCCGCCGCGAACGCATGCACCATCGTGATGGCAGGTGACGAGGACGCAGTGCTGCGCACGACCAGCTCGGATGATTACCGCAATGTCTCGATGACGGGCGAACAGACCATCACCTTCAATCACGTGCGCGGCACCGTGCAGGGCGACCGGTCCGATCTCCTCTTCACGTCATCGCCAAACAACTTTGTGATGCAGGTCCAGATCAATCCGATCGGACGTCCTCGCGCCTGCGGAACCAACCGTGCCATGGGGGCGTATAGCGAATGCTGAACCGAGCTAGAAACACTGCGCCGATTCCTTCGCGCCGCCGCAACGGCGCTGGGGGCTTCACGCTCATCGAGCTGATGATCGGGATCCTGGTCGGAACGATCGTGATCGCCGCGGTGATTGCCCTATACATCACGGCCATACGAGGCGCCACCTTCGTCACCCAGGAAGCCCGGCTTACGCAGGAAACGCGCATTGCGCTGGATCTAATGGCCAACGACATCCGTCGCACGGGCTATTCGCACCCCGACCGCATTGAGTTCGACGAAGAATCCGATGCGCTTCCGAGAAACCCCTTCATGGCCTCGGACCTGAACCTGGCAATTCACGAAGGCGGCAGCTGCATCCTGCTCAGCTACGACCCAACTTACGGCTACATCATCGAGGATCCGTTGCAGGCACTGGACGAGATCGACGAACAGTACGTGTTCGGCTACCGCCTGGCAGGGAATTCGATTCAGATGCTGACCGGCCAGATCGAGTCAACCGGATCATGTGACCAGAATGACGGCTGGGAAACCCTCACAGACCCGACAACAACTAACGTCACCCTGCTCGACTTCTCGCTTGACCGGTCGTCCTGCCTGCACCTAAACGCAGACGGGAACGCCACCGAGACAGCCGGCCTTTGCCCCGACAACGGCGGCGACGAAGATTTTTACTTCGAGAACCGACGCGTAACCATCCAGCTGGATGCGCAGCACGCCGACGAGCCCGACACACGGGTCTCGTTCACTGACAGCGACGACCGAGATACCAGCCTGACCGTCGGAGTCCGCAACGCGCGAATCTTTAATGGTAGCGACGACTGACCCGCTACAACGGAGCAACTGCATGACATCGTATTTTTCCAGGTTACCGCGCAGAGGCCACCAGAAAGGCCTTGCGACCCTGTTGATCACGGTGATCATCCTGGTCGCCATCACCCTGGTGATCATCTTCGCCTCCCAGACCGCCATTCTCGAACAGCGCATGTCAGCCAACGAATTGCGCATGAAACAGACCAACAACGCCGCGCAGGCGGGACTGGAAGTAGCACTGGCCTACGCAGCGGAGAACAACCGCCCCCCGGGCTGGGAAGACAATGGAGATTCGTTCCTCATGCTGGAGACAGACCGATACGCGGCCCGAGCGGCCTTCCTTGCGCCTACGGCTGCGAGTGAAGCCTTCGGCACCGCGGATGCAATCTGCGGCAATACTCCGGACGCCTTTGCTCAAGCAGTGGCCAACCTAAACTCTGCTTCCGGCGATCCTTTGCTGCTCACCAGCGCTGACGAAGAAACAAACATCCGGAATGCCGTGGCCCTTTCTTGCGGCTGGAGCGATGACCGAGCCGGACGGAAGGCGATACTGGTCGGCGTACAGGCCGGTCCATCAATCGCGAATCCACCTGACAATCCCCTCGTGACACGAGGAGGCCTCGCAATCTCCGGTACAGCTGCGGTTTACAACGCGTACACGGACACCACCATCCGCTCCGGTGGTGAAATCAACATCAGCGGTGGTGGTACAGGTAACAGTTTCCTCTTGCGCGAGGGCGAATCCCGCCCTTCCACGGACCCAGCCAACCCAGACCCAGTCCCTCTGGACGGGGACGGGACTTATGTCCAGGAGTCTCGCGGTGACCTGCTGGGCCTTGATGTCATCGACCGAGACGACAACTTTGGCGTCACCGGAGATGAGTTCTTCGAATCATTCATGGGCTCCAGCATGGAGTCATACAAGGAAAACCAAATCGAAAATGTCCTCGAATCAAACGGAGACCGATTCGAATTTGACGCAAGCGAATGGGGCCAGACGATCTGGATCGAAGGCGATGCCGAACTGACTGGGACCTTGGGTAGCCGCGAAAACCCCGTACTGCTAGTTGTGGAAGGTGACCTCAGGACAACGGGTAATTTCCAAGACTTTCACGGCATTCTCTACATTACCGGCGACCTTATCGCGCGAGGCAATCCCCGGTTCTTTGGTGCCGCCATTGTCCAGGGGCGTACGGACGTACCTGACGACGCAGAGGTCTCCGGTACACCCTTCTTCTACTTTGATCCGATCGCAGCTGGCGGTGCGGGCAGCGTAGGGGCACGCTCTCTGGTATCTGGAAGCTGGCGCGACTGGACCCATGGCGTTGACTAAAGCAAGCACCACCGCCCGCCTGCATCCAACGACAGCCCCGTCACGCTTCGCGTACAGAGGTTCAAAGATGATGTCTCACCCTAAACAGCGCACGTTCGGAATCACGTTGATCGAGGCACTAATTGCCTTGGCGGTGATCGGCCTCGGAATCCTTGCGTTGTCCAAGCTGTACGGGGACCTGATGGTCTCGACGGCAGACTCCAAGGCCCGGGCGGAAGCCGTCCAGGTCATGGAGTCCCGCATCGACAAGATGCGTGATTCCCTCACGGAGACAGATTTCAACCTTGCGAAGGATGCATTGACCGAAGGCTTCACCGGGACCAATGCAAATTTTCGTTTTGAGCTTGACGAAGGAACCATCAACTCCCTCGATGGCACCACCACAATCGAGCTGACAGCATTCTGGGACAACGCGAGAGATGAAGAACAGAGCGTTCAAGTCGCGAGCGTACTCTACTGGACCGACCCCCTTCTGAGCCTTAACCAGGCGCGGGGACGCCTCCCCGGCGGCCAGAATATCGCATCGCCCTCCGGTGACGCCCGCACTGGCGGGGACCCAATTGACCCGTCAGACGCAACGACGCTGGCCGAGCTGCCTGATGACCGAGGGTTTGGACGGATGGAGATGCGCGCAGATGATGATCGTCGCCAACTGGTCCGCATTGACACGGACGGGACCGAGACCGTTCTTCTCGAAACCGACCTTTCTCTGGGATTCAGCACGATCTCGGGGTTGGTAATCCGTCTATTTGACGACGATCAATTCGATACTCTGCGTGCCCGCGTCTCCGATTCCGGCTATTGCGTAAACAACGACATCCCTGAATTCGAACCCGAGACGTTCTTTTATCGATGCTACGTGGGACGGGGATGGTTCGGCAATATCGCCGTCCGCGACTCTCAAATCGACGTGTCCGACCAAAGTGGCGCAATCGCAGTGGGCGACCCCGAGTTCGACCTCGCAGATTCGGGGGATAACGAACCCCGAGTCACCGAACCGTCCGTCTCGATCCGCCGGGCCTTCCGGGGCAGCGGGATATGGCAGCGCGCAGAGCTCGGGATGACCCACCCGCTGGTGCAGGCCCTCGTCGAGCGCGACTCCGCCGACGGTATCCGCCCCACCTGGCTGCCACCGGCGTTCGACGCCAGTGACAGCGCCCCTCCGGAGTACGTGACACGTGAAAGCGCAGGTGGTCCAAACGTTGATTACGCGGATTATTTCGACGATGACTATCAACTCATCGATTTTGGCCAGCACTTTGTATTCGACCAAATCACGGGGCAGCGCACCCCCACTCAAGCGAAGTCCGCGCTCGAAGACGCGAACGAGCAGATCGTCGATTTCCTCGGTTGGGATACCACAACAGACGGAGCCCCCTTGGCCAATAACGCAGGGGAGTTCTATCGCCAATGGTGTGATCAAACTGACGTCACTTGTCCCGGATTTTAGTACAACCGGGATCAAACCTTGCCTCTTTGCCTGGCGCCCTATCCTCAATAACGGTTTCGCGATTTCCAGGAGGGCGACAGCGGGCTGGAGCCGAAGCTTCGGAGTCGACACATCAAAAGCGCCCGGCGGCTGAACCGACCGGGCGCTTTTCTTTCCCTTGGCCCCTGGAGGGGCGTTGGCGCTAGCGGTTACGCCGAGGCGCGGGAGGCCTTCTTGCGCTCGTGCTCCACCAGGAACTTCTTGCGGATGCGGAGGCTCTCCGGGGTGACCTCGACCAGCTCATCTTCGTCGATGAACTCGATGGCCTGCTCCAGCGTCATGCGGATCGGCGGGGTGAGCTGGATGTTCTCGTCAGTGCCGGACGCGCGGACGTTGGTGAGCTGCTTGGCCTTGAGCGCGTTCACGACCAGGTCGTTCTCGCGCGAGTGCAGCCCGATGACCATGCCCTCGTAGACCTCTTCGCCGGGGCCGATGAACATCTTGCCGCGATCCTGCAGGTTAAACAGGGCAAAGCCCAGCGCCTTGCCGGTGGCGTTGGCGATCAGCACGCCGTTCTGGCGCGAGGCGACCGAACCGGGCTGGTACGGGCCGTAGTGATCAAAGATGTGGTGCAGGATGCCGGTGCCGGAGGTCGCGGTCATGAACTCGGTCTGGAAGCCGATCAACCCGCGCGACGGGATGATGAAGTCCAGGCGCACGCGGCCCTTGCCGTCGGGGACCATGTTGGTCATGTCGCCGCGGCGTTCGCCGAGCTTCTCCATGATCGTGCCCTGGTGCTGCTCCTCGATGTCCACGGTGACGGCTTCGTAGGGCTCCTGCCGCACGCCGTCGACTTCCTTGATGACCACCTCGGGGCGCGCAACGGAGAGCTCGTAGCCCTCGCGACGCATGTTCTCGATCAGGATGCCGAGATGCAGCTCGCCGCGGCCGGAGACCTTGAACTTGTCCGGGTCCTCGCCCTCTTCGACGCGCAGCGCGACGTTGTGCTTGAGCTCTTCCTGCAGGCGATCGCGCAGCACGCGCGAGGTGACGTACTTGCCTTCGCGCCCGGCGAACGGCGAGGAGTTGACCTGGAAGGTCATGCTCACGGTCGGCTCGTCGACGGTGAGCGGTTCCATCGCCTCGACGTGGTTCGGATCACACAGGGTGTCGGAGATGAACAGCTTGTCCATCCCGGTAAAGGTAATGATGTCGCCGGCGCGGGCCTCTTCGACCTCCACGCGCTCCAGGCCGTGGAAGCCCATGATCTGCAGCATGCGGCCATTGCGCACGCCGCCTTCGCGGTCCACCACTTTCACCGGGCTGTTCGGCTTGATGTGCCCGCGCTTCACGCGGCCGATGCCGATCAGGCCCTGGTAGCTGTTGTAGTCCAGCGAGGAGACCTGCATCTGGAACGGGCCTTCCGCATCGACGTTCGGCGGGGACACATGCTCGACGATGGTCTCCAGCAGGCAGGTCATGTCGCCTTCGGTAACGCTGGAATCCATGCCGGCAAAGCCGTTCAGCGCGGAGGCGAACACGATCGGGAAGTCCAGCTGCTCGTCGGTCGCGCCCAGGCGATCGAACAGGTCGAAGACCTGATCCACGGCCCAGTCGGGGCGCGCGCCGGGGCGGTCCACCTTGTTGATCACCACGATCGGCTTGAAGCCCATGGCGAAGGCCTTCTGGGTGACAAAGCGGGTCTGCGGCATCGGGCCATCCACCGCGTCCACCAGCAGCAGCACCGAGTCGACCATCGACAGCACACGCTCGACCTCGCCACCGAAGTCGGCGTGTCCGGGGGTGTCGACGATGTTGATGCGGTAGTCCTTCCATTCGATGGAAGTGTTCTTGGCGAGAATGGTGATCCCGCGTTCCTTCTCGATGGCGTTGGAGTCCATGATCCGCTCGCCGTGATCGCCACGCTTGTCGAGGGTGCCGGACTGGCGCAGGAGCTGGTCGACCAGCGTGGTCTTGCCATGATCAACGTGGGCGATGATGGCGATATTGCGAAGCTTCTCGGTCATGGAATGCAAACTCTAGATACTGGCAAAAGGGCCGACACTATACAGAGTTATGCGTTGGCGCGCTGAGACTTCCACGTTTTCAGCGCAGGCTCCGCACGCTTGCGCCCGTCATCCCGGCCAAAGCGCGGCGCAGTTCGCGCCCCGACAATGCCGAGCGACCTCGTCATCCCGGCCGCCGCTCGCCGCGACCATGTGGTGCTCCCACGTCGTCATCCCGGCCGCAGCGCAGCGAAGAGCCGGAATCTCCCACGCCGGATACCCCCAAGGCCTGGCCAGACCACGGCGCACAAGATCCCGGATCACCGCTGCGCGGTGTCCGGGATGACGGGGGAGAGGCCGGTGCCCAGGACGCCGAAGAGGGCGCCAGCGGCAGGGTGACGACGATATGCAACGATCCGGGGTGACGGAGAGCCCCCCCCCCCAGGTCGACGGCAAGGGCCCAAGCGGCTAGGTCAGGGCTAGCGGTCTTCTTCCGGAGGCGGGAACTGGAGGTGGAAGCCCTGCTCATCGAGGTTGGCGAGGACCTTCTGCGGGTCTTCCTGGGCCAGGGTGCGTTCCGGGGTCAGCTCGAATTCCAGAGCGAACTCCAGGCGACCGAGCGCCCGAACCACGCCCTCGGGGAGTTCGGAGAAATCATCCTTCTCCGGGAGATACACATAGGTATCGGCGCGCTTGGTCGCGCGATAGACGTAACACTGCATGGGTTCAGTCCTCGAGATAGGTGTAGCCGGTCAGGCCGTGTTCCAGTTCCGCCAGCAGGCGCCCGGCGGCCTCGCCGCGCAGGCCGATGGCATCGATCTTGGCGCGGAAGGCGCGGCGCAGGTCGTCCGGGGCGAAGTGCACGTAGGAGAGCAACTCGTCCACGGTGTCGCCGCGCTCGGGGTTCAGCAGGCGGTAGCCACCCTGCTCGGTCAGCTCCACGTTCACCGTGTCGGTGTCGCCGAACAGGTTGTGCAGGTCGCCGAGGATCTCCTGGTAGGCCCCGACCAGGAAGATGCCGAGATAGTAGGCCTCGCCCGTTTTCCACGGGTGCAGCGCCAGGGTGGTGTGCGTACCCTCGCGCTCCACGTAGTGCTCGATGTGGCCGTCGGAGTCACAGGTCAGATCCTGCAGCACGGCGCGGCGGGTCGGGGCCTCGTCCAGGCGGTGCAGCGGCATGATGGGGAAGATCTGGTTGATCGCCCAGGTATCCGGGATCGACTGGAACACGGAGAAATTGCAGAAAACCTTGTCCGCCAGCTTGTCCGTCAGCTCCGCATGGATCTCGGCCGGCAGCGCATCCGGCTGTGCCAGCAGCCGCTGACACAGGGCGAAATAGATCGCCTCGGCGCGCGCCCGGTCCGCCAGCGAAAGCATCCCGCGGGCGAAACGCGCCTGCAGGTCGGACAGGCCGAAGGCGGCGTCGTGATAGATCTCCGAGGCCGGGCGGTCGCGCTCGTCCAGCAGCGCGCGCATCGCGGCGATCTCGGGCAGCTCGTCGTCCGGCGCCGGCGGTATAGCACCATCCCCCGGGGCTGGCTCGCAGTCGATCACGTTGGTGATCAACACCGCGTGATGCGCGGTCAGCGCCCGTCCCGACTCGCTGAACACCTCGGGCATGGCGAGATCATGCTCCTCGCAGATGCGCTTGAGCGGGCGCAGGATGTTCAGCGCGTACTCCTCCACCGAGTAGTTGATGGAGCATTCGTTGCGCGAGCGCGACCCCTCGTAGTCGATACCCAGGCCGCCGCCGACATCCACCACCTGAAGCGCGGCACCCGCTTCGGTCAGCGCGGCGAAGTAGCTGGCCGCCTCGCCCATGCCGTTCTGGATATCGCGGATGTTCGCGATCTGCGAGCCCATGTGGAAGTGCAGCAGCTGCAGCCGATCCAGCCAGCCGAGGCCGCGCAGGCGCTCGAGGATGCCCAGCACATCCGCCGCGGACAGACCGAACTTGGCCTTCTCGCCACCGGTGTTCTGCCACTTGCCCTTGCCAATCGACGACAGGCGCACGCGCAGCCCCAGCAGGGGTGCGATATCCATGTGCTCGGCCTGGCGGATGACCTCCTCCAGCTCCGAGGGCTTCTCGATCACGATGTACACGCGATGCCCGAGCTGGCGCCCGATCAGCGCCAGGCGCACGTATTCGCGGTCCTTGTAGCCGTTGCAGATGATCGCGGCGCCCGGGCGCGACTGTGCCAGCACAGCCATCAGTTCCGGCTTGCTGCCCGCCTCCAGCCCCACCCGTGGGGTAAAGCCATCGGCATCCGGCGTGTCGCCCGCCGCCAGGATCTGATCCACCACGCTGCGCTGCTGGTTCACCTTGATCGGATAGATCGCCGTGAACGCGCCCTGGTAGTCCAGCTCGCGTGCGGCCGCATCGAAGGCCCGCGCCAGGCGGCGCACACGCCCGTCCAGCACGTCCTGGAAACGCACCAGCACCGGCGGCCCGATATGCTCCTCGCGCAGCCGCCCGGCCAGCTCATGCAGATCGACACCCGGGTGATCCGGCCAATCCGGTCGCCGCATCACCACATGGCCAGCGTCGTTCAGATCGAAAAAGCCACCATTCCAGTGGTCGATCCCGTAGGTGGCGCGGGCCTCATCCAGATTCCAGGGCGTGACGGTCATGGCGATTCCTTGGGATCTACGAAGACATCTCGCCCGTCATTGCGAGGAGCCGCAGGCGACGAAGCACAAAAGCAGCGAAGCTGCGTTGAACGGCCGCCGGCCGGCCCGAAGGGCGAGCGTAGCGAGTAATCTCCTGAACGAGGGCCGTGCGTTTGGTTGCGCTGCTCGCCCTCGGCGTTCCGGTGGACATGGAAAGCGATTGCCGCGTCGCTTCGCTCCTCGCAGTGACGGGGAGGTTCAGAGTTGCCCGCAGGATACAGGGCACTATCATAGCGGCGCATCATACCGTCCACCGCATCCGCAAGGGGAGCCGCCCAATGGCACTCGACAACAACTGGTTCAGCGAACCGCACGAAAACATGGCGCTGTCCCTGCGCATCAAGCAGAAGCTGCACGAAGAACAGACCCCGTACCAGAAGATCGAGATCTACGAGACCGAGGCCTTCGGCAACCTGATGGTGATCGACGGCTGCGTGATGCTCACCGGGCGCGACAACTTCATCTACCACGAGATGATGTCGCACCCGGTGCTCTACTCGCACAGCGCCCCGAAGAACGTGGTCATTATTGGCGGCGGCGACTGCGGCACCCTGCGCGAAGTGCTCAAGCACGACGAGGTGCAAAAGGCCGTGCAGGTAGATATCGACGAGCGCGTCACCCGCTTGGCCGAGCAGTACTTCCCGGAGCTGTGCGACGCCAACGACGACCCGCGCGCCGAGCTCCTGTTCGACGACGGCGTGCAGTACCTGCAGGACGCCACACCCGGCTCCGTCGACGTGATCATCGTCGACTCCACCGATCCGGTGGGCCCGGCCGAAGGCCTGTTCTCCACCGCCTTCTACAAGGACTGCGTGAAGGCCCTGGGCCCGGATGGCCTGCTGGTACAGCAAAGCGAATCGCCGCTGTTGCATACCGAGAGCATCATCCGCCCGATGCACGACAGCCTGCGCGCGGCCGGCTTCATCGATGCATTGACGATGCACTTCCCACAACCCACCTACCCCTCCGGCTGGTGGACCTGCACCATCGCGGCGAAGGACGCCCCGGTGTCCTTCCTGCGCGAGGAAGCCGCCGAGGAGGCGGCGTTTGTCACCCACTACTACAACGCCGCCATCCACCGCGCCGCCGGGGCCACGCCCGAGTTCTTCCGCCGCAAGCTGTTCGCCTGATCCCGGGCAGGCCCCTGGCGCGACCCAAACCCGTCATTGCGAGGCCCCGCAGGGGCCGCGGCACAAAAGCGCGAAGCGCGTTGAACGGCCGCAGGCCGGCCCGAAGGGCGAGCGCAGCGAGTAACCTCCCGACGCAACCCCGACGTTTGCCCGGGCCGGCGCTGGGGCGCCCACGGAGATCGCCACGTCGCTGCGCTCCTCGCAATGACGGTGCTTGCTGGCCCCGTCATTGCGAACCATGCAGGGCCGCGCTAATCTGACTACATTTGTAGTAGAGGAGGCACGCCATGAGTTTGCCCGTCCGCATTGATGAGACGCTGTATCAGCAGGCCCGGGCCCACGCCAAGGCCGAGCACCGGACCATCGCCGGTCAGATCGAGTTCTGGGCCGAAGTGGGGCGCACCGCCATGGACAACCCCGACCTGCCCATCGACTTCGTCTGTGAACTGCTGATCGCTCGCGCCGAGGGGCGGGAACTCGCGACCCCGTTCACACCCGAGGGCAAACCCGACTAATGGCCGCGGACGTGGAGGTGCTGCAAAGCATCCGCTTCCGGCGCGCCTACAAGCGCCTCCATCCCGCCCAGAAGGCCGACGTGGACGAAGCGGTTGCCGAGATCGTCCGCAACCCCGAGATCGGCACCAGCAAGAAAGGCGATCTGGCCGGAGTCATGGTCTACAAGTTCAAGTCGCGCGAGCAACTGATGCTGCTCGCCTACGAGTACGACCCCACCACCCGCCTCCTGCTACTGCTCGGCACACACGAAAACTTCTACCGAGATTTGAAACGCGGCTCGTAGGGTCTGCACGCGCAGGGGGTCGCGAAACACACGCCATGTGATGCGGTTCGCTGCGCTCAGCGCATCCTACGAGGGCTCGGCCGCGCGCCGCAGGGCGCATTGAGCGAATGCGAAATGCACCGTTCGGGCGGATATGGCTACGTGTGGCGGCCCGGCTTGAGGCGGTCGAGGCGCAGGCGTTCGCGGGTGTCGAACAGGCGGCGGGAGGCGAACCAGACCGCGCCGAGGGTGCCGAAGCCGGTGCCGGCAGTGATCAGGAACATGATCAGGATCTGGTACTTGACCGCCTCCACCGGCGGGGCACCGGCGAGGATCTGGCCCGTCATCATGCCCGGCAGGCTGACGATACCGGCCGCGGCCATGGCATTGATGGTCGGCATCAGGCCGGAGCGGGCGGCCTCGCGGCGCATGGTGGCGACGGCCTCGCTCCAGCCCGAGCCCAGCGCCAGGCGGGCCTCGATGGTGCGGCGCTCGCGCCAGACCGTCTGGGTCAGGCGGTCCAGCCCCAGCGCGATGCCGGTCATGGTGTTGCCCAGCAGCATCCCCAGCAGCGGGATGGCGTACTGCGGCTCCCACCAGGGCGAGGGTCCCACCATCGTGGTCAGCGCAAGCACGGTGACGGCAAAGGCCGAAACGAACATGGTGACCGCACCGATCCCGTAGCCCCACAGCCCGGCAAAACGGCGCTGCTGACGCGCCATCACCTCGTAGCCCGCGATCGACACCATGACCAGCGCCATCAGTGCCACCCAGCCCAGGTGCGCGTGGTCGAACAGCGTCTGCAACACCAGGCCGATCAGCAGCAGCTGGATCACGGTGCGCGCCCCGGCGATCAGCAGGCTGCGCCCCAGCCCCATGCGCGCCCAGATGGTCAGACCAGCCAGGGCGACAACCAGCAGCGCCGCCAGCGTCAGATCCAGCGCGGAAAGCGAGATCAGGTCCATGCGTTTGCCTCCAACTGGCCATCGCGGATGGTCAGGATGCGCCCGCCCAGACGCTGGCGCTGCAGCGTGTCATGACTGACCCATAGTGCCGCCGCCTCTTCTTCGGCCAAGTACGCCCGCACCGCGCGCTCGATGCGCTTGGTGTTCTCCAGGTCCAGGTTGGCGGTGGGCTCGTCCAGCAGCAGGACACGGGGCCGGTTCAGCAGCGCGCGCACCAGACCCAGGCGCTGTTTCTCGCCGCTGGAGAGACGCTCGACCTCCCACCCCAGCGAGGCCTCCGGCAACGCGACCTGTTTCAGCAGGTGCAGGGCCGCCTCGCGAGAGAAATCGGCCGGCAGGTGTTCGTCCACGCGCTCGCCCCACCAGGCGGTCTCGGCCGACACATAGGCCACGCGCCGGCGCCACTGGACCGGCAGCATGGCGTCGCGCGCCTCGCCGTTCAGCATCACCTCCCCCGTGCTGGGGTCGAGATCCGCCAGGGCGCGCAACAGCAGGGACTTGCCGGCACCCGAGGCGCCGGTGACCTGCACCAGTTCGCCCGGCTGAACCGCCAGGTCCAGCGGGCCCAGCTGGGCTGTTTTCAGTTGTCGGACGTCCAGCAGGCGATCCATGCGACAGGGTTCCGGTGCGGCAAAAGCGGGATCGTAACCGAAGCCGGGGTACGGGGATGAATGGCCGGACCGGGAGACCCTGCTTGCTGGGAAGAGAGCCGGCCGGGGTGTTAGTAGCCCGCGGGCATCAGTCGCAAGAACCGCCGCGGGCGGGGGCTTCGCGGGCAAGCCCGCTCCCACAGGGTGTATCGAACAAAAAAAAGGGCGCCCGATAAAGGGGCGCCCAAAGGCCAACATCCAAGTCCTGGGAGACTGTCTTGTCGGCGTCGGAGGAGACGATGTATCGGGATCGAGCCGGGTTACGGCCCGACCCCGGTTTCAGGTTAACGAAGCTTTATTGCTTCCCGGTGAACTCCGGGTAGGCCTCGAGACCGCACTCGGCGATATCGGCGCCCATGGCCTCGTCCTCTTCGCTCAGGCGGATGCCCATCACCGCCTTGAGGATCGCCCAGACGATCAGGCTGGCCACGAAGACGAAAACGAAGATGGCGAGCAGGCCCACGATCTGCCCGAAGAAGGTCGCATCCGGGTTGGACAGCAGGACCGCCATCACACCCCAGATACCGGCGGTACCGTGCGCGGAGATCGCACCAACCGGGTCGTCGATCTTCAGCTTGTCGAGGGCGACGATCGAGAACACCACGATCACACCACCCACGGCACCGATGATCATCGCCAGGACCGGGCTGGGCATCAGCGGCTCGGCAGTGATGGACACCAGCCCCGCAACCGCTCCGTTCAGTGCCATGGTCAGGTCGGCCTTGCCGAAGATCAGACGGGTGGTGATCAGCGCGGCAACCACACCCCCGGCCGCGGCCAGGTTGGTGTTGGCGAACACGGCGGCCACGGCATTGGCGGACTCGATGTCCGACACCTTCAGCTCGGACCCGCCATTAAAGCCGAACCAACCCAGCCACAGGATCAGCACACCCAGCGTGGCCAGCGGCATGTTGGAACCCGGAATGGCGTTGATCTTGCCATCCGCGCCGTACTTGCCCTTGCGCGCCCCGAGGAGCAACACACCGGCCAGCGCCGCAGCGGCACCCGTGAAGTGGACGATGCCGGAACCGGCGTAGTCCAGGTAGCCGATCTGGTCGAGGATACCGCCACCCCAGCTCCAGAAGCCCTGGATCGGGTAGATGAAGCCCGTCAGCACGACCGCAAAGGCCAGGAAGGCCCACAGTTTCATGCGCTCGGCCACGGCACCCGAGACGATGGACATCGCGGTGGCCACGAACACGACCTGGAAGAAAAAGTCGGCACGATCGGAGTAGTAGATGTCGCCACCGCTACCCAGCACGTCCGCGACTGCGTTGTCGCCGCTGATCAGGAAGCCCAGCCCCGGGATAATGGAGCTGAGACCATCGCTGTACATGATGTTGTAGCCGATCAGCATGTACATGATGCTGGCGATCGAATACAGGGCGATATTCTTGGTTGCGATTTCGGCCACACTCTTGGTGCGCACCATACCGGCCTCGAGCATGGTAAAGCCCGCGGCCATCCACATCACCAGTGCACCGGCCACCAAAAAGTAAAAGGTGTCCATCGCATAGGCGAGTTCGACAACTTGCTGTTCAATTTCCATGATTGAAATTCCTCATTCGCTGGAAGGCAAAGGTTTAAAGCGCTTCCGGTCCGGTTTCGCCCGTGCGAATACGCACGACCTGCTCCACCGGCGTAATAAAGATCTTGCCGTCGCCGATCTTGCCCGTGCTGGCGGACTTTGAAATGGCCTCGACGACCTGGTCGACCAGGTTTTCGTCAACGGCCACTTCAAGCTTCACCTTGGGCAGAAAATCGACTACATACTCGGCACCGCGATACAACTCGGTATGACCGCGCTGGCGACCAAAACCCTTCACTTCGGTCATGGTCATGCCCTGCACGCCGATCTCCGAGATCGCCTCGCGAACATCATCAAGCTTGAACGGCTTGATCACGGCGGTAATCATCTTCATGTCAGACTCCTGTGGGCGGGTCCGCTGATCCACGGACCCGCCTTTTCATTAAGAGGTAATAGCCGGCTTCAGAACGTCTTGGACCAGCCCACCCAGGCGCCCAGGTCCTCGTCGGATTCGTCGACATACTCGAGGTTAAGGCTGAACTCGCCCCAGTCCCCGGCGTCGCGCGCCAGGCTGGCGGTGTAATGGGTGTAGTTTTCGGCATCGGAATCGTCGAAGCGGGTACGACCCACGAGGAACCCGGCGCTGTAGACATCCATGAACGGGATATCCAGACCGGCGTAGAAGTACATGTCGTCATCCTGCAAGGCCGAGTCATCACTGTCGTGAACAACATAGGCCATACCGCCGTAGAGACCGACGGTGCCAGTATCAAAGCTGACTTCCCCGTAGATCTCGCCAAAGTCGGCGCTCAGGGAGCCGGTGTCATCACGGGCATCGGGGTAGGCATAGTAGATGTAGCCAACGTCGTATCCGAACCCGCTGGCGAACTCGTCGGCGAATCCGGCATAGAGATCGAGTTCGTAGCTGGTGTCATCACCAAAATCGACGTTCGACAGCCAGGTTCCGGCGTAAAACCCGGAGGCATGCTCGTAATCAATGCCGCCCTGAATGGCCGCACCGTCATCGCTTTCGGAAAAGCCCCTGAAGTAGTAGTTGGACACCGCACCAATGTTCACGGACAGCTCCGCGGCGGCGGTGGAGGTAAACGCGACGCCACCGGTGGAGCCTACGGTGAGGACAGCAGCGGCCAGCGCGGAACGGGTGAACTTCTTCATATTGGTCATCTCCCAGATTGGTCAATCGAGTGTCGCGTAGTCGACACCCGGTCCTTGCACGGGCTGTGCCAAGTACCAAAAGGGAGCAAAATCGGCTTTTCACAACACGTGTTGCGGCCGAACCACGAGGTTTTGCCTCTGGATGGTGCGCACTAAAAGTGCACACGCACCAAAAGCGTGCGATCAACGAAAAGTGTGAACACGGTCCGGTCCCCGCACGGGCCAGACGCGGAACAAGAGACAGGAAAGCGGGCCGGAAGGGCCCGTAGGAGAAGAGGGGCTAGTCGGACGTCGCGAGGGTGCCGCGCTCGATCTCGATGCCGACCTCGCGTACACCGGGAACGGCCCCGGGCTTGCCCAGTTTGATGCGCACCCAGGGGGTGCCGAACTGGGCCATCAGGGCCTCGGCGATCTCTTCGGCCAGGGATTCCAGCAGCGCGTGCGGCTCGCGCGTGACGATGGCGCGCACCGCGTTGGCCACCGCCTCGTAATCGACGGTATCGCCGATCTCGCCGGAATAGGCGGCGATGCGGGTATCCGCCGCCAGTTCGATGTCGAATCGCAGGCGGCGCTGGATCCGCTGTTCCCAGTCGTAGACACCAACAACGGCATCGATTTCGAGGTCGCGCAGATAGATTCGATCCATGGGCTCGGCGGGCTCCTGTAGGTCGGCGCCTATCCTACTGCCCGGGCCGCACGAGGTACACCGAGCCGTTATCATGGAGCTCTCCTTGCACGGCTTCGAGACACGCATGAGCGAGCCCTTCCACGACCTCCCGTGGCCCGACACCCCCGAGGGCGAACCGCGCCGCATCGGGGTAGAGATCGAGATGGCCGGGGTCTCGCTGGAGATTATGGCCGAAGCAGTAAAGGCCGAATTCGGAGGGCAGATCGAACCGGACAGTGCGTTCGTCGCCCGCGTGCGCGATACCGACGTCGGCGACTTCCAGCTGGAACTGGACGCCCGGGTGCTGAAGGACCGGGCCTACCGCGAGCATCTCGCGCGCCTCGGCATCTCGCTGGACGACTCCGACAAGGCGGCGCTGGATCGCTGGCTGGCCGACGCCGCCGGCCGCCTGGTGCCGCATGAAATCGTGGCCCCGCCGATCCCGGTGGCCGACCTGCCCCGCCTGGACCGGGTACGCGCGGCCCTGCAAGAGGCCGGCGCCCAGGGCACCGAACGCTCGTTTCTCTACGCCTTCGGGTTGCAGATCAATATCGAGATCCACCGCACCGATGCCGAGTGGCTGCTGGCGATCCTGCGCAGCTTCCTGCTGATGGCCGAGGCCCTCACCGCGGCCGGCGCAATCGACCTGGCACGGCGACTGTCGCCCTACATTCGGGCATTTCCCGGGCCCTTTGTACGCCACATGCTGGACCCGGACTTCCAACCCGATCAGGCCGGCCTGATCGATGCCTACCTGGCACACAGCCCGACGCGCAACCGACCACTGGACCTGTTGCCCTTGTTTGCCCACTTGGACCCGGAACGGGTCAACGCCGCACCGGTGGAACACGACTTGATCAAACCGCGCCCGGCCTTCCATTACCGCCTGCCGAACTGCGAGATCGACGACCCGGACTGGAGCCTGGCGCGACCGTTCAATGGCTGGGTCGAGGTGGAACGCCTGGCGGCGGATCCGGAACGCCTGGAGCGCCTGTCGCGGGAATACCTGGACCGCCCCGGCCAGGCCCTCGGCCGCTGGGCCGACGACTGGAGCCAGCGCCTCCGTGACTGGTTCTGACTCGGCTCCCAATGCAACCAGCCGGGTCACGCCCCAAGCCCGTCGCCCGGTGATCGCGATCACCGGGCCGGACCAGGGCGGGGGTCCGGCCTGGCTGTTCACCGCCCTGGCGGTGTGGCGCGCGGGAGGCCGCCCTTTGCGGTTGCGCCCGGGAAAGCCGCGCGGCCGTTGCCCGTTCGACGGACTGATCGTGGGCGGCGGGGCGGATGTCGACCCCGAGCTCTACGGCGAGACCCTGCCCGACGGGCCGGATGCGGCGGCCATCCGCCAGGCGGAGCGCCGCCTCTCGCAACGGCTGATCGGCTATCTCTTCTACCCGGCCCTGTGGCTGCTGCGCCGGCTGTTCCAGTCGCACGGCGGGGTACTGGACGTCGACCGCGACCGCCTGGAGAAGGCCCTGATCCACCGCGCGCTGGACGATCACCGCCCGATCCTCGGCATCTGCCGCGGCATGCAGCTGGTCAACGTGGTGCGCGGCGGCACGCTGCAGCGCGACCTGGCCGAGTTCTACGTGGAAACACCGCAGGCCCGCAGCCTGTTGCCGGTCAAGCCGGTCCAGCTGGAGCCGCGCAGCCACCTGGCCGACATCCTGGGCGACGCCACGCTGCACGTGAACGCCCTGCACAATCAGGCGGTGGATGGCCTGGGTCGCGGGCTAAGGGTCGCCGGCCGCGAGAGCAGCGGCGTGGTACAGGCGATCGAAGCCGACCGCGGCTGGTGCATCGGCGTGCAGTGGCACCCGGAATACCTGCCCCAGAAGCGCCGCCACCAGCGTCTGTTCCACGCCCTCGTTCAGGCCGCCGCCAACAACGGCTAAAACCCGATTCACCAAGAAGACACGAAGAAGGGCAGGCGCTCAGGCCGGGTACGGCACGGAGAGGCCGCCGAGGCCGCAGTAGCCGTGGGGGACCTTGGCCAGGTATTGCTGGTGATCCTCTTCGGCGAAATAGAACGCCGGCCCTTCGCCGATCTCGGTGGTGATCGTTCCGCCCCGTGCCTTGTCCAGCGCGGCCTGGAAGCGTTGGCGGCTGGTCTCGGCGGCCGCCAGCTGGTCCGCATCGGTGGTGTAGATCGCGGAGCGGTACTGGGTACCGACGTCGTTGCCCTGGCGCATGCCCTGGGTCGGGTCGTGGCCTTCCCAGAAGGTGCGGAACAGCGCATCCAGGTCGACTCGCCGCGGATCGAATACCACACGCACCAGCTCGGTGTGCCCGGTCTGGCCGCTGCATACCTCGCGATAGGTCGGATTCGGGGTATAGCCCCCACCGTAACCGACGCTGGTGGAGTACACCCCGTCCAGCTGCCAGAACAGGCGCTCGGCGCCCCAGAAGCAGCCCATGCCGAACTGGATCACCTGCATGCCCTCGGGGTACGGCGGTGCCAACGGGGTTCCCAGCACCATGTGGCGCCCGGGCACCGGCATCGGCTCCTCGCGCCCGGGCAAGGCCTGCTCGGGCGCAGGCATGCGCGGCTCGGAAAATGCGAACATCGGCGACTCCATCAGTCAGCCGGGGTGAGCCGGATCAGCTCCCCCGGGTTGTGGTCGGTAAGTACGTAGATTGCGCCCTCGTGCACGCGCACGTCGCGCACACGGCGATCCAGATCCGGCAGCACCTCGGACTCATTGACCAGGTCGCGCCCGTCGAAGGTCAGGCGGCGCAGCGTCTGGTGCGCCAGTCCGCCGACCAGCAGGTCACCATCCCAGTCGGCAAAGGCCGGATCGCGCAGGATCGCCATGCCGGACGGGGCAATGGAAGGCGTCCAGTGATGCAGCGGTGACTCCATCCCCTCCTTCTCGGTCAGACCCTCGCCCACCTGGCCGCCACGGTATTCCTCGCCGTGGGTAATGACCGGCCAGCCGTAGTTCAGGCCAGGTTCGATGATGTTGACCTCGTCACCCCCGCGCGGGCCATGCTCGTTCTGCCAGAAGGTGCCGGTCTCGGGGTCCATCACCATGCCCTGCGGGTTGCGCACACCCCAGGCCCAGATCTCCGGGCGGGCGTCGGGTTCATCCACCAACGGGTTGTCATCCGGCACCGAACCATCGTCATGCAGCCGGATGATGCTGCCGATATGGGTGGAGGTGTCCTGCGCATGATCGCGATCGCCGCGGTCACCCACGCTGATGTACACGTACCCGGCCTGGTCAAACACGATGCGGCTGCCGAAGTGGCGGCCGCCGCTGACACCCGGCTCGGCGGTGAACAATGTCTCCACGTCCTGCAGCTCGCCATCCTGGAAGCGCCCACGCGCCAGGCGGGTCGTCAGTCCGCTCTCCACGCTCGCCGAGTAGGTGAAGTACAGCCAGCGGTTGTCGGCGAAATTGGGGTGCAGCGCAAGATCCAGCAGCCCGCCCTGGTTGCGCGCCTGCAGGTCGTCCGGCAACCCCGGGACCAGCGCGCCCCGCCCGTCGAAGGACTCGGCGTCCTCGAACCAGCGCAGGGTGCCCGGGCGTTCGCTGATCAGTGCACCGCCGTCGGGCAGGAAGGCGATGGCCCAGGGGTGATTCAGTTCCTCGTGCAGCACGCTGACCTGCAGATCCTGCTGCCCGCCCTCCAGGCCCTCGGCCGAGACCCCGGAGGACCCGGTGCATGCCACCAGAAGGCTCACGGTCATGGGAACCACCGTTGCACGTCCCAGGATATGTTTGCGCTTGCTCATGGTTCGCTCCTTGTTCGGTCCGATGTCCATTGGTACCTGCGTTCAGGCGGCGGGTTCCCTCGGCTGGCAGACAGGGCACCAGTACGTCGAGCGGCCGTGTTCGCCCAGCAGGGCAGATTCGACCGGTGCGCCGCACTGCCGGCAGGGCTCGCCACGGCGGCCATAGACGTTCAGGAACGCTCCCTCCTCCGCGCGCTCGCGGGTGATGCGCGGACCCGGCTTCAGGTTGCGCCGCAGCAACCGCTCGGCATCGCGGTACAGCCCCGCCAGCACCCGCTGCGACACCTGCCCGAGAGGCCACAGCGGGTGACAGCCTTGCAGGAACAGCACCTCTGACTTGTAGATGTTTCCGATGCCCGCCGCCAGCGACTGATCCAGCAGCACATCCAGGATCGGGCGCGCCGGGTCCGCGACGGTCCGCACCCGTATGACCACGGCATCCAGGTCGATCGCCGGGTCCAGCAGATCAGGGCCGACACGGGCATCCAGACGCGGGACATCCGCCGCCCCCGCCGTGCGCGGGCGCCACTGCAGCTCGCGAGGATGAAAACAGACCAGCACCCGCTCCGGGAGGCTGAGGACGGCCCAGGCACTGGAGGCCGGCTTGTGCCAGGCGACACCCGGGGCGTACTGATGCCAGGTCCCGTACATGCCCAGGTGGGTGCGCAACTGCCACGGCCGGCCATCCGCAGCTGCAAGATCCAGCAACAAGTGCTTGCCCCGGGCCTGCACGGTCCCGGCGGTCATCGCGCCATGCTCGAGCAACGGATCGCCGCGCCGGGTGCGGGTCGCTACCGCAGTCAGCGTTGCGCCCTCCAGTACCGGCCGCAACGCGGCGGCCAGCTTGTGGATCGTGTCGCCCTCGGGCATGAGGGCGGGATCAGCGCTCGCGCGCGGGGTACAGGCGCGGCTCGCCCTCGGGCCGGGTGCGGAACAGGCGCATGGACCACAGGTACTGCGCCGGGGCCTGCTCGATGCCACGCTCGATGGCGGCGTTCATCTGCCGCGCATCGACGGCATCATCCCCCGAGGGATAGTCTTCCAGGGGCGGCCACAGGCGCATCACGTACTGGTCCGCCGCCGCGTCATACCAGGCGAAGCTGGGCAGGACCGCCGCCTTCGACATGCGCGCCAGACGCGCCAGCGCGGTCAGCGTGGCCTTCTGCACACCGAAGAAATCCACGAATACCGCGCCCTCGGCGCCTAGGTCCTCGTCCGGCAGGTAATAGAAGAAGCGACCGCGCTTGAGCTGGCGAATGGCCGGGCGCAGGCCCTGGTCGCGGGCGAAGATATCGCCGGAATAGCGCGTGCGGCTGCGGTGGTTGATCCACTCCAGCACCGGGTTCTTCATCGGCTTGGCGAAGGACACGCCGTCGAACATCTGACTCATGCGCACACCGCCGTAATCCAGCCCCAGGGAATGCGGCGCCAGGATGATCACTGGCGTCCCGCCGGAGCGCAGGCGCTCGTAGTGCTCCAGACCCTCGATGCGAATGCGGGCGGCGTGCTGGCCGGGCTTGCCGAACCACAGCAACCCGTAGTCCAGCGCCGTCTGCGCCTGGTAGCGGTAATAGGCCTCCAGGCGCTGGGCGCGCTCCGCGGCGCTCATCGCCGGGAAGCACAGCTCCAGGTTGCGCTCGACCACCGCCCGACTGCGCCCGGCCAGCCGGCGAATCAGCCGGCCCAGCCCGCCGGCGAGACCGCGCACGGCCGGGCGCGGCAACTCCTGCAGCACCCAGGCCAGGCCCAGCAACAGCCAGCTGCCCCAGTAACGCGGGGCGAAGTGCGCGGCGGTCAGCGGGGCCTGGTAGGCACCAGCGTCCTCGCGCCGCCCGGTTTCGTCGTCGACAGCGCTCATGCGCCCCCGGTACCGTCGCCGGGCCCGTCCGTGGCGGCCTGCTGCTTGCGGGCGCGCTTGGCGTAGACCTCCATCTCCTTCGCGGCCTGCAGATCACCCTTCTCGGTGGCCACGCGGATACCGCGCTCGCAGGTGGACAGGGCCGACTCGGGGCGCTCCAGCTCCACCAGCGTCTTCGCCAGCAGCTTCCAGGCCGCGGAATAACCGCCGTCCAGATCCAGCGCCCGCTGCAGATGGGGCACTGCGGCCTCCAGCTGGCCATCGGTCGCCAGGGCATTGCCCAGCGAGAAACGCAGCATGGCGGAATCCTGACCGCCATCGAGCATATTCTGGAAGCGTTCGATCATGTCGCTCATGGGGTACCTCCCTCGGCGCGTGCCGATACGTACAGTCAGGCTAACGCCGCCAGAAGGCGGGCGACAGAAGCACCAGCACGGTAAAGATTTCCAGGCGCCCCATCAGCATCGCAACCACCAGGACCCACTTGCTGAAGTCGTTGATGGAGGCATAGTTCGCGCCCACCTCGCCCAGACCGGGACCCAGGTTGTTCAGCGAAGCGGCCACTGCCGAGAACGAGGTGACCTGATCCAGACCGGTCACCATCAGCAACAGCATCATCACAACGAACACCATCACGTAGGCCGCCAGGAAGCCCCACACCGCCTGCACGACGCGATCCGGGGCCTCCTTCCCGTTGACCTTCACGGCGATCCGCGCGTGCGGGTGGATCAGACGCTTGATCTCGCGCAGCCCCTGCTTCACCAGCAGCAGCACGCGGATGACCTTCATGCCGCCGCCGGTGGAACCGGTACTGGCCCCGATGAACGAGAGGAAGATCAGCAGCACTGGCAGAAAGCCTGGCCACAGGTAGAAGCTGTCGGTGGCATAGCCCGTCGTGGTCGCAATGGACACCACGTGGAAGATGCCCTTGCGCAGAGCCTCCGCAGGGTCACCGACGAAGCCGGTCCAGAGCATGAAGGTCACCACGATCACGCTGGCCACGGCCAGCAGCAGCAGGTAGGTCCGCAGTTCCTCGTCGTGACGATAGGGGGCAACGGTGGCGCGATGGATCACCAGGAAGTGCAGGGCGAAGTTCATCCCCGCGATGATCATGAAGACGATGGCAACGCTCTCGATCAGGGCACTGTCGAAGTGGCCGATGCTGGCGTCATAGGTCGAGAAGCCGCCGATCGCGATGGTCGAGAAGGCATGTGCGACCGCATCGAAGGCATCCATGCCGGCGGCCCAGTAGGCCAGCGCGCAGGCCACGGTCAGGCCCAGGTAGATGTACCAGAGGTTGCGCGCGGTCTCGGCGATACGCGGCGTCAGCTTGTTGTCGCGGATCGGCCCCGGGGTCTCGGCCTTGAACAGCTGCATGCCGCCCACGCCCAGAAGCGGCAGGATGGCCACCGCCAGCACGATGATCCCCATACCGCCCATCCACTGCAGCTGCTGGCGATACCACAGCAGCGCCCGCGGCAGATCATCCAGCCCGGTCAGCACCGTGGCGCCGGTCGTGGTCAGCCCGGACATCGACTCGAAGGCGGCATCGGTGAAGGACACGTGCAGGTTCGGATCGAGGTACAGCGGTGTCGCCCCGGCGATCCCCAGTCCCAGCCAGAACAGCACCACCAGGATGAAGCCGTCGCGCGCCTGCAGGTCCTGGCGCATGCGGTACAGCGGCGCCCACAGCAGACCGCCCATCAGCAACAGGAGGGCGAAGGCCTGCAGGAACACATACGCGGTGGACTCCCCGTACAGAAAGCCGATGGCCGCCGGCGGCAGCATCGCCAGACTGAACAGCGTCAGCAGGACACCCAGCAGCCGGGCCGTGGAGGCGAGATGGAGCATCCGCGCGCTCCGCCTAGAAGAACAGCGCCGTGGGCTGGAACAGGCGCTGCACCTGCTTCACCTTGCGCCGATCGGTCACGAACAGAATCACGTGGTCGCCGGCCTCGATGACCGTGTCGCGATGGGGGATGATGACCTCCTCGCCCCGCACCACCGCTCCGACGCGAGTGCCCTCGGGAAAGTCGATCTCGTCGATCCGGCGGCTGACCACCTGCGACGTCCGGGCATCGCCGTTGACCACGGTCTCGATCGCCTCGGCCGCACCGCGGCGCAGGGCATGCACGGTGGCGGTTCCGCCCTCGCGCACCCGCGCCAGCAGCGCACCGATGGTCGCCTGCTGTGGCGAGATCGCGACATCGATGGTCCCGCTTTGCAGCAGGTCCACGTAACTCGGCCGATTGATCAGCGACATCACCTTGCGCACGCCCCAGCGCTTGGCCAGCATCCCGGCGAAGATGTTCGCCTGGTCGTCGTTGGTGACCGCGCAGAACACGTCGCTGTGCTCGACGTTGATGGATTCGAGGAAGCGGTCATCCGAGCTGTCCCCGTGCAGCACCAGGACATTGCTGGGTAGCGTCCGCGCCAGATGATCGGCACGTTCGGAATCGCGTTCGATCACCTTGACCCGGTAGCGCTTGCTGAGCGTCTCGGCCAGGCGCTCGCCGATGTTGCCGCCACCGGCCACCATGATTCGCTTGTAGGGCTTTTCCAGCTTGCGCAGCTCCGAGGTCACCGCGCGGATGTTCTTCTTCGCCGCGACGAAGAACACCTCGTCATCGGCCTCGATCACCGTGGAACCATCCGGCTGGATCGAGCGATCCTTGCGGAAGATCGCGGCCACCCGGGTCTGGATGCCCGGCATGTCGTTTTGCAGATTCTTCAGCTCGTGCCCGACCAGCGGGCCCCCGTAGTAGGCGCGCACCCCCACCAGCGAAACTCGGCCCTCGGCGAATTCCAGCACCTGGAGCGAACCGGGGTGCTCGATCAGGCGCTGGATGTGGCTGGTCACGATGGCCTCGGGCGAGATCAGCATGTCCACCGGCATCGCGTCCTGGGCGAACAGCGCCGGGGTCTCGTGGTAGTCGCGGGCCCGCACCCGGGCGATCTTGGTCTCGATATTGAACAGCGTGGAGGCCACCTGGCAGGCGACCATGTTGGTCTCGTCCGAGTTGGTGACCGCGATCAGCATGGACGCGTCCTGCGCACCGGCTGCCTCCAGCACCGAGGGGTGCGCGGCAAAGCCGTGCACGGTCTTGATGTCGAAACGATCCTCCAGCTCCGCCAGCATCTCGGCGCGGTAATCGACCACCGTAATGTCGATCCCGTCGGCGCTCAGCGCCTCCGCCAGCGACTGCCCGACCTGCCCGGCCCCGAGGATGATGATGTGCTTCATGCGTCTCCCGTCCCGGAGCAGGTTCAGCTATCGGTTTTCACGCGCTTGGGGTCGATCCCCAGCGCCTTGAACTTGCGGTACAGGTGCGTGCGCTCCAGCCCCACCCGTTCCGCCAGGCGCGTCATGTTGCCCTCGGAGCGCTCCAGCTGTTGCTGCAGGTATTCGCGCTCGAACTGTTCGCGCGCCTCGCGCAGCGGCAGATCGGGGATGGCGACCGTCCCCTCGCCGCCCTCCTCGGCGCGCTGCGGCTGCCCGCTGAGGGTACGCTCCACCTCGTCGCGGGTGATCTCGTCGCCCGAGCCCAGGATCATCAGCCGCTGCACCAGGTTGCGCAGTTCGCGCACGTTGCCCGGCCAGTGGTACTGCTGCAGCCGTTCCAGGGCCGGACGCTGGAAGGCGCGCGGCGGCAGCCCCTCCTGCTGGTGCAGGTGGCGCATATGACACTCCAGCAGTTCCGGGATGTCTTCGGGGTGCTCGCGCAGGGGCGGGATGGTCAGTGGCAGGACATTCAACCGGTAGTACAGGTCCTCGCGGAAGTGGCCCTGCTTGACCGCCTCGGCCAGGTCGTACTGACTCCCTGCGATCACGCGCACGTTCACGCTGATGGGCTGGTTGCCGCCGATGCGGGTGATGCGCTGGGTATCCAGCGCATGCAGCAACCGCCCCTGGGTCTGCAGATCCATCTCCGCGACCTCGTCCAGGAACAGCACGCCACCCGCCGCCTGCTCCAGCAGGCCATAGCGCACATGTTCTCCCTGCTCGCTGCCGAACAGCTCGGCGATCGCCTCCTCGCCCGAGAGCGACCCCACCGAGACCACGATGAACGGGCTCTCGCGGCGCGCGCTGCGCGCATGCAGCAGCCGCGCGAAGGTCTGCTTGCCAACGCCTGGCTCGCCGGTGATCAGCACCCAGGTATCGTGCTGCGCCATGCGCTGCACCTGGTCGCGCAGGTTCACCATGGTGGCGCTGTCGCCCACCGGGTCGGCCACCGTACCGGCGTGGCGCTTCAGGCCCACGTTCTCGCGCTGCAGGCGTGCGGCCTCCAGGGCATTGTTCAGGGTGATCAACAGCTTGTCGATGGACAACGGCTTCTCGATGAAGTCGTAGGCGCCCAGGCGCGTGGCATCCACAGCGGTCTCGACGTTGCCGTGACCGGAGATCATCACCACCGGGCAGGGCAGCCCCTCGTCATCGCCCCACTCCTTGAGCAGGGAGATCCCGTCACCGTCCGGCATCCAGACATCCAGCAGGATCAGGTCCGGGCGGCGACTGCGACGCTGTGCCTTGGCCTCGGCCACGGAGCCGGCGAGTGCTACCTGATAGCCCTCGTCCTCCAGCACATCCTGCAGCAACATGCGGATGTCCGGCTCGTCGTCGACCACGAGTATGTAGGCTTCGCTCATTCGGGCTCCTCGTGAACCACCGGACCATGCTCCACCGGGATGCGGATGCGGAAGACCGCCCCGCCCGGCCCGGACTCTGCATTATGGCACTCAATCATGCCGCCATGCTCCTCCACGATCTTCTGCGCGACGGCCAGACCGAGACCGGTTCCACGCGGCTTGTCGGTGGTGTAGGGCTCGAAGATGCGCTCGAGGAACTCCGGCTTGATGCCCGGGCCGGTGTCGATCACACGCAATTCGATATGCGGCCCGGCCGAGTCGTCGAGATACGCCGTGGCGACATGCACCTCCATGTCCTCGTGGCCCTCGCCCGCCTCCAGGGCGTTCTTGATCAGGTTGTGCAGCAACTGGCGCAGACGCCCGGCGTCGCCATGGATTCGCGGCAGGGACGCATCCAGCGTGACATCGACGCGCGAGCGCCCGTCCTGGTCCAGGTACAACTCGCAGACGTCCCGGATCAGCTGGTTCAGATCCACCGACGCGCGCTCCAGCTGCGGGGCCTGGGCATAGTCGCGGAAGGCGTTGACCAGGGTCTTCATCGCCTCCACCTGCTGCACGATGGTACCGGTGGCGCGATCCAGCACCTCGCGATCCGCCCCCTCCAGCACCTTGCCCAGACGCCGCGACAGGCGCTCGGCGGACAGCTGGATCGGGGTCAGCGGGTTCTTGATCTCGTGCGCCAGGCGGCGCGCCACCTCGCCCCAGGCGGCGTCACGCTGGGCCTTCAGGAACTCGGTCATGTCGTCGAACACGATCGCGTGCAGACCGCGGCTGGACCCCGAAGTCGGCAGCCACACGGCACGGGTCATCAGCACCTTGCGCCCGCTACGGGTGAACACCACCACCTGGCGCGACCATTCTTCTTCCTGGCGCACCAGGGCATCGCTGATCGCCTCGAAAAACTGCGCCACCAGCGGGCACTCGGCGCCCACCTCCGACATCACCCGGGTGCGCGCCCGCTGCAGGTCGCACTCCAGGATCTCGCTGGCCGCGGCGTTCGCGGTACGCAGGCGCAGGCTGCCATCCAGCGCCAGCACGCCGGAGCGCAAGTGTTGCAGCACGCTCTCCAGATAGGCGCGCTCGGCGTCCAGCAGGCGGCGGTTGCGTTCCGCCTCGTCGCGCGCCTCGTTCAGGGTGCGCGTCATGGTATTGAACGACTGCACCAGGAAACCCAGCTCGTCGGCGCGCTGCACCGCCAGGCGGGTGCTGTAGTCGCCCTGGGCGACCATGCGTGTGCCCTGCACCAGGTCGGAGATCGGGCGCACCATGCGCCGCGCCACCAGCAGCCCGGCCCAGAGCGCGGCCATCAGCGAGATCGCCAGCGCCAGTGAGAGGGTGAACACAAAGCCCTGGATCATCGGCCCGCGCAGGTAGGCGAATTCGCGATAGTCGGCGAAGGCGTCCTGCACCCGTAGCGACAACGCGCTCATGCGCGGGTCCACGGGATAGATACCCTGCAGGATACGGTTCTCCGAGCCCGGGCGGCGGCTGCTGGTGGTGGCCACCACGCGGATGATCAGCGAGCCGTCGGGCTGCGGCTCCAGCCGCGAATACGGCTGTTCCGGGCGTACCCGCATCAGAATGTCGGACCCGGGCGGGGTCGGCAGACGACGGATTGGGCTGTCGGTACTGGAGGCGATGATGCGGTTGTTGGAGCCGACCAGGGTCAGCTCCTGCGCCCCGACCTGGCGGCGATAGTCGTTCAGGGCCAGCGGCACCAGCCCCTCCGAGACCCCCTCGAGATCGCTCATCAGCTCCTGGGTCTCGTTCGCCAGCTGGCGCACCCGCAGATCCAGCGACGAGCGCGACAGCTCCAGCGCATCCTCCAGCGCCGACTCCACGCGCACGTCGAACCAGGAATCCACGCCCTCGTTCAGGAACTTGAAGGAGAAGTAATAGACAACGGACACCGGCAGGACCGCCACCAGCATGAACACCGCAACCAGGCGCAGGGTCAGCCGGCTGCCGGGGACCCCGCGGCGATACTGGATCGCCATGCGCGCGACCTGATAGATGATCAGCCCGCCCAGCGCCACCAGCACGGCGACGTGGAACACCAGCAGCCACAGAAACAGCTGCTCGAAGCGCGCCTGGTTCTGGGCGGCATCGCCCATCACCACCAGCGAGGTCAGCAGCAGCACGAACAGGAGCCCGATGCCGAACAGCCCCCACGGGAAGCCCCTCAGTCCAGCGACCATCGCCGCCACTCCTGTCGTGTCGTCAGATCACCGCGCAACCCGGCATCCAGCTGCAGGGGCAGAGGCAGCGCCGAGTACACCAGCATCAGGCGCGCCGCCAGGTCGAACTCCCCGGGATTCGGGCGCGCCGAAGCGGGAATGCCGTCCAGGCGCAGCCGGCCCAGCCGCCGGGCGACCTGGTCCAGGGCATCCCCCAGGGTCGGTTTCAGATCCATGCGCTCGTCGGTCACCGCGGTTACCAGGTAGTGCCGGTTCAGCGCAAAGTATTGCAGCTGGACCCGGCGGGTCTCGCTCGCCAGGGTGTCGCGCCCCACCCGGCGACCGCGCTCCAGACGGGTTTCCGCCTCGAACTCCAGGGTCACTCCGTTGGCCAGGGCAGCTTCCAGCACGGCGGGCAGACGCATGTCGATATCGAGACGCACCAGCACGGTGGTGTCGTCCAGCCACAGGTGATTGGCGCCGCGGATCTCCACCGCCGCGGCCGGCACAGGCAGCGCCAGCAGAGCAAACAGGCAGCACAGCGCCACGAAGGGCCCGCGCCACGGGGAGGCGCCGCTCGGCATCAGGGGGCCCGCTTCTCCAGGAGCGCATAGTAGAAGCCGTCACCGCCCTCGAGCCCCAGCGGCAGCGACACGCCGACCTCGCGCGGCCGGCCTCCGGGGATCCCCGCATCGCCATTCACGGGAAGTACCTGCGCATCCGCGGTCGCGGCCACGAACGGGGCCACAACGGCCTCGTTTTCCGGCGACAGCAGCGAGCAGGTGGCATACAGCAGCCGCCCGCCCGGGCGCAGCAGCTGCCAGGCGCCGGCCAGCAGGCGGGCCTGCTCCGCCGCCAGACGCGGGATGTCCTCGGCTCGGCGCAGGGTCTTGATATCCGGATGACGCCGGATCACGCCGGTGGCAGAACAAGGCACGTCCAGCAGGATCGCGTCGAAGGCCTGGCCGTCCCACCAGTCGTCGGCGGCCTCCAGGTCGGCGGCGACCAGTCGGGCGTCGAAGCCCAGCCGGTCGAGATTCTCGCGCACCTGCTCCAGGCGTTCCGGGTCGTTGTCCAGCGCGGTGAGGTCCAGTTGGCCACCGGCGCGCTCCAGAAGGTGCCCGGTCTTGCCGCCCGGGGCCGCACAGGCATCCAGCACCCGCTCGCCCGGCTGCGGATCCAGCAGTTGCCCGGCCCATTGCGCCGAGGCGTCCTGGACCGACAGCGCCCCGTCGGCAAACCCCGGCAGCGCCCCGACGTCGACCGGATTCTCCAGGGTCAGGGCGCTGGCGAGCACCGGGTGCGGCCGCGCCGGCGTCCCCGCAGCGGCCAGCGCCTCCAGCGCCGCCTCGCGGCTGCCGCGCTGCAGGTTCACACGCAGGGTCATCGGAGCCGGCAGCGTCGAGGCCTCCAGCAACGCCTCCCAGTCCTCAGGCCAGGCGTCGCGAATCGCCTCCAGCAACCAGTCCGGGACCGCATAGCGCAGGCCCGGCTCGGCCTCGATCCGGGCGGCCAGCGCATCCTGCTCGCGCAGGGCACGGCGCAGCACCGCGTTGATCAGCCCCACCGCGCCGGGTCGATGGATCTCGCGCGCCAGCTCGGCCGTCTCGCGCACCGCCGCATGATCCCGCGTACCGAAATGCAGCACCTCGGCCAGGCCCTGCGCCAACAGCACGCCGATCACGGCATCCTTCTTGCGCAGCGGCCGCTCGAGAAACCCGCCGACCAGCCCCTCCAGCTGCGGATACCAGCGCAGGGTGGTGTAGGCCAGGGCCTGCACCCAGGCGGCATCGCGCGACGCGAGCCCCTCGGTCACCAGCTCCACCGCCCGGGTCAGCGACTGCCCCTGCAGCACCACGCGCTCGACCGCCTCCAGCGCACGCTGACGCGGCGAACGCGAATCCACCCGCGAGGGCACTACGCGTTTTTTCTTACCCGCCATTAGACCGCCCCCGTCAGGGTCTGGCCAACCAGCTCGGCATTACGAGCCCAGTCGGCCGCCGCCACCGGGCGACGTCCCGGCAGCTGCACCGTTTGCAGCCGCAGGATGCCGTCGCCCGTGGTTACGTCCACACCATCCGGCCCGGCGGCCCGGATCGTGCCCGGCACCGCCTCGGCCGCACCGACAAGCGGGGTCGCGGCATACACCCGCACCACCTGCCCCTGCCAGCCGGTCTGGGCGACCGGCCAGGGATTGAACGCACGCACCTGGCGATCCAGGGCCGTGGCCGGCTGCGACCAGTCCATCCAGGCCTCCTGTTTTTCCAGCTTGCGGGCATAAGTGGCCTGTTCGTCATCCTGTGGCCAGGGCGCGGACTCGCCCGCGGCAATCGCCGGCAGCTGTTCGACTAGGAGTTCCGCCCCCTCACGGGCGAGGACGTCGTGCAGGCTTCCAGTCGTGGTCTCCGGCGTGATCGGGACACGGCGACAGGCATGCACCGGTCCGGTGTCCAGCCCCGGGGCCATCTGCATGAGGCAGACCCCGGTCCCGGAATCCCCCGCGAGGATGGCGCGATGGATCGGCGCCGCGCCGCGCCAGCGCGGCAGCAACGAGGCATGGATATTGAGACCGCCCAGCGGCGGGATCGCGAGCACCGCGCGCGGCAGGATCAGCCCGTAGGCGGCCACGATCAGGATATCCGGGCGCCAGGCCGCGAGTTCCGCCTGGGCCTCGGCGGATTTGAGACTCTCCGGCTGCACCACCGGCAGGTTCGCGGTCTCGGCGACTTGCTTCACCGGGCCGGGGCGCAGCTTGCGCCCGCGCCCCGCGGGGCGGTCCGGCTGGGTGTAGACCGCGACCGGCGCATGCCCGCTCTCGATCAGGGCCTGCAGCGCCGGGACCGCAAAATCGGGCGTCCCGGCATAGACGATGCGCAGGGAGTCGACGTCCGTGTCCGCCACCCCCATCAGACCGCGGGGACCGCGGCCTTGTCACCCGCCCCGGTGCGGACGCCCTGCTTCTCCAGCTTCTTGCGAATGCGGCTGCGCTTCAGGCTGGACAGGTAATCGACGAACAGCTTGCCGTCGAGGTGGTCGATCTCGTGCTGGATGCACACCGCGAGCAGCCCGTCGATGTCCAGCTCGAAGGGCTGGCCATCGCGCCCCAGGGCGCGCACGCGGATGCGGTCGGCACGCTGCACCTTTTCGTAGAAACCGGGCACGGACAGGCAACCCTCGTCCATCTCCTCCTCGCCGGAGGTTTCCAGGATCTCGGGGTTGATCAGGGCATGCGGCGCGCTCTGATCATCGGAGATATCCGCCACCAGCACACGCTTTTGCACGTTGATCTGGGTGGCCGCCAGGCCAATGCCCGGGGCCTCGTACATGGTCTCGAACATTTCGTCCACCAGGGTACGAATCTCGTCATCCACCTCGGCGACCGGCTCGGCCTTCAGGCGCAGCCGGGGATCGGGGAAGTGCAGGATTTCACGCTTGGCCATGAAAAAAACCTCAAACTTTGTACTGTACAGACGTCGCAATTCTGCTAACGTTGGACCGCAATATCCGCGGAGTTGCGTCATCCGAATGGGGCCGGGCCACAGGAAGGCTCGGGGAGCGCGCGGACCTGACAGGGGACACCAAAATGTACAAGACCAGGGCCACCACGACCTTCGTTCTGCCGGGCATTCTCTTCAGTGTAACGCTGTTGCTGAGCGCCTGCGCGGCCACGCCAGAGAATGGCAGCGCCGAAACGGCCGCATCCGGCACCAGCGAAACGCAAGCTGCCGCCCGCGAGTCGCGCAACGCACTGGAACAACGCAGCTCCGCCGAGGCCGAGCCGGAGATCCGCGAATCCGCGCCGGAACGCTACGTCGTCAAGAAGGGCGACACGCTCTGGGATATCTCCGCGATGTTCCTGCAGGACCCGTGGTACTGGCCGGAGATCTGGCTGGTCAACCCCGAGATCGAGAACCCCCACCTGATCTATCCGGGTGACGTGCTGAGCATTCATTACGTGGATGGCCAGCCGCGCATCATGGTCGACGGCGGCCCGCGCGTGCGCCCGACCCATCGCCTGTCGCCCGAGGCCCGGGTGGTGGAGCGCGACGAGGACATCTCCCCCATCTCCACCCTGCAGTCGTTCATGTTCCGGCCGCAGGTGCTGGACGAAGAGACCCTGGAGAACGCGCCCTATGTCCTCGCCTCGCAGGACGAGCGCGTGATCTTCGGCCCCGGTGACCGCGTCTACGTGCGCAACGCCGAAGACACCGAACAGTACGAGCTCTACCACATCGTGCGCCACGACGGCATGCTGATCGACCCGGATACCGGCGAGGAGCTGGGCGTCGCGACCCTGCCGGTGGGCGAGGCGGAGATCATCGAGCCGGGCAACGTCGCCCGCGCCGATATCCGCAAGGGCGAACGCGAGGCCATCCGTGGCGACCGCCTGGTGCCGTATGCCGAAGAGCAGGACCGGCTGTTCGACATTGGCCGCGCGCCGGCCGGCGCCGAGGGCACGATCATCTCGCTGTTCGACGCCATCAGCCAGATCGGCCAGTTGCAGGCCGCCATCATCAACCGCGGCGAGCGCGACGGCATCGAGAACGGTCACGTCTTCGCGGCCTTCACCGCCGGACGCGAGGTGCGCGACCCGATCAGTGATCGCGCCAACGACGTGGTCACCCTGCCGGAAGAAGAAGTCGGCACCGTAATGGTCTTCCAGACCTTCGAGAAGGTCTCCTACGTGCTGGTAACCGAGGCCGAACGCACCCTGCGCGAGGGTGACAAGGTTCGCGCCCCCTGACCGGACTTGCGGCCCGGCTTCATGCGTGATGCCGAAACGGCGGCCGCTCCGCACCAGGACTGGCTACGCCTGATCAACACCCCCGGCCTCGGCCCGCGGCGCATGCTGCAACTGGTCGAGGCCTTCGGCACTCCGGGCAACGCCCTCGACGCCCCCACCGCCGAATGGCAGCGCGCGGGCATCGACCTCCGGCTGGACGATGCCGCGCGCCAGGCCCGCGACAAAGGGGCCGAAGCCGACCGGGCCTGGCTCGATGCCGATCCCCGGCATCACCTCCTGTGCCTCGACGACCCCGCCTATCCGCCCCTGCTGGCCGAGCTCCCCGACCCACCGCCAGTGCTGTACCTGAACGGCAACCCGGAACTGCTGCGCGCCCCGCAAGTGGGGATCGTCGGCAGCCGCGAGGCGACCCCGCAGGGCGAGCGCCTGGCCAGCGAATTCGCGCGCGAGCTGGCCACGGCCGGGCTCACGGTCACCAGCGGCCTGGCGCGCGGCATCGACGGCGCGGCCCACGAGGGCGCCCTGGCCGCACCCGGCGGGCGCACCATCGCGGTGGTCGCCACCGGGCCCGACCGCATCTACCCCGCCCAGCATCGCCGGCTCGCCCATCGCATCGCGGACCATGGCCTGGTCGTCTCGTTATGGCCCACCGATACCCGGCCACTGGCGCGGAACTTCCCGCAGCGCAACCGGGTGATCAGCGGGCTTTCGCTGGCCACCCTGGTCGTCGAGGCGGCCCTGAAGAGCGGTTCGCTGATCACCGCGCGGCTGGCCGCCGAGCAGGGGCGCCAGGTCTATGCGGTCCCGGGCTCGGTACTCAGCCCCGCCAGCCGGGGCTGCCACCAACTGATCCGCGACGGCGCCCAACTGGTGGAGTCGGCCGACGAGATCCTCGACGACCTCGCGGACTGGCTAGGCGTGGCGCCCAACGCCCCAGTTGTTCCGGCGGAACCCACCAGCGAACCGCTGGACCCGGAGCAGGAACGCGTGCTGAACGCGATGGGTTTCGACCCGGTCCCACTGGAAACCCTGCGCGAGCGCACCAAATTGACCATCGAACAGCTTTCATCCATGCTGGTTTTGCTTGAACTCCATGGCCGCGTGGCCGCCCTCGACCACGGGCGCTTCCAGCGCCTCGACGCAGGATCCCCCGAATCATGAACGAGAACGTGCTGGATGTGCTCATGTATCTCTTTGAGCACACCATCGACGAGGAATCCGACGAGGAGCCGGACCGCTCGGAACTGGAGCGCCACCTGGTGGAGGCCGGTTTCGCCCGGCGCGAGATCGATCGCGCCCTCGGCTGGCTGGACCGCCTGATGAGCGAGGCCCCGTTGGCAGGCCGCGGCGGGGACGGTGCCGCCCAGCGGATCTACGCCCCCGAGGAGCGCAAGCGCCTGGACACCGAGTCTCACGGCTTCCTGCTGCACCTGGAGCAGAACGGCCTGCTGACGGCCGGCACCCGCGAGCTGGTGCTGGATCGCGTCATGGAGCTGGATGCCGAGGAGATCGACCTCGACCAGCTGCGCTGGGTGGTGTTGATGGTGCTGTTCAACCAGCCCGACGACGCGATCGCCTATTCCCGCCTGGAAGAGGTCATGCGCGACGACTCGGGCCCCAGTGCCGTGGATTATCTGCACTGATCACCGTCTTTCGATGGTTACGCGGTAGCCACGGGCGTTTTCCTCATCTAGTCTTTAGCGCCCGTGAACCCGGTTGCATGCTTGCAACCGCCACCGCCCCGACACGGAACCCGCTGCCACGGAGACGGTCCCGAGCCACATGAGCAAGCACCTCGTCATTGTAGAGTCCCCCGCCAAGGGCAAGACCATCGAGAAGTACCTGGGTCCCGACTACCAGGTCCTCGCCTCGTATGGCCACGTACGCGATCTCGTACCCAAGGAGGGCGCGGTGGATCCGGAAGACGGCTTCCGGATGAAGTACGACATCATCGAGCGCAGCGAGAAACAGATCGAGGCGATCGCCAAGGCGCTGAAGAAGTCCGACGACCTGATCCTCGCGACTGACCCCGACCGTGAAGGCGAGGCGATCTCCTGGCACCTCCACGAGGTCCTGCGCGAACGCGGCCTGCTGGAAAACCGCGACGTGCACCGGGTGGTGTTCCACGAGATCACCAAGAAGGCGATCCAGGAAGCGATCGAGCACCCGCGCGACCTGGCCCAGCCGCTGATCGACGCCCAGCAGGCGCGCCGCGCGCTGGACTACCTGGTCGGCTTCAACCTCTCGCCGCTGTTGTGGCGCAAGATCAAGCGCGGCCTGTCCGCCGGGCGCGTGCAGAGCCCGGCCCTGCGCATGATTGCCGAGCGCGAGAACGAGATCGAGGCCTTCGTCGCACGCGAGTACTGGACGCTCGACGCCCTGACCGAACGCCAGGGCCAGTCATTCACCGCGCGCCTGACCCACCTGGACGGCAACAAGCTGGACCAGTTCGACCTCAACAGCACCGAACTGGCGCACGACGCCCAGAAACGCCTGACCGACGCCGCCAGCGGCGAGCTCCGGGTCGCCAAGGTCGAAAAGAAGCAGCGCCGCCGCAACCCGGCCGCGCCGTTCACCACCTCGACCCTGCAGCAGGAGGCCTCGCGCAAGCTCGGCTTCACCGCCAGCCGCACCATGCGCACCGCCCAGCAGCTCTACGAGGGAATCGACCTCGGCTCCGGCGCGATCGGCCTGATCACCTACATGCGTACCGACTCGGTGGCCCTGGCCGGCGAGGCGATCGGCGAAATCCGCGGTCTGATCGAGGAGCGCTACGGCGCCAACAACGTCCCCGACAGCCCGCGCCAGTACAAGACCAAGTCCAAGAACGCGCAGGAGGCCCACGAGGCCATCCGCCCGACCTCCGTGCGCCACGTGCCGAACGAGATACGCGATCGCCTGAGCAGCGACCAGGCACGCCTGTACGACCTGATCTGGAAGCGCACCGTCGCCTGCCAGATGATCCACGCGACCTTCGACACCGTCGCTGCTGACCTGGTCCCGGGCGAGACCCAGCACCAGTTCCGCGCTACCGGCTCCACCCTGGTCGACCCCGGCTTCATCGCGGTCTACCAGGAGGGCCGCGACGACACGCAGGACGACGACGAGGACAAGCGCCTGCCGGAAATGGCCGAGGGCGACAGCGTCAAACTGAACGAAGTCACCGCCGACCAGCACTTCACCGAGCCGCCGCCGCGCTACACCGAGGCCAGCCTGGTGAAGACGCTGGAGGAATACGGGATCGGCCGCCCCTCTACCTACGCCAGCATCATCTCCACCCTGCAGTCGCGCGAGTACGTGGAGATGGATGGCAAGCGCTTCATCCCGACCGACACCGGCCGGATCGTGAACAGCTTCCTGACCCAGCACTTCGACCGCTACGTGGACTATGACTTCACCGCGAAGCTGGAAGACGAGCTGGATGCCATCTCGCGCGGCGAGAAGGACTGGGTCCCGGTGCTGGAAGCGTTCTGGGGCGACTTCCGCGACCGGGTGAAGGAAAAAGAAGAGAACGTGACCCGCGCCGAGGCCGTGCAATCGCGCGAGCTGGGCCCCGACCCGCAAAGCGGGCGCCCGGTCAGCGTACGCCTGGGCCGGTTCGGACCGATCGTGCAGATCGGCACCAAGGACGACGAGGAGAAGCCGCGCTTCGCCGGCCTGCTGCCCGGGCAGAAGATGGACAAGGTCACCCTCGAGGAGGCGCTGGAGCTGTTCAAGCTGCCGCGCGATCTCGGCGAGACCCCCGAGGGCGAACCGGTGATGGTCAACATCGGCCGCTTTGGCCCGTACGTGAAGTACGGCTCCAAGTACGCGTCGCTGGGCCCGGACGACGATGTCTGGAGCATCGAGCTGCCACGCGCGCTGGAGGTCGTCGCCGAGAAGAAGAAAAAGGACGCCGAACGCTTCATCAAGAGCTTCGACGCGGAAGGCATCCAGGTCCTGAACGGGCGCTACGGCCCCTACGTGACCGACGGCAACAAGAACGCCAAGATCCCGAAAGAGACCGACCCCAAGTCCCTGACGCTGGAACAGTGCCAGGAACTGATCGCCGCCGCCCCGGAACGCAAGGGCCGCGGACGCAAGGGGGCGACCAAGTCCACGGGCAAGACCGCTGCCAAGTCCTCTAGCAAGACCGAGGGCAAGACCGCCAGCAAGACGTCGGCCAAGTCGACCGCCAAGTCGACATCCGCGAAAAAACCGGCGACCAAGAAGAAGGCCACCGCCAGCAAGACGGGCGCGAAGAAGACCACCGCCAAGAAGACCCCGGCGAAGAAGTCGTCTACTGCGAAGTCCGCCGGCGCTGGCGACAACCGCCTGAGTGCCGAGCCCTCCGGCGATCGTGGATCGGAATAACGCCCCGCTGCTGACCGCCGAGATCGATCCCGTCGCGCACCACGTGCGCGACGGCGGGGTGATCGCCTACCCCACCGAGGCGGTCTTCGGCCTTGGCTGCCGCCCGGACGCGCCGGAGGCCATCGAACGCATCCTGACACTGAAGGGTCGACCGGCGGCCAAGGGGCTGATCGTGGTCAGCGACCGGCTCGACCGCCTTGCCCCCTGGCTGGCCCCGCTGCCCGCCGACCGCCAGGCCGAGATCGACGCGAGCTGGCCCGGCCCCACAACCTGGCTGCTACCCGTAACCCCTGACTGCCCCATCCTACTGCGTGGCGAACACGACAGCCTGGCCGTGCGCGTAACCGCCCATCCAGCCACACGTGCGCTGTGCGCCGCCGCCGACAGCGCGCTGGTCTCGACCAGCGCGAACCGCGCCGGCGCGGAGCCCTGCCGCACCTGGGATTGCGTTACCTCACAACTCGGGGCGGGCATCGATGCGATCCTGCAGGCAGAATGTGGCGGGCGCGACGCCCCCAGCGCGATCCGCGACGCCCGCACCGGGGCCTGGCTCCGGGGTGGACCGGAACCCGACGCGAACACCCACCACTGATCAACCGGGACGCAGCATGAGCCAGGACAACGTCTCCATCGAGCACGTAATCGACTACCTGCAGGGCCTGCAGGACCGCATCTGCCAGGGCCTCGAGGGCCTGGACGGCCGGGCCTGCTTCGAGGAGGACGCTTGGGAGCGCCCCGCTGGCGGCGGCGGGCGTACCCGCGTGCTGCGCGAAGGCGCGGTGTTCGAGCAGGCCGGGGTGAATTTCTCCCACGTGATGGGCGACAACCTCCCGGCCTCGGCCACCGCCCACCGTCCGGAGATGGCCGGGCGCTCGTTCCAGGCCACCGGCGTGTCCCTGGTGATCCACCCGCACAACCCCTTTGTTCCGACCTCGCACGCCAACGTGCGCTTCTTCATCGCCGAGAAGCCCGGCGAGGACCCCATCTGGTGGTTCGGCGGCGGCTTCGACCTGACGCCCTACTACGGCTTCGACGAGGACTGCATCCACTGGCACCGTACCGCCGAGGCCGCCTGCCGCCCGTTCGGCGAGCACCTCTACCCGGCGCACAAGAAGTGGTGCGACGAGTACTTCCACCTCAAGCACCGCGACGAACCGCGCGGCGTGGGCGGGCTGTTCTTCGACGACTTCAGCGAGGGCGGCTTCGAGCATGCCTTCGGCTACATGCAGAGCGTGGGCAACGCCTACCTCGACGCCTACGCCCCGATCGTCGAGCGCCGCCGCGCCACCGACTTTGGCGAGCGCGAGCGCCAGTTCCAGCTCTACCGCCGCGGGCGCTATGTCGAGTTCAACCTGGTCTACGACCGCGGTACCCTGTTCGGCCTGCAGTCGGGCGGGCGCACCGAGTCGATCCTGATGTCGCTGCCGCCGCTGGTACGCTGGGAGTACAACTACCAGCCGGCGCCCGGCACGCCCGAGGCCGAACTGTACGAACGCTATCTGAAGCCGCGCGACTGGCTCGCCGAGACTGCCGGCTGACTCCAAACACGCAAGGACCTGGCATGACCGCACCGATCGCCCCCTATCCCGCCGGCCGCCCGCGCCGAATGCGCCGCGACGGCTTCTCCCGCCGCCTGATGCGCGAACACCACCTGCGCGCGGACGACCTGATCCTGCCGGTATTCGTCACCGAGGGCGAGGGCGTGCGCGAGGCGGTGCCGTCGATGCCTGGCGTGGAACGCGTCTCCATCGACCAGCTGCTGGAAGAGGCGGCCGCCGCCGTGCGCCTGGGCATCCCGGCACTGGCGCTGTTTCCGGTGGTTCCGGGCGAGAAGAAGAGCCTGGACGCACAGGAGGCCTGGAACCCCGAGGGCCTCGCCCAGCGCGCGGTGCGCGCACTGAAGGCGGCGCACCCGGGTCTCGGCGTGATCACCGACGTCGCCCTGGACCCGTTCACCACCCACGGTCAGGACGGCATCATCGACGACGACGGCTACGTGGTGAACGACATCACCACCAAGGCCCTGGTGAAGCAGGCGCTGTCGCACGCAGCGGCCGGTGCCGACGTGGTGGCCCCCTCCGACATGATGGACGGGCGCATCGGCGCGATCCGCGGCGCCCTGGAGGACGGCGGGCACGTGCACACGCGCATCCTCGCCTACTCCGCGAAATACGCCTCCGCCTTCTACGGCCCGTTCCGCGACGCGGTGGGCTCGGCCGGCAACCTCGGCAAGGGCGGCAAGGAGACCTACCAGATGGACCCGGCCAACGGCGACGAGGCCCTGCACGAGGTCGCGCTGGATCTCGCCGAGGGGGCCGACATGGTGATGGTCAAACCGGGCATGCCGTACCTCGACGTGGTGCGCCGCATCCGCGACGAATTCCGGCGCCCGACCTTCGTCTACCACGTCTCCGGCGAGTACGCGATGCTCAAGGCCGCCGCCGAACGCGGCTGGCTGGACGAGCGTGCCTGCGTGCTGGAGGCCCTGACCGGCATGAAGCGCGCCGGGGCCGACGGCATCCTCACCTACTATGCGCGCACCGTGGCCGAATGGCTGGCGGAGGACGCGGCGCGATGAGCGAGCCGCGTCCGGATCGCTACGCCGTGGTGGGCAACCCCGTCCACCACTCTCTTTCCCCGCGCATCCACACCCTGTTCGCCGAACAGACCGGGCAACACCTCGTGTACGAAGCCCGCCTGGGGACGCCGGGCCAGTTCGCCGAGGAGGTCAACGCCTGGTTCGCCGAGGGGCTCAAGGGCCTCAACGTGACCGTTCCATTCAAGGAGGAGGCCTTCGCCCTGGCCCGGGTGCTGAGCGACCGGGCTCGCCATGCCGGGGCAGTCAACACCCTGTGGCGCGATGGTGACCACCGGATCCACGGCGACAACACCGACGGCGTCGGCTTCTGTCGCGATCTCGACCGCCTCGGCTTCGCCGTGCGCAATCGCCAGGTCCTGATCCTGGGGGCCGGAGGCGCCACCCGCGGCCTGCTGCAGCCGCTGCTGGAAGGCGCACCCGAGGTGCTGATCATCGCCAACCGCACCGTGGCCCGCGCCGAGGGGCTGGTGGATGCCTTCCGGGATATCGCCCCGGCCACCCGGCTCTCCGCCTGCGGCCTGGACGCCCTGCCGCAGGGTCCGTTCGACCTGGTGGTTAACGCCACCGCCACCGGTCTCGGCGACGATGCACTGGCGCTCCCCGAGCACCTCGTCCACGCGGACAGCCTGGCCTATGACCTGGTCTACGGCGCCGGCGCCAAGCGCTTCCTGGACTGGGCCGCCGGCGCGGGCTGTGTACGCGGCAGCGACGGCCTCGGCATGGTGGTGGAACAGGCGGCCGAGGCCTTCTCCATCTGGCGCGGGGTGCACCCCGAGACGGATCCCATTCTGCGTCAACTGCGTCACGAAATCGCTCCCGAATAGCCCACCCACAACCCGGGTTCATGGACGGTTCACGCGCCACAGCGCAAGCTGAACATATTGCCCCTCATCCGCACGGGGCCAGCGAATACTGGGAGATTCATCATGCAACGCATTCTCGCCCTGGCCGTCACCAGCGCCCTGGTACTGGTGGTGGGCTGCACCACCACGGATCCGTACACCGGGGAAGAACGCGTCTCCCGAGCCACCATCGGGGCCGGCATCGGGGCCGCCACCGGTGCGGTGCTCGGCAGCGTCACCAGCAGTCGCAACCGTACCCAGCGCGCCATGATTGGCGCCGGCATCGGGGCCCTGGCCGGTGGCGCCATCGGCAACTACATGGACCGCCAGGAGGATGCCCTGCGCGAACAGCTGCGCGGCACCGGCGTGAGCGTGACCCGCGATGGCGACAACATCATCCTCAACATGCCGAGCAACATCACCTTCGATTTCGATCGCAGCGAGATCAAGCCGCAATTCCATGACGTCCTCGACTCGGTCACACTGGTGCTGGAGGAGTTCGACCAGACCGGGATCGAGGTCGCCGGGCACACCGACAGCACCGGCCGGGTGGAATACAACATGGACCTCTCCGAGCGCCGTGCCGAGAGCGTGGGTCAGGCCCTGATCCGCCGTGGCGTACAGCCGGTGCGGGTGCACACCATCGGCCTCGGGCCGCACCAGCCGGTCGCTACCAACGACACCGATGCGGGCCGCGAACAGAACCGCCGCGTCGAACTCACCCTGTTCCCGCTCACCGCCGACTAACCTGCACGTTCCGGCCCGGCACCCCGACGCTAGCCGAGGCCGGGCCGACCCCATTCTGGCGACGTCTCCAGCGCCTCGCGCTGGACACTCCTACCCTTCCTGCGGCAGAATCCCGATCATTCGCTGCATCGTGATTTTTCGGTGCAATCGCGTCCATTCTCGACAGGATCGCTACCGATTCCCCCTGCCATGGCGTCCATACTGCTGCTCAACGGCCCCAACCTGAACCTGCTGGGACAGCGGGAGCCGGAGCGCTACGGCGTACAGACCCTGGCGGACATCGAGACCGACCTTAAAGCCCGGGCGGAACAGGCCGGCGCAACCCTCGACTGCTTCCAGAGCAATCACGAAGGCGACCTGATCGACCGCATCCACGCCGCCGCTGGCGAGGGCGTGGAGCACATCCTGATCAATCCGGGCGGCCTGACCCACACCAGTGTCAGTCTGCGCGATGCCCTGCTGGGCGTCGCCATCCCGTTCTACGAGATCCATATCAGCAACATCCACGCCCGCGAGCCCTTCCGCCAGACCTCGCGCCTGAGCGATGTCGCCGCCGGCCTGGTCAGTGGCTTCGGCGTCATTGGCTACCGGCTGGCGCTGGATGCGGCGCTTGCAGCTATCAAGGACTAAGAGGCTTCCATGGACATTCGCAAGGTCAAGAAACTGATCGACCTGCTCGACGAGAGCGGCATCCACGAGATCGAGATCCACGAAGGCGAGGAGTCGGTGCGCATCACCCGCTCCGCCAGTGGGACGCCCATGGCCGCCGCCCCGGCCCCATTGCCCCCAGCGGCGCCCGCCGCGGCGGCCCCGACCGCAGCCCCGGCGGGCGCGACGGAGGCCGCACCGGAAATGGACGGTCATCGGGTCACCGCACCCATGGTCGGCACCTTCTACCGGGCGCCGAGCCCGGGCTCCAAGCCATTCGTCGAGGTCGGCCAGACAGTGGAGACCGGCGAGACCCTCTGCATCATCGAGGCCATGAAGATGCTCAATCCGATCGAGGCCGACCAGGGCGGCACCATCCGCGACATCCTGGTCGAGAACGGCAACCCGGTGGAATACGGGCAGCCGCTGTTCATCATCGGATGAACCCATCCGCCGGGCCTCACACCCCCGGCTTCGCTGGAAACAGGTTCGAGCATGTTTGAAAAAATTCTGATCGCCAACCGCGGCGAGATCGCCCTGCGGGTCCTGCGTGCCTGCCGCGAAATGGGCATTGCCACCGTCGCCGCCCACTCCAGCGCCGACCGCGACCTGAAGCACGTTCGCCTGGCGGACGAGTCGGTCTGCATCGGCCCTGCGGCCTCGGGCGAAAGCTACCTGAACATTCCCGCGCTGATCGCGGCCGCCGAGGTCACCGACGCCGGCGCGATCCACCCGGGCTACGGCTTCCTGTCGGAAAACGCGGACTTCGCCGAACGCGTGGAGTCTTCGGGCTTCGCCTTTATCGGTCCGCGCGCCGAGACCATCCGCCTGATGGGCGACAAGGTCTCCGCGAAGCAGTCGATGCTGGAGGCCAACGTGCCCTGCGTCCCCGGTTCCGGCGGCGCCCTGGGCGACGACGCGGACACCAACCTGGCGCTGGCGCGCGAGATCGGTTACCCGGTCATCATCAAGGCCGCCGCCGGCGGTGGCGGCCGCGGCATGCGTGTGGTGCACACCGAGGGCGCGCTGCTGAACGCCATATCGCTGACCCGCAACGAGGCGCAGCAGGGGTTCGGCAATGACACCCTGTACATGGAGAAGTACCTGGAACACCCGCGCCACGTGGAGTTCCAGATCCTCGCCGACAGCCACGGCAACGCCGTCTGCCTGGGCGAACGTGACTGCTCCATGCAGCGACGCCACCAGAAGGTCATCGAGGAGGCACCGGCCCCGGGTATTACCGATGACCAGCGCCAGGCCATGGCCGAACGGCTGATCCGTGCCTGTCAGGAGATCGGCTACCGCGGCGCCGGGACCTTCGAGTTCCTGTACGAGAACGGGGGGTTCTATTTCATCGAGATGAACACCCGGCTGCAGGTCGAGCACACCGTCACCGAGCAGGTCACCGGCATCGATCTGGTGCGCGAACAGATCCGCATCGCCGCCGGGGAACCCCTGGGCTACACGCAGGACGACGTGCGCATCACCGGTCACGCGATCGAGTGCCGCATCAATGCGGAAGACCCCCGTACCTTCATGCCCAGCCCCGGGACCATCCAGCAATACCACGCGCCGGGCGGACCGGGCATCCGCATGGATACCCACATCTACAACGGCTATATGGTGCCGCCGTACTACGACTCCATGATCGGCAAGCTGATCGCCCACGGCAACAGCCGCGAGATCGCGCTGGCACGCATGCGCGGCGCCCTGGGCGAGATCGTGGTGGACGGCATCCAGACCAACGTCGCGCTGCACCACGACCTGATGATCGACGCGAACTTCCAGCGCGGCGAGACCGATATCCACTATCTCGAGAAGAAGCTCAAGGCACAGGCCTGACCCTTCCCCCTCGCGCCACGAGCCTGATGCCATGAGCCTTGCCGAACTTGAATGCCAGATCAGCCCGGAACAAGCCGAGCCGCTGGAGGACACCCTGTTCGAACTGGGTGCCGTCAGCGTCGAGCTGTTCGACGCCGCAGACGAACCCCTTTTCGAGCCGCCCCTGGGCACCCATCCCCTGTGGTCCACCGTGCGCCTGAAGGCGGTGTTCCCGGACACCATCCAGGCGGACCTCGCCGCCGCCGCGCTGGCGCGCCAGGCGCAGGCCCCGGAGGCGATCCAGGTCCAGGCGATCGAGGACCAGGACTGGGTCCGCGCCGGGCTGGACGGTCTTGGCGCCATCCATTGCGGCGGCGCACTCTGGATCGTGCCCTCCTGGGAGGATGAACCGGCGATCGAGGAAGGCACCTTCGTGCGCCTGGACCCCGGTCTTGCCTTCGGGACCGGCAATCACCCGACCACCGCGATGTGCCTGGCCGCCCTGGCCCAGCAGCCACCGCGCGATCAAGAGGTCCTCGACTACGGCTGCGGCTCGGGCATCCTCGCGATCGCCGCCCTGAAGCTGGGCGCACGCCATGCACTGGGCATCGACATCGATGAACAGGCCGTGCAAGCCACCCGCAGCAATGCCGACTCCAACGCCATCCCGCCCGCACAGCTGGAGACGGGGCTGACCGATCACCCTGTGCCCGACGCGGCCTATGACCTGGTGCTGGCCAACATCCTCGCCAAGCCGCTGATCGATCTGGCACCGGAGTTGGCTCGGGCGGCGAAACCGGGCGCACGCATCCTGCTCGCCGGGCTGCTCGAACGCCAGGCAGACGAGGTCATCGCGGCCTACTCTGACACCTTCGATATCGGCGTCGAGGACTGTCGCGAAGGCTGGGCCCTGCTCGGCGGCCGCCGGCGCTAGGGAGACGCTGAGTCATGGACGCGCCCGGCCGAGTCGATCGCTCTCAACGGCAAGGCGCCGCAAGCACAGGATCGCCCGGCTGCAGCAACGCGCCGCAAGCCCATCAGCAGGCCCCATCGGGCGAATCCTCGCGACACCTGACGCCCAGCCCGTAGGATGCTGGCCCGCTGCCCCCAATGCGGCGTCACCCACGCCCTCGCCCGCGGGGCCAAGCTCCGTCAGAGGCGAGTGCACTGCTCCAATTGCGATGCCGAGTTCGATCTGTTCCCGGCACTGGAGATCGGCGGCGCGGGCGAACGCGTGTTGGGCCAGGGGCTCCTCCCGGCACGCCAGGCGCCCCTCCACGCCATCGAGCGGGCCCCGGGCGCTGCAATACCCCTCAACATCGAACGCCACGCAAGCCCCCTGGGCTCGGCAGACGCAACACGCCGGCGCTCCTGGCCGGGGATCATGCTGGCCGCCGCCCTGATGCTGCTGCTGGGCGCGCAACTACTGGCAATCCCGCCCGTGGCACCGGACCAGAGCCCCCAGCTGGCCCAGGCCCGGGCGCAAGTGTGCGCGGCCCTCCCCTGCCCGACCTGGCACCCGCGGCGCGCCCCTGGACAAATCCGGACCTCGGCGCCCGATTTCTTCACCACCACCGATGGCACTCTGCACCTGCAATTCGTGCTCGAGAGCCCGATCCGGCAGGCCTGGCCGATCCTCGATATCCGCCTGACCGACCAGCTTGGGACGCCCCATGGCACCCTCCGGCTAACCCCGGACGAGTACACCGCCCCCCACGCACCGATGAATGCCCACTCCCCCCATTCCGTGCGTCTGGCCGTTGCCAGCCCTCATGGCCACATCACCGGCATCGAAATCCAGCCCCGGTAATTCCCGGGTCCAAGCTCGCGCGCATTCACATGGTTTCGCGATCGACCGCACCGGAAACCGCGCAGGTTAGCTGCTAGACTGGCCCGCTTGCTCCCGACCCGATAGCCCCGATGCAGCTCGGAACTCACCACTTCCCCGACCCTGTCGTGTTTCTGGCGCCGATGGCCGGGGTCAGCGACCGTCCGTTTCGGTTACTGGCCCGCCGCCTGGGGGCCAGCGCGGCGGTATCCGAGATGGTGACCTCCGACACCCGACTATGGACCAGCGACAAGAGCCGCCACCGCCTGGATCATCGCCAGGAGCCGCGCCCGCGCATCGTACAGTTGCTGGGTAACGAACCCGAGGCCCTGGCCGAGGCTGCGCGCGAGAACGTGCGCCGCGGCGCCGACGTGATCGATCTGAACCTCGGCTGTCCGGCCAAGAAGGTCTGCAGCAAGGCCGCCGGATCGGCGCTACTGGGCGAACCGGAACGGGTGCGCGAACTGCTCCAGGCGCTCACCACCGCGGTCACGGTCCCGGTGACCCTGAAGATGCGCCTGGGCCTCGACCGCGAACGGATCAACGGCGAGACCATCGCGGCCATTGCCGAGGACTGCGGCATTGCGATGCTGACCGTGCATGGCCGCACGCGGGCCGATGCCTATCGCGGAGAGACGGACTACGCCGCCATCGCGCGCATCGTCCGGGCCGTTTCCATCCCCGTGCTCGCCAATGGCGACATCACCGGCCCCGAAAAGGCCCTGCAGGTATTGGATACGACCCGTGCGGCGGGCGTGATGATCGGGCGTGCCGCCCAGGGCCAGCCCTGGCTCCCGGGCCAGATCCGGGCCGCGCTGGCGGGCGAACCGATACCGCCGGCACCCGGGCGCGCCGCCCGCCTGGCCCTGATCGAGGAGCACATTGGCGAACTGCACGCCCAATACGGCGAACCACAGGGCGTGCGCATCGCGCGCAAGCACCTGGGCTGGTATCTTCAGGGCCTGGGTCTCGACGAGGCTCGCACCCGGGCGGCCCGGGCTGATCTTCTCGCCGCCCCCACGGCCAGCGAACAACTGTGGCGCCTTCGGGCCCACCTGACGGGAATCGCAAGCGAGGCTGCATGAGCATGAACATGCCACTCGAACAGGACCCAGAGGTCCACGAGACGCCGGTTGCAGGCGTGCTCCCGTCCGACTGTGTGCTGGCCGAGTCCGTGCGCCATGCACTGGACCAGTACTTCGAGACCCTGGATGGGCAGAGCAGCCACGATCTCTACGCGCTGGTGATGAACGAGGTGGAGCGCCCCCTCCTGGCCAGCGTGCTGGAGCGCTGCGGGGGCAACCAGAGCCGCGCGGCGGCCCTGCTCGGGCTCAACCGCGCCACCCTGCGCAAGAAGCTGCGCACCCACGGACTGGTGGGAACCAACGGGAACGGCGCCGGAGAATAACCCCCGGCGCCGGCAACCCCATGCGCCCAAACCGAGCCGCCGGGAAGGCGCTTATCCATACGCGACCAGCAGTCGCTCGGATTTGGACGACTGCTAGCCCTTCCAGCCCAAGCGGGTCAGGGCCGTACGATGCAGTTCCGGGGTGGCCGCGGCCAGGACATTCGCGGTCTGCAGGTCCAGTTCGCCGCCAGAGAGGTTGGTGAACACGCCCCCCGCCTCGCGCACGATCACCGCCAGTGCGGCGATATCCAGGATATTCACGTCCGACTCGACGATCAGGTCGATGCTGCCGCGCGCCAGCAGGTGGTAGTGGTAGAAGTCGCCGTAGCCACGGGTGCGGTTCACCTCGGCCGTGATGCCGCCCAGTGCCTTCCAGCCTTCAGCATTCTGCGCCAGGGACTTGAGGTTACCGGTGGACAGGGAGGCCCGCCCCAGATCGGTGGTCTTCTCGACCGCGATCGGGTCGCCATTCAGGAACGCGCCCTGGCCCTTTTCCGCCCAGGCCCGCTCACCAAACTGGATGCCATTGGACAGCCCCAGGATCAGATCGCCCTTGTACATCAGCGCGATCTGGGTGGAGAAGAACGGGTAGCGACGCACGAAGCTCTTGGTGCCGTCGATCGGGTCAATCAGCCAGACATAGTCGGAATCCATGTCCGACTGCCCGGTCTCCTCGCCGTAGAAACCGTGATCCGGGAAGTGCTCGCGGATCACCTGGCGGATCGCCTGTTCGCTCTCCACGTCGGCCCGGGTCACCGGGGTATCGTCGGGTTTGGTTTCGACGTCGACACCCGCCTCGTAATAGTGGCGGATTACCTTCTCGGCGGCATCGGCGGCGGCCTGGGCGGCCTCCATGAACGCGCTTCGCGACATGTTCGTGTCCCCTCGACAAAAGCCGCTATCTTAGCATGTGGCGCCTTCGTCGCTGACCCGGCGCGACCCTGCCGCCTTCGCGGGTTGGTTGTCGCCACCGGGTCATGCCCCGATAATGCCGCCATTATTTCGAGGAGCCCGACATGTCCAAGAAGCTGCCCGACGTCAGCAATATCGAACGCCTGGAATTGTTTGGCGAAGACTACAACCCCACCGCGACCATCGAAAACGTGGAAGGCCAGAGCCTGTCGCTGCAGATCTACTATCAGCTGGCGCTGGACTTCGGCGGCATCGGCCCCAAGGCGGCCAACTCGGGGCTGCTGATGTACGGCAACCACGCCGATGACGCCCGCGCCAACCCCGGCAAGCACCCGAACATCGATCGTCTGATCGACGTGCTGAACAACGACTTCTACCTGTCGGTGAAGGCCGTCCCCAAGCGCAGCAACCAGGCCGGGTAGACCGGAGCTGCGTCCGACTCAAACCCGGTTGGCGTGGATCAGGCGCCAGCCCCGGGTCGGGTGCCGGTGCAAGCGAGTGCGACTGGCATAGTCGCATTCCAACTGGAACAGCCGCGCGTCCGGCACCCCCATCACCCAGCCCACCAGGGCGCGAATCACCCCGGCGTGCACGACCAGCAGCACGCGCTCGGCCTCCAGGGGCCGCAACGCCGCCTCGAAGCCGGTCTCCACCCGCCGCCGAAAGTCCGCCAGCGGCTCGGCCCCTGCCGGCCGCGCGTGGACTGGGTCGGCGTAGAAGGCGCGGTACTCCTCCGGCCGGTCACGCTGAAGCTCAACCCGGGTCCGCCCCTCCCAGTCGCCGAAGCCCACCTCGCGCAGATCCGGCGCCAGGGACAGCGGTAAATCCTGTCCGGCGGCGAAGCGTTCAGCGAAGGCGCGGCAACGCTGCATCGGCGAACTGACCACGTACTGCCAGCCGGCCTCGCCTTTCACCGCCTGCTCCATCTGGGCCCACCCGCGCGGGCTCAGCGGATCGTCGCAGCCATGACCGCGATAGCGCTGACCGCCCTCCGGCTCCCCGTGGCGCAACAAATCCACGATCATGCCGTCACCGCCTGCAATTGCCGCCGCAGGCGCGTCCAGTCGAAGCAGGGCCCGGGGTCCGTCTTGCGCCCCGGCGCGATGTCGCTGTGACCCACCAGCCCATCCGCGCCAATACCAGGGTAGCGTGCCCGGAGCCAGCCCACCAACCGCGCCAGTTCGGCGTACTGCGCCGGGGTGAACGGATCCTCGTCGGTCCCCTCGAGTTCGATCCCGATGGAGAAATCGTTGCAGCGCTCGCGTCCGCACCACTGCGACGCCCCTGCATGCCAGGCACGGCGGGAGAACGGCACGAACTGGGTGGCCCACCCGTCGCGGTTAATCAGCACATGGGCGGAGACATGCAACGCCGCGATCTCGGCAAAGTAGGGATGGGCCTGCGGATCCAGCCGGTTCTGGAAGAGCTCGGCGATATGCGGTCCGCCGAACTCGCCGGGCGGAAGACTGATCGCATGCACCACAATCAACTCCGGGTCCTGTCCCGGCGGGCGGGCATCCTGGTTCGGGCTTTCCACCACGCGCGCGGGCGGCCACCAGTCGATGTCACTCGAGGTCATGGTGCCTCCTCGGGTGGGCGCGCGAGGCAGGCGGTCAGCGCCTCGCGCAGCAGGGGCAACCGGGGCGGGGCCTCCAGGCGACCGTGGTAGGCGCCCGCCTGGAACACGAACAGCGCCGGCAGATGGAAGACCTCGAATTCGCGCACCAGGGCGGTATCCGTCTCGGCGTCCACCACGAACAAGGCAGGCGCATCCGCGGCCGCCTGCCACTCCGCCAGGACCCGCCCCATCACCTTGCAGGCGCCACAGCCCTGGCGCGTGAACAGAATCATCGCCGAGCCCGGCACATCCATCAGGCGCTGATGAAAATCAAACTGGGTCAGACGCGGGAGCGACCCGTCCGTCCCGGCCGCGGCTGCAGTGCCCGACACATCGGTCAATGGCTTACCCTCACCGTTACTGTCTTTATGAATGCTGGATCGTGGGTTAGTTTACGCGCCCCGCTGAGAAGGAATCGATCACCCCGGTGTCTGAACTGAATCCTCAACAACAGGCCGCCGTGACCACCACGGACCACCCACTGCTGGTGCTGGCCGGAGCGGGGTCGGGCAAGACGCGCGTGATCACCGAGAAGATCGCGCACTTGATCGAGCAGCGCGGGCTCGAGGCGCGCCGCATTGTTGCCATCACCTTCACCAACAAGGCGGCGCGCGAGATGCGCGAGCGCGTGCAGGGCCGCCTGGCGCGCGAGCAGGCACGCGGGCTTAGCGTCTCCACCTTTCACACCTTCGGGCTCAATTTCCTGCGCCGTGAACTGCAGGCGGCCGGGCTGCGTGCCGGCTTCTCGATCCTCGATCCGGGCGACTGCCGGCAGTTGCTGCGCGAGATCACCTACCGCGATGACACCGGCTCCGAGGTGGACGCACTGGTCGGCCACATCAGCCGCTGGAAGAACGACCTGATGACGCCGGCGGAGGCGCTGCACGAGGCGAGCCAGATGACCGATGCCCCGGAGGCCATCGCCGCCGCCAACCTCTACCCACGCTACGAGGACGCCCTGCGCGCCTACAACGCGGTGGATTTCGACGACCTCATCAAGCGCCCGGTGGACTGCCTGCGCGACGATCCGGAGCTGCGTAACCGCTGGCAGGACCGCATCCGCCACCTGCTGGTCGACGAGTACCAGGACACCAACTCCGCGCAGTACCAACTGGTGCGCCTGCTGGTTGGCGTCAGTGATGGACTGACGGTGGTCGGCGATGACGACCAGTCGATCTACGCCTGGCGCGGCGCGCGCCCGGAAAACCTCGTGCGCCTGCAGGACGATTTCCCGCGCCTGGAGGTAATCAAACTGGAGCAGAACTACCGCTCCACCAACCGCATCCTGCACACCGCGAACGCGCTGATCGCGAACAACCCGCACGTGTTCGAGAAGCGCTTGTGGAGTGCGCTTGGCGAGGGCGAAAAGATCGAGGTCATCGGCTGCTCCGACGCCGACACCGAGGCGGCGCGCGTGGTCTCCGAGCTGATGCGCCGGCGTTTCCGTCTCAACGCGGGCTGGGGGGATTTCGCGATCCTCTACCGCAGCAACCACCAGTCCAGGCTGTTCGAGAAGCTCCTGCGCGAGCAGGGCATCCCCTACCGCCTGAGCGGCGGCCAGTCGTTCTTCGAGAAGGCCGAGATCAAGGACCTGGTTGCCTACCTGCGCCTGCTCGCCAACCCGGACGACAACACCGCGTTCCTGCGCGTGGTCAACGTCCCGCGCCGCGAGATCGGGCCAGCCACCCTGGAAAAGCTCGGCCACTACGCCAACCAGCGCGGCACCTCCCTGTTGCAGGCCGCCCGCGGCGCCGGTCTTTCCGAATACATGGATGCCCGCGCCCAGGCCCGGCTGGAGCGCTTTACTGACTGGATTGACGGCTTCCAGCGCCGCGGCGCGGAAGAGTCCCCGGACGTCCTGCTACGCGCCTTGGTCGAAGACATCGACTACGAATCCTGGCTGTTGGAGAACAGCCCCAACCCGCGCGCAGCGACCCGGCGCATGGACAACGTGCGCGAATTCATCGACTGGGTCGGGCGCATGGGCGGAGCGAACACCACGGCCGAATACGGTGATGACGAGGCCGAGGACACCCGCAGCATGGGTCTTGCCGACATCGTCAATCGCATCAGCCTGATGGACATCCTCGACCGCAACCGGGATTCCCAGGACGGCAACGAGTCGGTACAGCTGCTGACCCTGCACACCGCCAAGGGCCTGGAGTTTCCGCATGTCTGCCTGGTCGGCTTCGAGGAGGAATTGCTGCCACACCGCGTCAGCGTCGAAGACGACTCCATCGAGGAGGAGCGCCGCCTGGCCTATGTCGGCCTGACCCGCGCCCAGCAAACCCTCCTGATCACCTACGCCCAAAGCCGAAGCCGCTACGGCGAAAGCATCGATTGCGAGCCCTCGCGCTTTCTCGACGAACTCCCCGGGGAGCATCTCGACTGGCCCGACGCCAAGCCGCCGGACCCCGAGACCCAGCAGCTCACCGCCCGCGCCCACCTCGCCGGCCTGAAGGCCATGCTGGAAAAATAGGGCCCCTTAGAGATTCAGGCCTCGCACCGCCGGACTTACACTCAAGAAGGCTTCAGCAGCTTCAGGCCGACGCGGGTGATGCGGGCGCCGTCCATCTCGCGGATGACCAGGCGCATCGGGCCGAGATCGACGGCATCGCCGACGACCGGTTCGGCCTGGAGCTCGCGACGCAGATAGACCTCCAGGGTTTCACCCTGGCGTTCGGGCGGGACCGGGGCGCCATAGGCCATGCCGACTGCGCCCAACTGGGCGTCGCCGTTGAGCGCGAATTCGCCGAACACGCTGCGCTCGGTGAGGCGTTCCGGCACCTCGTCCTTGGGCACGAACAGGCGGTCGAGGTCATGCAGATCCGCGGGCGTGACCATGATGTAGAGATGGTCGCCGGCGTGCAGATCCAGCAGCTCCAGGGTCTCCAGCAATTTGCCCTTGCGCAGATGCGCCACCACCCGTGCGCTGCCCGGCAAGCGGAAGTTCGACCAGGCCTCGCGCACCACCGGGGTGGTCTCCGCCAGACGGTAGCCGACCAGCTCCATCTCCTGCTGCCCCGGGATGTCGAGCTCGGTGCGCTGCACCCGCGCGGTGGTGGGGGGCAACTCCAGCCCCAGCCAGCGTGCCGAGGTGGCGACGGTCCAGCCCTGCACCAGTAGCGAGATCAGCACGACGAAGAACACCACGTGGAAGAAGTAGCCAGCCAGTTCCAGCCCGGCCAGCAAGGGGAACAGCGCGAGGATAATCGGCACCGCCCCGCGCAGACCAACCCAGGAGATGAACACCTGCTCGCGCCAGGGAAAGCGGAACGGGTAGAGGCAAATCCACACCGCCAGCGGCCGCGCGATCAGGATCAGCACGGCGGCGACCAGGCCGGCGTCCAGCGCCACCGGCGGGAGCTCGGACGGGGCGACGATCATGCCCAGCATCAGGAACATGCCGATCTGCGCCAGCGAGGCGATGCCGTCATGGAAACGCTTGATGTTCTGCGAGGCCTCCAGCGGTCGGTTGCCGAGCAGCAGCCCCGCCAGGTACACGGCGAGGAACCCGGAACCGCCAACCAGCCCGGTGAGCCCGAAGATAGCCAGTGCCCCGGCCATGGCGAACAGCGGATAAAGCCCGGCCGCCATCGGCACCCGGTTGATCAGCGCGAGCAGGGCAAAGCCGCCACCCACCCCGAGCAACGCGCCCAGGCCCATCTGCTGGACGAACTCGACCAGCACCACCAGGCCGAACTGCTGTTCCGGCATCAGCAGCAGTTCGATCAGCACAATGGTGAGGAAGATCGCCATCGGGTCGTTGGAGCCGGACTCGATTTCGAGCGTGGCGCCGACCCGGCTCTTCAGCTCCAGCCCACGCGAGCGCAGCAGGGAGAACACCGCCGCCGCATCGGTGGACCCGACAATCGCCCCGAGCAGCAGCCCCTCCAGCCAGGACAATCCCAGCCACCACACGGCGAACGCCCCGGTCAGCCCCGAGGTGACGATGACCCCGAGTGTGGCCAGCCCCAGCGCCGGCTTCAGCCCGATGCGGAAATTGCGCGCCGGTGTGCGCATCCCGCCGTCGAACAGGATGATCGCCAGCGCCGCCGAGCCGATCAGATAGGCAACGGTGATATTCTCGAACACCAGACCGCCCGGGCCTTCCGGGCCCAGCAGCATCCCGATGACCAGGAACACCAGCAACAGGGGCACACCCAGCCGCGAGGTGATCACGCTCGAAAGGATGCTCCCCAGCAGCACGATCGCGGCCAGGAAGATGATCTGGTTGGAGAGGTCCATGCGCCAATCATACCGGAACACCCCCGCATCCCGACGGCGCTCCACCCGCTGGAGAGAGGCTGGCCTGCTGGCCACGGCACTCCTGTGCGTGGCGGTCGCCAGCCCAACCAGCCTGGCCGGTAGCGGCGTCGATGCCTTGCACTTCGAATTCGAGAACGACCTGTTCGGGGGCGAGGATCGCTACTACACCAACGGGGTTCGCATCGGCTGGACGCGCAGCGAGGAACGCGTGCCACCGTGGCTGCGGACTGTGGCGGACAGCCTGCCGTTCTTCATCCGTCGCGAGGAGCCCGAACGCCTGAAGGCGGCGATCCACCTGGGTCAGAACATGTACACCCCGGAGGATATCGAGCGCACGACGCCGGACCCGGATGATCGCCCCTACGCCGGCTGGCTGTACCTGAATTTCAGCATGGCCGCGGAACACGACAACCGCCTGGACCGCCTGCAGGTCACGCTGGGCACGGTCGGCCCGGCCTCCCTGGCCGAACGCACCCAGAGGGAGGTCCACAGCTGGTCCAGCGCACCGGAGCCAAAAGGATGGGATCACCAGATCGGCAATGAACCGACGCTGATGCTGGCCTACGAACGCCAGCTGCGCGGCCGGTCACACCGCACGCCAAACGGCTGGGGCGCCGACCTGACCCCGCACTGGGGCGCGGCTGCCGGAACCCCCTTCACCTTCGCGAATGCCGGTGCCATCGTGCGCGCGGGGCGCAACCTGCCGGGCGATTACGGCCCGCCCCGGATCCGCCCGGCCCTGTCCGGCACCCACACCTTCGAGACCACCGCGCGCGTCGGCGGCTATGCGTTTGCCGGTATCGACACGCGGCTCATGCTCTACGACCTGTTCCTGGACGGTCCGGTCTTTCGTGACGGGCCATCGGTAGACAAGCACCCCGTGGTGGGCGAGCTCACCGCCGGGGTCGTGTTTCATGTAGGCGGGGTGCGCCTGGGCTACACCCATGTCTGGCGCTCGCGCGAGTTCAGCGGGCAGGCCAAGGGCGCGGCCGAGTTCGGCTCGCTGCACGCCACCTGGCAGTTCTGAACACGGGGATTCAGAACACCGCGGCCTCGACATCCGGGTACGTGGTAGCCACCGACCGGTCGATCTTGTCGTCGAAGCCGGGGTAGTGATCGATCAGGTCACCCATGCGCTCGCGCACCAGCGGCACGGTCTCGAAAGCGGCCAGCCCCTGTTCCACACCTTCCTCGATCCCCTCCCAAAGCGTGACCAGATAACGCTGCAGCCGGGCCAGCGTCTGCGCATCCTCCAGCCGACCGTGGCCGGGTACGACCACCGCCGGCTCCAGCGCGATCAGCTCGTCCAGCAGGTCGATCCATTGCGCGACATCGCCATCCCAGACCGACGGCGCACGATCGCTGTAGACCACGTCCCCGGCCAGCAGGACCCGCGTCTGCGGCAGCCAGATGCTCAGATCGCCCGGCGAATGGGCACCCCCGGAGGGAAGAATCACCACCTCGGTGCCGCCAAGGTCACGGGTGATACGCTCGTCCACCGCAACATTCGGCAACAGCGGCGTGGTGTCACCGGTCGCGCCCTCGGTCATCTCGCGGAAATTCTCGACCCAGCCTTCGGCCTCCGTCTCCATACGCGCGGTCGCGGCGGAACCGGCCATGATCTCCGGGTCGGAATCGGCGAAGGCGTGGTTGCCCAGCCAGTGATCCCCGTGGCTGTGGCTGTTCACGATCCAGCGCACCGGCTGACCCGTGACCTCGGCAATCGCCTCGCGCAGCGCCACACCCATGGTCTCGGAGGAGCCCGTGTCGAATACCAGCACGCCGTCGTCGGCCACCACGAACGCCATGTTCGCGTTCCAGCCGAGGTTCTCGCGACTGGGGAGATCCCGCGCCGGCGTCATCACCGCATAGACGCCCGGCGCCACCGCCTCGGGCGTCATCGCGTAGTCCTCGGGCGCGGCCGCGTCCGACTCCCCCGCGATGGAGGCCTGCGGTAGGGCAACCGCCGAGACTACCAGCGCCAGCACACCCAACCCGGTCCATCCGCTCATCGTCCGCTCCTTCTATCGGCAAAAATGTATCGGCAAAAATGCCGCTCAAACCCATTTCATAGACTGCACCCGATCACGGAAGTGCCGCCCCGAGCAGTCGTGACCGGCAGCCGACCGTGCTGCGGACACGAATGCGTTAGCATTCCGGAGATCCCCCCTGCACGGAGCCTGCTGTGCGCCGAATCTCCCGCACCTTCCTGACCGGCCTGGCCGCGATCCTCCCGGCCGCGATCACGCTGGCCCTGCTGTGGTGGCTGGGCAGCACCGCCGAGGATGTCCTCGGGGGCCTGCTGCAGGCCGTCCTGCCGGATCTGCTCTACTTCCCGGGCATGGGGATCCTGGCCGGCATCGGCCTGATCTTCGGCCTCGGGGTGTTGCTGCAGGCCTATGTCGTGCGCTGGCTGTTCGACTGGCTGGAGGGCCTGATGCAGCGCATCCCCGTGATCAAGACGATCCACGGCACCGTGCGCGACGTCACCAACCTGCTCTCCGGCGACATCCATCAGCGCTTCGGGAAGGCCGTGCTCGTCACGTTCCCCGGCACCGACTTCAAACTGGTCGGCTTTGTCACCCGCGAGGACTTCGAGGGCCTGCCGGACAACCTGGGGGGGCCGGAGACGCTCGCGGTCTACATGCCCATGAGCTACCAGATCGGCGGCTACACCCTGATGCTGCCGCGCGAGCGGGTCGAGCCGCTGGACCTGCCGCTGGAGGATGCGATGCGCTACGCCCTGACCGCCGGCGTCTCCGCGCGCCAGGACAAAGGCTAAGGAGACGCTGATCAATTCGCACGTCCGCGTTGGTGCCCCATTTTTTCCGAGACAAGGCGCGGTGCGCAGTGCCGTAGTCACTCTACGGTCAAGCGGCGCAACGCAGAATCGGGGAAAATGGGGCGCCAACCCCTTGAGGGCTCGGCCGATTTTGCCCGCTGACGGCGTTGCGGCTCGCTTATGTAGCTCGGCTACACTTCGCTCGCCGCGCCTTGTCATCGAGCAAAATCGACTCGAGCGCGAACGTGCGAATTAATCAGCGTCTCCTTAAGGGGTAGAATCCGGCGCATGACGGAACACGACACCCAGCCCCGGATACTGGTCGGCGTCAGCGGCGGCATCGCCGCCTACAAGGCCTGCGAGCTGGTGCGCGAGCTCAAGCGCGCCGGCTGCGCGGTGCGCGTGGTGATGACCGCGGGTGCCCGCGCCTTCGTGACCCCGCTGACCTTCCAGGCCCTGTCCGGCGCGCCGGTGCGCACCGAACTGCTGGATGCCGAGGCCGAATCCGGCATGGACCATATCGCCCTGGCGCGCTGGGCCGATCGCATCGTGGTCGCCCCCGCGAGCGCCAACCTGATCGCCCGCTACGCCCAGGGCCTGGCGGACGACCTGCTGAGTACCCTGCTGCTGGCCACCACCGCGCCGGTCACCCTGGCGCCGGCGATGAACCACCGCATGTGGGCACACCCGGCCACGCAGGCCAACATTGCGACCCTGGTCGAACGCGGCGTGACCCTGATCGGACCCGACAGCGGCGACCAGGCCTGCGGCGAGCAGGGCGAAGGCCGCCTGCGCGAGCCGGCCGCGATCGCGCGCGAACTGCTGCAGCCAGCAGACGCCCCGCTAGCCGGTCGCCAGGTGCTGATCACCGCCGGCCCCACCTTCGAACCCATCGACCCCGTGCGCTTCATCGGCAACCGCAGCTCCGGGCGCATGGGCTTCGCCCTGGCCGCGGCCGCGCGTGATGCCGGGGCACGCGTGACCCTGGTGCATGGCCCCACCGCACAGGCCGTGCCCGCCGGCGTCGAGGGCGTTGCCACCGAAACCGCCGCCACCATGCACGCCGCGGTGATGGAACGCCTGCCCGCGACCGACATCCTGATCGCGGCGGCGGCCGTGGCCGACTACCGCCCGGCCAAACCACAGGCCCAGAAGATCAAGAAATCCGACCCCACGATGCATCTGGCCCTGGAACGCACCCAGGACATCCTCGCCGACGCCGCGCGCCAGGCGGCCACGCTCCCCCGGCGCCCGTTCCTGGTGGGCTTCGCGGCCGAGACCGAGGACCTGCGCGAGCACGCCGAGACCAAGCGCCGAAACAAGGGGCTCGACCTGATCGCGGCCAATCGCGTCGGCGAAGGCCTCGCCTTCGGCACCGCCGACAACGAGCTGCTGTGCCTGTGGGAGGGCGGCGAGCGCACGCTGCCGAACCAGCCCAAGGCCCAACTGGCGCGCGCGCTGATCGACCTGGTCATCGAGCGCCTGAACCCACGCGAAACAGATTAGTCATTGCCAAGGAACCCCGAATGCCCGTCCCCGAGATTGACCTGAAGATCCTCGACCCACGCATGGGCGCGGACTTCCCGCTGCCCGCCCCGGCCACCGACGGCTCTGCCGGCGTGGACCTGCGGGCAATGATCGAGGCCCCGCTGACGCTGGAGCCGGGCACGGCCGAGCTGATCCCCACCGGGCTGTCGATCCACATCGAGGATCCGGGCTATGCCGGGATGATCCTTCCGCGCTCCGGGCTCGGGCACAAGCACGGCCTGGTGCTGGGGAATCTCGTGGGCCTGATCGACGCCGACTACCAGGGCCCGCTGATGGTCTCCTGCTGGAACCGGGGCGCGAGCGCCTACACACTCGAGATCGGCGAGCGCCTGGCGCAGCTCGTCATCGTCCCGGTCATCCAGCCGAAATTCCGCGTGGTCGAGGACTTCGAAGAGACCACCCGCGGCGCGGGCGGCTTCGGGTCTTCGGGCCGGGGCTGACCCCGGCCCGGCACCCCAACCGCATCAGGTCTCCAGCGCGGAGGCGGGCCCGAAGAACTCGTAGTTCACCCGGTCGTCCGGGATACCCAGCCCGCGCAGGTGGGCGCGCACCTGCTGCATGAAGGGCTTCGGTCCCAGGAAATAGACATCCACCTCGCGGCTGTCGGGCAGCCACTCGGCGAGCTGCTCCCGGGTCAGGAAGCCTTCCGCGTGCGGCTGGTCGCCGGCACGCGGTTCGCTGTAGCAATAACGACGCGTCAGACCGGACACCTGTTCTGCCTGACGTTCCACCCAGTCGTGGAACGCGTGCACGCCACCGTGTCGCGCACAGTGGAGAAAGTGCACCTCGCGACCGTCGGCCAGCGCCGCCTCGGTCATCGCCACCGCCGGCGTAATCCCGACTCCCGCGGTCACGAAGGCCACGGGGCGATCCGACGCCCGCAGCACGAAATCGCCGGCCGGCGGGAAGACATCCAGCACGTCGCCCTCCTGAACCCGGTCATGCAGGAACGTCGAGGCGACACCGCCCGGCTCGCGCTTGACGCTGATGCGCAGGGTCTTGCCGTTCGCCGCCGCCGACAGGGAATAGTTCCGCCGTACCTCCTTGCCGTCGATCAGCAGGCGCAGCCCGAGGTATTGCCCTGGCTGGTGCGGCGGAACGGGCTGACCGTCCACCGGCTGCAGATAGAACGAGGTGATCTCCTCGCTCTCGGGGAACTTGCGCTCCACACGAAAGGCGCGGGCACCACGCCAGCCGCCGGGTTGCTGTTCGTGCGCGGTGTACACGCCCTCTTCGGCCTCGATCAGGATGTCGGCCAGTTGCTGATAGGCCGCGCCCCAGGCCTCCAGCACCGCATCGGTCGCGACCTCCTCGCCCAGCACCTCGCGCATGGCCTGCAACAAGCAGGTGCCGACAATCGGGTAATGCTCGGGCTGCACCTGCAACGACACGTGCTTGTTGACGATCTGGCCCACCAGCGGGCCCAGGGCCTCCAGTCGGTCGATGTGCCGTGCATAGTTCAGGACCGCATTGGCAAGGGCCCGTGCCTGCTCGCCACTGGCCTGATGCGCCTGGTTGAACAGCGGCTGCACCTCCGGGTAGTCGCGCAGCATGATCTCGTAGAAGTGACGGGTGAGGGCTTCGCCGCCGGATTCCAGCAGCGGCACGGTTTGCTGGATGATCGCCTTCTGTTCGGTCGAGAGCATGGGACACCTTCATTTGTTGTATGTGGTGCGCAGCTTTATACCCGCCACGGCGTCACCGGTCAAACCATGCATATCGAATCGACCTTCAAGGAGACGCTGACCATGACCGCCCCGACGCACCCGCAAGGCGGGGTGCTAAACTGCGCGGCTGCGAAACCCGACAACCGGACCCGCCATGGATACCCAGACGGCCCATTCCGTTGCCCACGTACTGATTGAAGCGCTGCCCTATATCCAGCGCTTCGCAGGCAAGACCATCGTGATCAAGTACGGCGGCAACGCCATGACCGAGGACCACCTGAAGGCCTCGTTCGCGCGTGACATCGTTCTGCTCAAGCAGGTCGGCGTGAATCCAGTGGTCGTGCATGGCGGCGGACCGCAGATCGGCGAACTGCTGAAACGCCTGGGCAAGGAGACGGAATTCGTCAACGGCCTGCGCGTGACCGACCGCGAGACCATGGACGTGGTGCAGATGGTGCTCGGCGGGCTGGTGAACCAGGAGATCGTGTCGCTGATCAACCGCTTCGGCGGCCGGGCCGTCGGCCTGACCGGCAAGGACGGGCAGATGATCCGCGCGACCCCGTTGCGCGACTACGGCGCGGCCGAGGGCGAACCCAGCGTCGACCTGGGCCATGTCGGCCAGGTGGAAGGCGTGGACCCGAGCATTGTCCACACCCTGGATCAGAGCGACTTCATCCCGGTCATCGCCCCGATCGGCTTCGACCGCGACGGCAAGGCCTACAACATCAATGCCGACACCGCGGCCGAGAAGCTCGCCGTGGTGCTGGATGCGGAGAAGCTGTTCCTGCTGACCAACACCCCGGGTGTGCTCGACGGCAGCGGGGCGCTGCTACCGCGCCTGGCCGCGCCGGAGGTGGATGCCATGATCCGCGACGGCACCATCCACGGCGGCATGATCCCGAAGATCCGCTGCGCCCTGGATGCCGTGCGCAGTGGCGTGAACGCCACCCACATCGTGGACGGCCGAGTGGAACACGCGGTACTGCTGGAGCTACTGACCGACCAGGGTGTGGGGACGTTGATCAGTCGTTAACGCGGCCATTCAGCACCAGTTGCTGAAAGTCGCGGCGGTCCAGATCCAGGCGCTCGTGGATCGCGGACAGGCGCTCACGCTGGCCCCGACGGTACTGGCGCTCGCGAGCAATGCGCGCGTCCAGCTCATCCAGCTCCGCCCGGTAACGATCCGCCAGCGAGGAGTTTTCATTGGCGCCGTCCAGCTGCCGGCGGATGCGCTCGCGTTCACGCAACAGGGTCCTTTCCTGGGCCTCGCTGCGCAGGACGTTGCCGCCAATCGAACGCTCGCGGCGCTCACGCAGCTCCTCGATCTCCTCCAGCGAGGTGTAAGCCCGGCGCAACTGGTGCTCGCGCGCCACTCGATCCTGTCGCGCGCGCTGCGTCGCCTCCAGGTTGCGCTCCGCCTGCTCGCGCTCGGCCGCGGCCTGCGCCCGCTCCTCGGCGCTCATCGGGGCCGGCAGGATCTCGCGCATGCGCCCCTCGGAGTCGTAGATGCGGCGTTCGCGCTGGCTGGTCTCGGGCTGCGGGGTGCTGGAATAATGTACGGTCCCGTTATCATCCACCCAGCGGTAGATATCCGCCTGGACCGGGACCGCGAGCCCTAGCAACAACGCACCGGCCAGCGCCGGGCGAAAAAGCCCTGACCGCTGCCCGTTCCACACACCCCAAATGACCATTTTCGAACACCTCGGACTCGTCTTCATCGCCATCGTGGCCAACGGGTTCTCCGCGTTGGCCGGTGGCGGGGCGGGCCTTTTGCAATTGCCCGCCCTGATTTTTCTGGGCCTTCCCTACCCCGTGGCACTGGCCACCCACAAGATCGCATCCGTGGCTCTGGGTGCCGGTGCCGGCCTGCGCCACGTCAAGAAAAGCACATTCGCGCCCAGGCGCCTAGCCATTATCCTGCTGGCCGGTCTGCCTGGGGTGTTAATCGGTGCCTGGCTGGTGTTGGGGATCCCGCCGCGGGCCGGCGAAATCGCCCTGGGCCTGCTGACCATCGGCCTCGGCTGGTACTCCTGGCGCCGCCCGCAGCTCGGGCAGGTGGTGCGCGAGATCGGCTTTTCCTGGAGCCACGCCCTGATCGGCGCGGCCGGTCTGTTCCTGATCGGCATCCTGAACGGCTCGCTGGCCTCGGGCACGGGGCTGATGGTCACCCTGTGGCTGGTGCGCTGGTACGGCATGAACTATACCCAGGCGGTCGCCTACACCATGGTCCTGGTCGGCCTGGTCTGGAACGGGGCGGGCGCCCTGATGCTCGGGACGCTCGGCACGGTGCAGTGGAACTGGCTGCCGGCGCTACTGGTGGGCAGTTTTGTTGGCGGATATCTGGGCGCCTGGGCGGCCCAGCACTACGGCAACCGCCTGGTCAAGCGCGCCTTCGAGGTCGTCACCGTCCTCACCGGGATCGCCCTGCTGCTGCCCGTGCCCTGACGCCCTGCCTCACCAGGGCAATCCACCATGAAACATACGAAGGCACGAAAGGCGACCATGCGCTTCGTGCAGGAAGGGCATGGCCTGGAAGTGATTGGCCGTCCCCGCAAATCCGCAGAGCGAAATGGGTTTGGCGGCAACATCCACCCACTCCGCGATCTCCGAGTCCTCTGTGGCGCAACGGCCTTGGCCCTTCTTCGGGCCTTCCCGCGCTTGGCGCTAGCAAACGCGGGCTATTCGTCGGCCTCGGCGTCGCCCGGGCTTTCGCAGCGGTTGAGGAGGTCGAAGTGCTCGATCCCTTCGAGGAGGCCCCGCGCGTGCGTGGCCCCGGCGAAGAAGATGCGCTGGAAGCCGCGCAGGCTCTCCAGCTCTGGCTGGTGGTTGCCCACCACCGTCCCCAGCAGGCGCCCGCGCAGCATGTCCTCGTCGTTGCCGGAATCGCCGGCGACCAGCACGTGTTCCAGCGGGATGCCCCACTTGTCGGAGAGATAGCGCACCGCCAGGCCCTTGGAGGCGCGCACCGGCAGCAGGTCGAGGAACCGGTCGTGCGAGTAGATCACCCGGGCGTGCAGGTCCTCGCGGTACAGCCGGGTCTCCACCGTCTTCGCATCCAGACTGCCGGGCGGCTCGACGAAAAAGCTGACCTTGAATGCGCGCTGGTCCACATCCGGCTGAAGGACCAGATTTTTCTCCTGCTGCAGACATTCGCGCAGCCGGTCCGGCTCCCAGCGATGACTGATATGTCGCGCCCAGCCGCGATCCTCGGTCTGCTTGGTGCCGTAGTGGATCTCGCTGCCCACCGAGGTGATCCAGACGTCCGGGGTGGGCACGCCATGCTCCTCGAGGATCGCCGCGGCCGAATCGATGCGCCGGCCGGTGGCGACACCAAAGGCAACCCGCTTGCGATTGCGCTTGAGCCAGGCGACGAAGGCACGAGTGGCCTTGTCATCGCCCAGCAGGGTGTTGTCGATGTCGGTGATCACGGCGCGATCCATCTGCGCCAGGTGGCCGGAGACCCGGCGCTCGTGGTGGCGCTCCTGGCGCACCTCGCGGGTCAGCGACTTCACCAGCTTGACGTATTTCTCGGCGTGGCCGTCCCAGGAATAGTGCTGGCGCACGCCCTTGAGCCCGGCGCGCGAGTAACGCTGCCAGCGCGGACGATCCGCGAGGATGGCCTGGATCGCGTCGGCGATGCCCTCCGGATCCAGCGGATCGATCAACTGTCCGTTGTGGCAGCGCGAGATGATCTCCTCCGGTCCGCCGTCGTTGGTGGCCACGATGGGGGCGCCGCTGGCCGCGGCCTCGATCAGGGTCAGGCCGAAGGGCTCGGTCAGCGCCGGGTTCACGAATACGCCCTTGCTGGAGGCCACCAGGCGGTAGAGATCCGGCACGTCGTCGGAGTCGTGGTGCTTCGGGTAGGCCACCAGGCCATGCAGGTCGTGGCGATCGATCCGCAGGAGCAGATCGGTCATGACGTCGCGCGCGCCCTTGTCGAGGTCGGCGATGTCGTCACGGTTACCGGCAACGATCAGCAGGTTCGCGTTCTCGCGCAGCCAGTCATTCCCGGCGTAGGCCTCCAACAGGCCGCGGATGTTCTTGCGCTCGTCGGCGCGCGACAGGGCCATGATCAGCGGGCGGTCAGGGGTTTCCAGGAAGCGCCGGACCGCGGCCCAGATCGGCGGCTTGCGCTGGCCCCGCTTCGGCGGATGGAAGCGCGTCAGGTCGGTGCCCGGCGGAATCACCTCCATGCGCTCCGGCTGATAGTTGTCGTAGGTCGCGTACTGTTCGCCAATCTCCTGGCGGGTACTGGCAATCACGCGGTGGGCATGAGCCAGCGCCTCCTCCTCCGCATGAATGCGGGTGGAGATGTTGTAGCGCGCCTCGATGTCGGCGTCCGACATCCCGCTCTCGCGCAGGCGTTCGCGCTTGACCCGCCCTAGCGAGTGGCCGGTCTGCAGCATCGGTGCGCCCAGCAGGTTCGACAGCTGCACCGCGACATGCCCGGCATCGGCGTAATGCCCGTGGATCACGTCCGGCCGCAGCCCCACCCGCCGGATATGCCCCAGGGCGTTGTCGGCGAAGCAGTCCAGATAGGGCCAGAGCTTCTCCTTGCGCAGGTAGCGCCGCGGGCCGCAGTCCAGACGCACGATATGGGCCCCGTCGCCCAGGTCTTCTTCCGGTTCGGCGTAGTCGGCGGATACCTTGCTGTCGACCACCCGCCGGGTCAGCAGGTCAACCCGGCCGACCTGCGGGTGGCGGGCCAGCGCGCGCGCGAGCTCGACCACGTAGAGCGTCTGCCCGCCGGTGTCGGCGTCGCGACCCAGCTCCAGCTCCCGTCCGCGGATCAGGCCGTGGACACTGATCAGGACGAGATAAAGGCCTTCACCGTCGCGTGACTTGCTCTGGGTCTTTTTCATGGCACCTCGGGTTCCGGGCTGTCGAACAGGCTGAGGGTCTCGGGGTTGTCGATCAGGCCCTGCGAAACAAGCACCGCGGTCGCCGACCAGGTCTGGCGATAGTTGGCGCGCCGGCCGACCAGACGACCATGGCGCCCGTCGTAGTACTCCGGCCAGTTATCGCGATACAGGCGCTCGGCCGCGACCGCATGCACGCTACGCGCGAGATCCGGCCGCCCGACGCGCAGGGCCGCGCCGGTGAACGCCCACAACAGTGCCGGCCAGTTGCCGCCGTTGTGGTAGGACCACGGGGTATTCTTGGGATCGGACCCGGTCAACAGGCGCCACTCCTCGCCCACCATCGCCGGATAGCAGATCTTGACCGGCATGGTCCCGATCAGGTCCTCGAAGCGCTGCTCGAAGGTCTGCATGATCGAACGCGACTGGTGCTCGTCGGCCAGCCCGAACAGGACCGCCAGCAGGTTGCCGAAACTGAAGAAGCGAAAGTCCATGCGTCCGGGGCCGAGGTTGCCGACCAGGTACCCGCTCTCCGAAGGGATCCAGTCCACCAGCCAGTCGGGGATGCTCTCGGGATAGATGTTCAGCGAGTTCTCGGACTCGTGGCCGAAGTGCTCGGTGCGATAGCGATGGATATCGTTCAGCCGCTCGAGATCCAGCCAGTAGTAATTGCGAATGTAATCGGACAGCTGCCGCGTACGAATCGCGGACTGCTCGCACAAGAGCTCCGAGTCCTTGTCGCAGGGTTCGAGCATCGCCAGCGAGGCCTTCAGCATCCCGTAGAACAGGGCCTGGATCTCCAGCGGGTGGCCGAACACCCCCATGCGCCGATCGATCATGAAGCTGCCGTCCGGCACCAGCAGGGTCGGGAAGACCTCGAAACGGTCCTGCAGGCAGATGCTCAGGATCAAGCGGATGCCGCGCTGCACATCGGCACTCTTGATGAAATCGGTATCGCCGGTGCGGTTCTGGTAGGCCCGCAGCAGCAGCACCCACCACATCATCGAGTCGACCGGCGCCACACGCCCGATCGCGCGATCGCCGAAGTCCGCCGCCAGGGACTCGCGCCCGTTCTCGTCGGTGAACACGCGGAAGCTCGCCGGCATCACCCGCGGCAGGCGGCGATGGCCCTCGATCTCTTCCTGGGTATCGCGGATCTGCAGGATCAGCGCGAGGAAGTCGCGCACCACCTCGGGCTCGTCGTTCAGCAGATAGACCAGCCCCGAGGGCACGAAGTCGCGGATGAAGCAGTCGGCATAGTTTTCCGCAGGCGCCCGCTCGTCCAGGCTGGCCACCGTGCCCACCGTGCGCCCGCGATAGCGCACCTCGGCATCGTGCAGCAGCTGGTAGGCGGATTCGAGCGTCGGATTGCGGGCGTCGGGCGGGAGCTGATTCATAAACACCGAGTCTATGGAAACCCGTGCGTTTGTGCACGCACCCCAGCCACTTGCCACCCCCCCCATAAACTTCATACGATCTGCATCATAAAGAGCGAAAGCGATTACTTACTTGCATGCAACGAAAATCCGGCGACGAACGGCGCGAAGAGATCGTTCAGGCCCTACTCGACCTGACAGCCGAACGCGGGGCACGGGACGTCTCCACCCAGGCCATTGCCGATCGGGTGGGCATCGCCCAGCCCACGATCTTCCGGCATTTCCCAACCCGCGACGCGATCTTCCGCGCGGCGCTGGAGTCCATCGGCCGCAGGCTCCTGGACGTACTCACACCGATGCTGTCCGGACGCGGCTCGGCAGACGTCCGCCTGCGCAACCTCCTGACCCGACAATTGCGATTCATCAGTCGGCGCAAGGGGCTGCCGCGCCTGATCTTCTCCGAACGCCTGCACCTGGAAGACCCCGAGTTGAAGGCCGTGGTCCGCGACATCATCGACCGTTACACCTCCCGGCTGGAGGAACTGCTCCGGGAAGGCGTCACCCAGGGATGCTTTCGCCAGGACATGGAAACCGCCGAAACCGCCCGCCTGATCGTGGCGATGATCCAGGGGCTGGTCATGCGCTGGTCACTCTCCGATTTCGAGTTTCCGCTCGACCAGCAGGGCGACGTGCTGTGGCGACTGCTGGAGCCTGCATTGCGAGCACCGCAGGACCAACCGACTCAGGCACCCGGCCCGCACCCGAACACATTCGACTAACCCGAGGAGACTGGATATGTCCTTCACCCGTGCCACCCTGGTCGTCGCCGTTCTCGCCATGCCCCTGGCTAGCACTGCGTCGGCCGATACCTTCCAGTCCGTGATGCAGGGGCTCACGGACGACATGAACCGGGTCCAGTCCGCGTTGTTCGTCGAGGACTTCACTTCCATCACCGAGGCAGCCGAGGCGATCGCAGATCATCCGAAGCCCTCGCTCGGCGAACGTCGCCGTGTCCTGTCGGCAGTAGGGTCCCGGGTCAGCGAGTTCCGTGCGCTGGATCAACGAGTGCACGGTGCCGCCGAAGGGCTTGCCGACGCGGCGCGTGACCAGGATCTGGACAAGTCCATCCGCTACCACGGCAGGCTCGTAAATGCCTGCATCGCCTGCCACAGCGCATTCCGGGACGAGGTGGTCAGCGCCCTGTCGCCGGAAGACGCCCCAAAACGCTGAGCACAACATGAACGCACCCCGGACTCCATCCGGTCGTCGCGGTCTTCGGCGGACCCTGGGCCTCCTCGCGCTGGGCGGGGTGGTGCTGGTGACGGTCTGGAGCGCTGCGGACCGGCTGTCGGAGCGGTTTTCGCCCGAGGCCGCACGCACCGTGCCACCGCCGGCCGTCACCACGATCGCCGCGGAACCTACCGGAGTCACACTCTATAGCCCTGCGTACCGAGGCAGCATCGAGACCCATGACGAGACCACCATTTCGGCCCGGGTCACGGCCCAGGTACTGGAAAGCCCCCTGAATGCCGGGGACCGGGTCGAGGCGGATGGCGTCCTGGTGCGTATGGATACCGACGAGACCCGCCTGGAGGTCCGGCAGCGAGAGGCCGCCGATCAGCGCCTGGACGGAGAACGTGCAACCGCCCGGCGCAACCTCGATCGCCAGCAGGACCTCTTTTCCCGGGGTCTGATTCCGGAAAGCGAACTCGACGACGCTCGCCAGCGCGTCGCCACACTGGAGGCCCAGCTCCGCGAAAATCGGTCGGCGCTGGAACTGACCCGCAAACGCCTGGAATACACGACGGAACGGGCCCCTTTCGCCGCTCAGGTGCGGCGCACCCATGTCCGCCCCGGCGACCTGGCGGTTTCGGGGCAGCCCCTGATCGAGCTGGTCGGCCTCGAGGGCCTGCATGCGGTCCTGCGCGTGCCGGAGCGCGACAGCCTGCTGCTCCAACCCGGTCTGGCCGTGGAGCTGACCATCCCCGCCCTGGAACACACCGTGACGACCCGGCTGGACCGGGTCCACCCCACACTGGATGCCGGCCGGCGCAGCGGGAGCTTCGAGACACGCCTGCCCGACCCGCCGGAGGCGTTGCGCCCCGGCATGGCCGTACAGGCCCGGGTCGTCCTGGACCATCTGGACCCGGTCATCCGGGTACCGGCACATGCGGTCCGGAGCGACGCCGATCACCAATGGGTCTATCGGCTGGAAGACGGACACGCATACCGCACGGAGGTGGTGACACGGTCGTTGCCGAATGGAGAACAGGCGATTCTCGAGGGCATCAACCCGGGTGACCGCATTATCGTGACCCCGGATCGGCGGGTCCGCGACGGGGGGCCCGTGCAGGCCGTGGACGACAGCGACCGATGACCTGGGTCGAAGGCCTCCTGCGGTACCGGCACACGGTGCTGGCCCTTCTGGCGGCCGCCTTGATCCTGGGCCTGCAGGCGCGCTTCGATTTGCCCGTCCAGCTCTTTCCCGACACCGATCCGCCGACTGTCACGGTCATCACTGCATACCCCGGCATGGCGGCCCTGGACGTCGACCGCGAACTCACACGCCTGCTGGAGGAGGAGTTTGCCAGCCTCGACGGCGTCACCCGGATCAGCTCCTCCAGCCAGACCGGGCTGTCCGTGGCGCGCGTGGAATTCGACTACGGCATCACCAGCGCCCTGGCTGCAGTGGACGTCCAGAACGCCGTCGGACGGTTGCGTCCCGACCTGCCCGCCACCATCGAAGAACCGCAGATCCTGGAGTTCTCCACCGCCGACAAGCCGATCATCACCATCGCCCTGACCAGCGACACATTGCCGCTCCACGCGATCCGCGAACAGGCCGATAACGCCGTCCGCGAAACCCTGGAGTGGATCCCCGGTGTCGCCGCGATCGACGTGGTCGGGGGGCACAAGAGCGAGTTGCATGTTGCCCTCGACCCCGAGCGCGCCGAGGCCCTGGGGATCGACATGTCCCGGGTACTGGAGGCCCTCGACGACTGGAATCTCATGGCGCCGGGCGGACGCGTCCGCATCGGTGAACTCGAGAGCGTCGTGCGGTTCGATGCGCCATTGCGAAGCGAGGCCGATGCGCGCGGGCTCATCCTGGAGGCGGACGGCGATTCCCGGGTGCGCCTGGGTGATATCGCCCGTATCCGTCTGGAGCCCGGTGAGCCGCGCTCGGCCTACCGTCATGACGGCCGGGCGGCCATTGCCGTGCAGGTGCTGCGCCGGGACGATGCCAACACGGTGGAGGTGGCCGCGCGGGTCCGCGAGGCGCTGGGACCCCTGCGCGACGTCACGCCCGAGCTGGACATCGTCGTCGCCGACGATGATTCGGTGTTCACCGAGAAGGTCATCGCCGACATGACACAGACCGTGATGATCGCCATCGCCCTGACGATGGTGATCGTCCTGCTGTTTCTCGCCGACCTCCGTCAGGCCGGGATCATCGCCCTCTCGATTCCGGCGGCGTTCCTGGCGACCTTCGGCCTGATGCAACTGGCCGGCCTGGATCTGAACATGGTCACCATGTCGGCGCTGATCCTGGCCATCGGCCTGCTGGTCGACGACGGCATCGTGATCCTCGAGAACATCCACCGCCACCTGGACGAAGAGGGCCAGCCCCCGCGCCAGGCGGCCATCGAGGGGGTCGGCGAGGTCTTCGGCGCCAAGCTGGGCGGGACACTGACCACCCTCGGCGTACTGCTGCCTCTCACGTTCATGGGCGGCTTTGTCGGCGAGCTGTTCCGTCCGCTGGCGCTGACCCTGGCGTTCGCCCTCGGCGCGTCGTTCGTGATGGCCGTCACCCTGATCCCGCTGCTGGCCACCTACTGGCTGCGCCCTGCAACGTCGACCACCACCCCGCGCTGGAGGGAGACCTTGGAGGCGCCGGCGCGAGGGGTCCGCAACCTCTATCTGGACGTCCTTGCCCTGGCACTGCATCGTCCGCTGGCGACGCTGGTGGTGGCGGTCGTACTCCTGGCACTCAGCCTGGGCATGCTCCGCATGACCGGAAGCGAGATGCTGCCGCGTTTCGACTCGGGCAGCTTCCAGGTTCTGGTCGACATGGCGCCGGGAACCCGGCTCGACACCACTCTGACAACCCTGGAACCCGTCGAGCGGTATCTGGCCGAACATGAATACGTCGTGGATGTCAGCAGCCAGTTCGGCCACGAAGCCGGCGCCCGCTCGATGGGCGACCGCGGCGCCATGGGCGTCAACCAGGCCGAGATCACGGTGACGCTGGTGCCGCGGACGCAACGTTCCCTCACACAGTGGGAGATCATGGACGACGTGCGCCAGCGCCTGGAGGCCACCCCGGGCGTGACCCTCGCCGTGCCCCGGGAACTCGGCGGCACCGCGCGCTCGTCAACCGCCGCCCCGATCATCGCCCGGATCAGTGGCGAGCAGGCGCAAACCCTGGACCGCACGGCGAGCGAGCTGCTGGACCATCTTGCCGGCATCCCCGGCATTACCGACCTGTACAAGGACTGGGCCCTCGACACCCCCGAGGTGCGGATCCGGGTCGACCATGACCGCGCGGCCGAGCTCGGCCTCACCGGCACCGCGATCGCCCGCGCGGTGCACCAGGCCATGGACGGCGCCGTGGCCACACGCTTCCGCCAGCCGCCGAAGCGGGATCTGGACGTGGTCGTGCGCTACCAGGTATCGGACCGCCGCTATCCGGAAGACCTGGAGGGCATCCTGCTGCCCACCCGCGAGGGCCCGATCGCCCTGAGCGAGGTCGCAAGCCTTGAACACACCCTGGGTCCGCGCATCGTCACGCGGGAAAACGGACAGCGGACCCTGGACATCCTCGGCTTCCATCTGGGGCGTCCACTGTCCGAGGTGGTGGCCGACGTCCAGCAGCGCCTGGACACCTTCGCCGCCCCGGATGGCTACCCGGCGACGCTGGCCGGCGAGCAGGCAGACTTCGACGAGGCGCGTGGCCACATGATGCGGGCGCTGCTGCTGGCCGCCCTGGCCGTCTACCTGCTGCTGGTCGTGCAGTTCCGCAGCTTCGCCCACCCCGTCATCATCATGGCCGCCATTCCGTTGCAGTTCATCGGCGTAGTCGCTGCACTGCTGATCGCCGGAAAGTACGTATCCATGCCGGCGCTGCTCGGGATCGTCCTGCTGATCGGCATCGTCGTGAACAACAGCATCATCCTGCTCGACCTGGCCCGGCGCCGACTGGCCGAGGGCCGGGACATTTACGCCGCCGTCACCGAGGCGGTGGAAACCCGCATGCGTCCGATCATGATGACCGCCCTGTCCACCATCGCCGGGATGCTGCCGCTGGCCCTGGAGATGGCCGTCGGGGCCGAACGTTTCTCGCCGATTGCCACGGTGATCATCGGCGGCATCCTGGCTGCGACCGTTCTGACGCTGGTGGTGATTCCGGCCCTGTTTGTGCTTCTGCAGCGATTCGGACCCATGACCGCCAACGCCCGGGGGTAGAACGGATGGGTAGTCAGGACTCCGGGTGGTTCGGCAGCGGCGGCTCCGCGGCCGGGCGCGCGAACAGGTAGCCCTGACAGAGATCCACGCGCTCCTTCAGCCAGCGCCATTCCTCCACGGTCTCGACGCCCTCGGCCACGACCCGGATATCGAGATCCCGCGCCAGCTCGATGATCTTTTCGAGGATCTTCTGCTGGTAGATGTCCTGGTCGATCCCGCTGACCAGTTCGCGGTCGATCTTCACGAAATCCGGGCGCAGTTGCGACAGCATGTTGAGCGATGCGTACCCCGCCCCCAGGTCGTCCAGGGCGACCTGGAACCCGGCGCGGCGATAGCGCTCGACGATCCGCGACAGGTGCTCCATGTCGTTGACCTGGTCGCTCTCGATCACCTCGAACACGAAGCCGGCGGGCCCCGGCTGGCCCGGCACGCGAGACATGATCTCGCGCACGGTCGTTTCCAGGCAGAAGGCCGGGTCATAAATCGCGGTCGGGTTGAAGTTGATGAACAGATGGCTACGGACCCCGCGCTCACTGGCACGACGGATGGCATTGATCCGGGCGGAACGATCCAGATGGAACAGCAGCTCGGCATTGCGCGCCGTCTTGAACAGGTCCAGCGGCGGGATGATGTCGCCGCCCGGTGTGGAGGCGCGCACCAGGGCCTCGTAGGCAAAGACCTCGGTGGGGTTCGCGGCATGCACAATCGGCTGGAAGTGGAAGTCCAGGGTGTCGTTGGCCAGGATCGCGGAGAGATCGCGCGCGTTGTGCCGCGCAATCAGCGTGGACAGCAGGTGGGTGTCCTGCAGATGCGCCAGCCCGAAGTCCTCGCCTTCCGGCACGAAGGTCGCGCGGCAACCGGCCTGCTCGGAGCTGCTCAGGGCCTGCTCCAGCCGCACCAGCATCTCGCCCAGCCCGCCGGCACCCTTGACCGGCAGGGCCAGGATGCCCGAGCTCGGCTCTGCGCAGGGCAATTGCTCGTCCACCATGCGTTGGCGCAGGGCCGCGCGGGTGTGCGCCAGCACCGGTGCCAGGTAAAGAGTGCCGGAGGCCGCCGGCAGCAGATCGATACGTTCGCAATCGGGACAACCCACGACCACCTCCAGCGGTCCAGTCTTTGGCCACCCGGCCGAGAACCGGGGATAATTTTCCCGGTCCACCGGAAGACCCATTCTCGATTCGCAAACAATAGCATCAACCCGGAGATTGCATGAGCTCATCCCAACGCCCGACCGACGCCGAACTGCGCGACCGCCTGACACCGGAGCAGTATCACATCGCCCTCGAGGGCGGGACCGAGCGGCCATTCACCGGCGCCTACAACGACCATAAGGCGGACGGCCTCTATCACTGCGCCGCCTGCGGCGCGCCGCTGTTCGACTCCGCAGCCAAGTTCGACTCCGGCAGCGGCTGGCCCAGCTACACCGCCCCCGTGTCCGCTGCCGCCGTCGACGAACACCGCGACCGCGCGCTGGGCATGGAGCGCACCGAGGTCCGCTGTGCCGCCTGCGACTCCCACCTGGGCCACGTCTTCCCCGATGGCCCGGCGCCCACCGGATTGCGCTACTGCATCAACTCGGCGGTGCTCGAGTTCCATCCGCGCCGCTGACCCAGTTACCCGAACCGGGCCATGAGGCCCGGGCCCAATGCCGAAAGGAATCTCATGTCCGGCCAGACCACCCCGCGCGAGCGCGCGAATGTCCTGATCCTTGCCCTCGGCCAGGCCCTGTTCCTGATCGCCGCGGTGACCGTGATGACCCTGAGCGGCGTGGTCGGCGAGCGCCTGGCCAGCGACCCGTCGCTGGCAACCCTGCCGGTCGCCGCCATGATGATCGGGACCCTGGTCATCACCCTGCCGGCCTCGCTGTTCATGAAGCGCTTCGGGCGGCGCACAGGCTTCCTGCTGGGGGCGGGCGTCGGCGGCTTCGGCGGGGCGGCAATCGCCGCGGTCGGGGTATTCGCCGAGGCCTTCTGGATTTTCGTGCTCGGCAATCTCCTGCTGGGCGCCTACCAGGCCTTCGCGATGTACTACCGTTTCGCCGCGGCGGATGTCGCCAGCGACGCCTTCCGCCCGCGCGCCATCTCCCTGGTCATGGCCGGGGGCGTGGCCGCAGCCTTCCTCGGCCCGTGGAACGCCCACCATGCCCAGGCCCTGCTGCCACAGACGCCGGAAGCCGGTCCCTACCTTCTGCTCGGGGCACTCGCCCTGCTGGCCATGCTGCTGCTGGCCTGGCTACGCGTACCAACACCGCCGGCAGCAGAACGTGCCATATCCCGTCCCCTGCGCGAGATCATGCCCCGGGGCCGGTTCGTCGTTGCGCTGACAACGGCCGCCCTGGGCTACGCGGTGATGATCCTGCTGATGACCGCAACCCCGCTGGCCATGCGCCAGGCCGGCTTCGACATGGGCCAGGTCGCCCTGGTGATGCAGTGGCACGTGCTCGGGATGTTCGCCCCATCCTTCGTCACCGGCCATCTGATCACGCGTCTCGGGCTTACGCGCGTGCTCGCAATGGGCAACGCCCTGGTGCTTTTCAGTGTCGCCATCGCCGCGCATGGCGAGACACTGGCGCACTTCTGGCTGGCGCTGTTCCTGCTGGGGGTCGGCTGGAACTTTCTGTTCATCGGCGGCAGCACCCTGCTCACCACGACCCATACGGCCGGCGAAAAGGGCAAGGTCCAGGGCGTGAACGACCTGACGGTGTTCACCCTGGTCGCCGCCGGTTCGTTGCTGGCCGGTGCGCTACTGCGACCGCTGGGCTGGGATGGCCTGAACCTGGCGATGCTGCCGGTGATCGCGGTACTGACCGTCGCCATCCTCTGGCTCTGGCGCGACGACGCCCGCGCCCCACCACGCGCCTGACGACCCATTCCCGCCGGCCATGCTCGACCTCCCGCCGTGCGGTCCGCGATCATGGTGCATCATCGGGTGTTTACGGTGGCTTCGGTCTACCACCTGCCATGTTGTGGCTGGGGATGGTTCAGCGTTCGGTGTTTGCGGTGGCTTCGTCGGGCCGCCTGCCACGCGCTCTCTCGCGAGCGCACCGCGCCCGTTGTTGATCAAAAACTGGCTTCTTTGCTCGTGCAAAGAAGTACCCAAGAAACACGCCCGACTGCCGCGACCCCGGCCCGCTGCGCGGGCCGGGGTTTCCCTCGCTCCGAGGCTTTTCGCGGGCGGCGCTGAACTCGCTACGCCTTCGGCTCCGCTCAGACATCCAGCGCCCCGTGTCTATTTAGAATCGTCCCGCGAAAAGCCTCTCCACTCGGCGCGACGACAACGGGGAGGTAGGTCAA